>CANRLV010000016.1 GCA_947631565.1 uncultured Gemmiger sp. | reverse complement strand
AGCCGACGCCGCAGCGCGCCGCCGTGCACGCGGCGCTGCAGGCGCTGGAGGGCACGCCGGACGCCGCGCCCGGCTTCGCCGCCGTGACCCGCGCCGCCGACGGCGAGCCCGCCGCCGTGCTGGACACCGCCGCCCTGGCCGCGCTGCTGGGGGGCGGGCTGCGCATCAGCCCCACCCGGTTCGAGCGCTACGCCGTCTGCCCGTTCGGCTATTTTATGCAGTATGTGCTGGGCGTGCGCCCGCGCCCCAGGGCGGAGCTGGCGCCCAACATCAGCGGCACGCTTACCCACTGGGTGCTGGAGCAGGCGCTCTGCCGGCAGGGCGATGCCTTTGCCGGCCTTGACCCGGAGGCGCTCGAAAACCTCGTCGACGCGCTGATGCGGGAATATGTCGACGAAAACCTGCCCGGCGCCACCGTGCGTATGCAGTATCTTTTGCAGCGCATCCGGCGCAACCTGGTCGGGCTGCTGGGCTTCATCCAGCGCGACGTGCGCCAGTCCGGCTTCAAGCCGGTGGCGTTCGAGCTGCGCATCGACGACCGCCCCAACGCCGCGGACCCGGATGCCCCGCACATCGAGCCGGTGCAGCTGGACGACGGGGCCGGGCACACCATCCGCGTGGTGGGCACCGTCGACCGTGTGGACGCGATGGAAAAGGACGGCCAAACGTACATCCGCGTCGTCGATTACAAGACCGGCAACAAAAAGTTCGACCTGCGCGAGGTCTACCATGGGCTGGACTGCCAGATGCTGCTCTACCTGTTCACGCTCGAGCGCAACGGGCAGGCGTTGTTTCCCGGCGCCAGGGCGGCCGGCGTCGAGTATCTGCTCGCCGACCCCGCCCCCACCACCGCCGCCCGCCCGCAAACACCGGCCGACGCCGGGGAGGCGCCGCAAGCGGAAGCGCCCGACTACCCGCTGGACGGTCTCTTGCTGGACGACGAGGGCGTCTGGCGGGCGATGGACGCCGCCGGCAGCGGCGATTTCGTGCCGCTGGAGTTCAGTGCCCGCACCGGCGCGCTGACGGCGGCCTCGCGCCGGCACCTGGCCGACGCCGACAAGCTTGGGCGCATCCGCGCCCACCTCGACAATATGCTCATCGAGATGACCCGCAACCTGTACGGCGGCCGCATCGCCGCCGCGCCCTTCTGCCCGGACGGGGGCGGCAAGCCCTGCCAGTGGTGCGACTACCGTGCAGCCTGCCGCCGCGCCGAGGGCGAGGCCGAGCGCACGCCCGACACCGATACCACAGACCCCTTTGACCTGCCTGCGCCTGATGCGCCATCGGAGGATGCCCATGCCTGAACAGTCCAGCGTACGATTTACCCCCGCCCAGCAGCGCGCCGTCTCGGCGCGCGGCGGCAGCCTGCTGGTCAGCGCGGCCGCCGGCTCCGGCAAAACGCGGGTGCTGGTCGAGCGTGTGGTCGGCCTGCTTACCGACCCGGTCCATCCCGTCGAGGCCGACAGCCTGATCATCGTCACCTTCACCACCGCCGCCGCGGCCAAGCTGCGCGCCGACGTGACCGAGCGCCTGGCCCTGGCCGCCCGCGCGCAGCCCGGCAACGCCCGCCTGCGCCGCCAGCAGCTGCGCCTGCAGCGCGCCGCCATCGGCACGGTGGATGCTTTCTGCCTGCATTTCGTGCGCCAGCACTTCTCCGCCCTCGGTCTGCCGCCGGACCTCGACGTAGCCGACGAGGCGACGCTGTACCGCCTGCGGCAGGAGACGCTGGCCGCCACGCTGGAGGCCGCCTATGCGGACCCGGATTTCCGCGCCTTCGCCGACCTGTATGACCGCGGCCGCACCGACGACACCGCCGGCAGCACCGTGCTCGCCCTCTATGACTTCCTGCGCACCCTGCCCGACCCGGACGCGGCGCTGGACCGCTTTGTGGCCCAGTGGCAGGCCGACGGTCCGGTGGATGGCACCGTGTGGGGGCAGGCCCTGCTGGCCGCGGCCGGGCGCCGCGCCGCCGCCGTCGGCACGCTGCTGGAAAGCGCGCTGTGCGCCGCCGCCGGCGACACCGCGGCCGACGCCGCCTACACCGGCGTTTTGCACGCTGACCTCGACCGCCTGGCCGCCCTGCGCGCCCGGCTCGCCGCCCATGACTGGGACGGCGCTGTGCAGGCGCTGCCGGCGCTGAACAGCTGGCCGCGGGCCGGCGGCGTGCGCGGCGGCAAGGCGGCCAACGCGAGCGCCGCCCTCGCCAGCGACCTGCGCGACCGCGCCAAAAAGCTGGCCGGCCGCCTCGCCGATCTGCTGCTGTGCACCGAGGCCGAATTTGCCGCCGACCGCGCCCGCACCGCCCCCCTCATCGCCGCGCTGGGGCGCGCCGTGCAGCAGTTTTCGGACGGCTATTTTGCCGCCAAGCTGGAGGAAAAAACGCTGGACTATGCGGATTTTGAGCACCTGACGCTGCGCCTGCTGCGGGATGGACAGGGCGGGCGCACGCCGCTGTGCCGCACCGTCAGCGCCCGCTGCGGTGCCGTGCTGGTGGACGAATACCAGGACACCAACGCCCTGCAGGACGCCATCTACTTCTCGCTGGCCGACGAGGACGGCAGCAACCTGTTTTTGGTCGGGGACATCAAGCAGAGCATCTACCGCTTCCGCCAGGCGGAGCCGGCCGTCTTTATCGAAAAGCAGGCCGCCTGGGCACCGTGGCCGGCGCCGGCCGGCCAGCCGGCCACCATCGCACTGGACGCCAACTTCCGCAGCGCTGCGGCCGTGGTGGCGGGCATCAACGCCCTGCTGGAGCCGGTCTTTTCGGCGCGGCTGGGCGGTGTGGCGTACGGTCCCGGCCAGCGGCTGGTGGCCGGCGCGCCGGACCCCGCCTATCCGGGCCTGTGCGAGGTGGACGTGCTGGACTGCGCCGGCGACGAGGCCGCCGCGGCCGACGCCCGCGCCGTGGCTGCGCGCATCGCCGCCATGGTGGCCGATGGCTTTTTGGTGCGCGCAGAGCAGGGGACCCGCCCCTGCCGGTACGAGGATTTCTGCATTTTGCTGCGCGGCCGCGCCGCCTTCGTTACCTACCAGCAGGCGCTGCAGGCGCTGGGCATCCCGGTCTGCGCCGACGTTGCCGCCGACTTGCTGGACGCCGTGCACATCCGCCCCTTTGCGGCGCTGCTGCGCGTGCTCGACAACCCCGCGCAGGACGTCGAGCTGGCGGCCGCCATGCTCAGCCCGATGTTCCTGTTCACGCCCGACGACCTCGTCGCTCTGCGGCGCGAGACGCCGCGCGGCAGCCTGTACGGCGCCGTTTTGCACAGCGGCCTGCCCAAGTTTAAAAACTTTGTGCAGGAGCTCACCGCCCTGCGCCGCCTGGCCCGCACGCGGCCGGTCGACGCCCTGCTCGAGGAGCTGTTTGCCCGCACCGGCTACCTGGCCGCCGTCGGCGCGCTGCCGGACGGCCCCCGCTGCCGCGAGGAGCTGCTGGCCTTTGCCGCCTGGGCAGCGGGCGCCGGGCGCAGCGGCCTGCCGGCGCTGGTGCGCGCGATGGACGCCGCGCAAAGCGGCGGCCTGACCCGGCAGGGCGCCGGCCAGACCCGCCCCGGCTGCGTGAGCATCATGACCGTGCACCGATCCAAGGGGCTGGAGTTCCCGGTCGTGTTCGTGGCCGATACCATGCACCGCTTCAACACGAGCGACGCCATCCGCCCGGTGCTGGCGCACCGTACGCTGGGCGTGGGCGTGACCCTGCGCGCCGGGGGCCTGGCCCAGCGCTACAAAACGCTGCCCTACGCCGCCGTGGCCGACGCCATCCGCACCGAGACCTTGAGCGAGGAGATGCGCATTTTGTATGTGGCGCTGACCCGCGCGCGGGACGCGCTCATCGTTACCGTGCCCCTCAAAAAACCGGAGCAGGAGCTGCGTGCCCCGGCGCTGTATGCCCGCGCCGGCGTGCGGGACCCGGAGCTTTTGCAGGGCCTGGCCAGCTGGGGCGCCTGGCTGCTGACGGCGGCGCTGCGCTGCCCGGCCAGCGCCGAAGTATGGCAGCGCAGCGGCATGGCTCCGGTGTACGGCGCGGCGTCCGCGCCGCTGACCGTACGCCTGCTCACCGCCCCGCCCGCGCCCGGAACAGCGCCGGCGCCGCCCGCGCCCGCCCCGGACGAGACCTTATGCGCGGCGCTGCAGGCCGGCTTTGCATGGCAAGACCCGCGCGCGCCGCTGCGCGCCGTGCCGGCCAAGGTCAGCGTGACCGCCGTCACCCACGGCAGCCGGCCGGAGCAGCCGCAGCGCCCCGCCTTTATGCAGGCGGACGGCCTGACCGGGGCCGAGCGCGGCACCGCCATCCACGCCTTTTTGCAGAGCGTGCCCTTTGACGCCGACGTCCCTGACCTCGCGGCCGAGGTGCAGCGCCAGCGGGCGCTGCGCCTGCTCGACCCCGTGCTGGCCGAAAAGCTGGACCTGGACGCCGTGCGCCCGTTCTTTGCCGGGACGGTGTGGCAGCGTATCCGCGCGGCCAGGAGCATTTTGCGGGAGGAACCCTTCATCACCGCACTGCCGGCGGCGCAGGTGGTGCCGGACCTGGGCGCCGTGCCGGCCGGGCAGGCGCGGGTGCTGGTGCAGGGCATCGCCGACCTGGTGCTGCTGTTTGACGACCACGCCGAGATCATCGACTACAAGACCGACCAAAGCACCGACCCCGCCTATTATGTAAAGGAATACGCGGCCCAGCTGCGCCTGTACCGCTACGCCTTTGCCCGCCGGCTGGACGTGCCGGTGACCCGCCTTTCCGTCTATGCCTTCGCGCTGGGGGCGGAGGTCGACATCCCCCTCGGCGCCTGAAAAAATCCCGTTTTGCTTTGCATTTCCCTCTTGACTTTCCCGCAAGGGTTGTGCTACTATGGTAGCACCTCTTTTGCGGGCTTTATTTTTTGTGCCCATTTTCCGGGCCGACGTCCGCAGCGGGCGGGTCCCGTCCGCCCCGCGCAGAGGGAGGTTTTTTGCTCAAAACCGTTATGTATGGAGGTGCCAAACAATGACCGTGAAGATCACCCTCGCCTGCACCGAGTGCAAGCAGCGCAACTACAACAAAGAGAAGAACAAGAAGAACAGCCCTGACCGTCTCGAGGTCAAAAAGTACTGCCGCTTCTGCAAAAAGCACACGCTTCACCGCGAGACGAAGTGAGGTGGCTTGACGATGGCTGACAAGAAACCCGCCGCCAAAAAGCCGGGCATCTGGGCCCACATCAAAGGCTTTTTTGCCGGCATCGGCAAATACCTGAAGGATACCCGCAGCGAGCTGAAGAAGGTCGTGTGGCCCAGCCGCAAGGAGACCGTCAACAATACCTGCGTGGTGCTGGTGGTGGTGGCCGTTTCGGCCGTGTTCATGCTGGCGCTGGACCTCGGCTTCGGCGGCATCATCCACCTGCTCATCGGCGCTTGACCAAGGCGGAGGCACACGAATGGCTGAACAGGCAAGCTGGTATGTGGTGCATACCTATTCCGGCTACGAGAACAAGGTCGCCCAGGACCTGATGACGAAGGTCGAGAACCGCCGCATCCAGGACCTGATCTGTGACTGCAAGGTCCCCACCGAGACGGTGGTGGAGGAACAGCTGGACAAGCACGGCAACCGCATCGGCGAAAAGGAAGTCCAGCACAAGCTGTACCCGGGCTATGTCTTCGTCAAGATGGTGATGAACGACAATACCTGGTACATCGTGCGCAACACCCGCGGCTGCACCGGGTTCGTGGGGCCGGCCTCCAAGCCGGAGCCGCTGACCGAGACGGAGGTCGCCCAGATGGGCCTGGAATCCGTCGCGCAGACGGCCGCCGCCCTGCCCCGTGTGGACTACAAGGTCGGCGACACGGTCGAGATCATCGCCGGCGCGATGGAGGGCTCCGTCGGCACGGTGGAGTCCATCGACCTCGAGCAGCGCAAGGTGGTCATCAAGATGACGATGTTCGGCCGCGAGATGCCGGCCGAGCTCGAGCTGCACGAGGTGCGCGCGTTCTGAACGCGCACAAAATACTTTCGGTAAAGACCGCATGCGGTTTTTATCAAGAAGCACTGAACAAATCTGGTATGCAGATTGCCGAGCGAGCCATGCCGATGGCTAAGCGAAAAGCGCAGGTAATACTTTGTGTATTATCGAGCATTTTCACGACGCCAGCGGTGCGGCACAGCCGGTAAGATGCGTGCCAAGCCAAAGGCGAGATTTGCTCAGGGATTCTTGGAGGGCGGCCCCGGGCTGCCCGTGGGAGGCCTGCCGTACGGCCGGCCGCAACTGACCACAAATGGAGGTTTTATCATGGCACAGAAAATCACTGGCTACATCAAGCTGCAGATCCCTGCCGGCAAAGCGACGCCGGCGCCGCCCGTCGGCCCCGCCCTGGGCCAGAAGGGCGTCAACATCGTCGCCTTCACCAAGGAGTTCAACGAGCGCACCAAGAACCAGATCGGCATGATCATCCCGGTGGTCATCACCGTCTATGCCGACCGCTCCTTCTCCTTCATCACCAAGACCCCGCCCGCCCCCGTGCTGATCAAGAAGGCCGCCGGCCTTGACAAGGCCTCCGGCGTGCCCAACAAGCAGAAGGTCGGCTCCATCACCCTGGCCCAGGCCGAGGAGATCGCCAAGACCAAGATGCCGGACCTCAACGCCGCCAACCTGGAGAGCGCGGTCAGCATGATCAAAGGCACCGCCCGCAGCATGGGCGTCACCGTCGAAGGGTAAGGAGGGCGCACAACATGAAACACGGCAAGAAGTATATCGAGGCCGCCAAGCTCATCGAGCGCGGCAAGGTCTATGAGCCGGCCGAGGGTCTTGCGCTCTGCTGCAAGACCGCTACCACCAAATTCGATGCCACCGTCGAGCTGCACGTCCGTCTGGGCGTCGACAGCCGCCACGCCGACCAGCAGGTCCGCGGCGCCGTCGTGCTGCCCAACGGCACCGGCAAGACCGTGCGCGTCATCGCCATCGCCAAGGGCCCCGCGGCCGATGCCGCGCGTGAGGCCGGCGCCATCGAGGTCGGCGACGATGACCTCATCGCCCGGATCCAGGGCGGCTTCCTTGATTTCGATGTGCTCGTCACCAGCCCGGACATGATGGGCAAGGTCGGCCGTCTGGGCCGTCTGCTGGGCCCGCGCGGCCTGATGCCCAACCCCAAGGCCGGCACCGTCACCCCCGATGTGGGCCGTGCCGTCACCGAGGCCAAGGCCGGCAAGATCGAGTACCGCCTGGACAAGCAGAACATCATCCATGTGCCGGTCGGCAAGGCGTCCTTCGGCGCCGAGAAGCTGATGGCCAACGTCGACACCGTGCTCGACGCCATCGCCAAGGCCAAGCCGGCCGCCGCCAAGGGCACCTATTTCAAGAGCGCGACCGTCGCCTCCACCATGGGTCCCGGCGTGCGCATCTCCACCACCAAGTACGGCGTCTAAAAAGCCCTGCGGGCTTTAAGAGGGAGGTTCGGCGTCACTGGCTGCGCCGGTCCGCCTGCACCTCCCCCTTAGATTCCCCACCGTCGCAAAAATGCCTTGCGTATGCCCTACGGGCGACTTGCTGCGGCATTTTTGCTCTAGCGGTATCGGCATTGCCCGCACATGTCGGTCAATGCCGATGGATTTAATGCTTGACAAATCCGCCGCCGTGCGGTATACTCTGGTTGCTGTTTTTAAGACAGCAGGTGCTTAACCAAGCGTAAAGGGTCACCCCGCCTGCCGAGAAACCGCCTTTTATACGTTGTAATGCGTTGCAGGCCGATCTCTCGGAAACGGGGGATCGGCCTTTTTCGACCAAGACTTTCCCAACAGAAACGAGGTGAAACCAAAAAATGCCCAGTGCCAAAATCCTCGAGACCAAAAAGGCGTTCGTGGCGGACCTGTCCGCCAAGCTGCAGGGCTCGCTGGCCGGGGTGGTCGTGTCGTACAACGGCATCAATGTGGCCAACGACACCAAGCTGCGCCGTGAGCTGCGCGAGGCCGGGGTCGAGTATATGGTCGTGAAGAACACCATGCTCCGCCTGGCTGTCAAGGGCACGGCGCTCGAAAGCCTGACCGACCTGTTCAAGGGCGATACCGCCATTGCCGTCTCGGCCGACGACCCCTCTGCCGCCGCCCGCATCCTGTGCAAGTATGCCGACGCTGACCGTTCCAAGCGTTTTGCCGTCAAGGGCGGCTTCTGCGACGGTCAGGTGCTCGACGCCGCCGGCGTCAAGGAGCTGTCCACCATGCCCAACCGCGAGGGCCTGCTTTCCATGCTGGCCGGCTCGCTCAACGGCATCATCGGCGGTCTGGCCGTCAGCCTCAACGAGCTGCTTGAAAAGCGCGAAAGCGAAGCTGCGTAAACAGAACCTGCCCACACCCTTTGCGGCCTGAAAATTTGCCGGCCGCACCCGACAAATGACATGATATGGAGGTAAAATCATCATGGCTTCTGAAAAAATCACTGCCATCATCGACTCTGTCAAGTCGATGACCGTCCTGGAGCTCAAGGAGCTCGTTGACACCATCTGCGAGGAGTTCGGCGTTTCCGCCGTGGCCGCTGCTGCCGGCCCCGCCGTCGCCGCCGCCGGCGCTGCCCCCGCTGAGGAGGAGAAGACCGAGTTCGACGTCATCCTGAAAGAGGTCGGCGCCCAGAAGATGCAGGTCATCAAGGTCACCAAGGAGATCACCGGCGCTTCCCTGATGGATGCCAAGAAGCTGGTCGAGACCCCCGAGGCCAAGATCAAGGAGGGCGTCTCCAAGGCCGAGGCCGAGGAGATCCAGAAGAAGCTGGAAGAGGTCGGCGCCAAGATCGAGCTCAAATAAGTGCAGGAAGCAACTGCCATACAAAAAGCGGTCCCCACCGGGGACCGCTTTTTGTATAAGTCGAGCACCTCGCCTATGATGCGCGTGCGCGCACTGGCCGATTTCGGTACGGCTCTCGCTCCGCTGCGCTGCGCTCCGGCCGGTTTTGCCTTGCCCTGTACACAGGGCAAGCGCCGGGCATAGCCCGGCGTGCAAAACGCACAAAATGTTTTCCATGCACGCACAAACGTATGTACGGCGCCAACAAAAATCCTGCGAAAGTCTTGACATCGGCGCCCGCGCGGCTACAATAGAGATGTACTGTTTGCCTGCTCACAACGGTGTGAGGGCGCAGGACCGGCCGATACAAAGGCGGACGGGCTGCCCCTCGCATTTTTGCTGTAAACGGCGAATAAGTTTACTGCGCCCGCAACACAGGAACGGGCAAAAGGGGAGAGGAATCTATGTTTGAAGCGTTCGTCGATACCGTCGCTTCCGTCAACGGCGCGGTCAACAGCTTTGTGTGGGGCATCCCCATGCTGATCATGCTGGTCGGCACCGGCATCCTGATGAGCTGCCTGACCAAATTCTTCCAGATCAGCCACTTCGGTTACTGGATGAAGAACACCATCGGCTCGGTCTTCACCGACAGGCACATCACCGCCCACACCGCCAAAAGCGACGCCGCCATCTCGCAGTTCCAGTCGCTGTGCACGGCGCTGGCCGCCACCATCGGCACCGGCAACATCGTCGGCGTGGCCACCGCCATCATGACCGGCGGCCCCGGCGCCATCTTCTGGATGTGGATCGTCGCCTTCTTCGGCATGATGACCAACTATTCCGAGAATGTTTTGGGCATCTTTTACCGCCGGCGTGACAGCGCCGGCGCCTGGCAGGGCGGCGCCATGTACTACCTGCGCGACGGCCTGGGCGGCAAAAAGGGCATGAAGCAGGTCGGCGCCGTGCTGGCCGTGCTGTTCAGCATCTTCTGCCTGATGGCCTCCTTCGGCATCGGCAACATGAGCCAGATCAACTCCATCGCCGGCAACATGACCGCCGCCTTCGGCATCCCGGCCGTGGTCACCGGCTTCGTGCTCATGGTCGTGGCCGGGTTGGTGCTCATCGGCGGGCTCAAGCGCATTGCCGCCGTCACCGAAAAGCTCGTCCCCTTCATGGCCATCGCCTATGTGGTGGGCACCGTCATCGCCTGCGTGTTCAACGCCGGGCGCATCGGTCCCGCCTTCGTGGCCATCTTCAAGGGCGCTTTCGGTATGCAGGCCGTGGCCGGCGGCATCGTCGGCAGCGGCGTCAAGATGGCGCTGACCTGGGGCATGAAGCGCGGTGTCTTCTCCAACGAGGCGGGCCTCGGCTCCTCGGTCATGGTGCATTCCAGCTCCAACGTGCGCGAGCCGGTGCGCCAGGGGATGTGGGGCATCTTTGAGGTCTTTGCCGACACCATCGTCGTCTGCACGCTGACCGCACTGACCGTGCTCACCTCCGGTCTCGTCGACCTCGACACCGGCGCCGTGCTTGCCAACGTCGAGGATTCCGCCCTCGTCGGCGAGGCGCTGGCCCAGACCTTCGGCGCCATCGGGCCGATGTTCATCGCCCTCGCCATCCTGCTCTTCGCTTTCTCCACCGTGCTGGGCTGGAGCCACTACGGCTCCACCGCCTTTGAGTACCTCTTCGGCGAGAAGTCCACCATGTACTACAAGATCGTCTTCGTGGCGTTCATCATCTTCGGCGCCACCATGAAGATGCAGCTCGCGTGGGACCTGTCCGATACCTTCAACGGTCTGATGGCCATGCCCAACCTCATCGGCGTGCTGGCGCTGTCGCCCGTCGTCATGCGCATCACCCAAAACTACGTCGACCGCCGTATGCGCCACAAGGATGTCAAGCCCATGCTCTCCGTCTTTGACGATGTCCAGGCGGAGGAAGAGGTCGGCCTGGAGACAGAGAACGCCTGAGACGCTCACCAAAACAAAGATCCGGGGCGCGGTATGCGCCCCGGATTTTCCAAATCTTACATCTGCGTCTGCGCCGCCTTTTTGGGCCGGGGCGGTTTGCGCACCAGCTCCTCGTGGTCAAAGTTGCGGTAGACGTAATCCAGCACCGAGGTGCGGCGCACGATGCCGATGAACACGTTGCGGTCATCGACCACCGGCACAAAGTTCTGATCGAGCACCCCGCGCAGCAGCGCCGTCATGTCGGTGGTGACCGGCACGGCCTTATAGTCCCTGCGGCGGGGCAGCCTGGCGATGGGCACATCCTCAAAGCCGGTACCGTCGGCGGCCAGGTTTTTGATGCCCCACAGCAGGTCCCCCTCGCTGATGGTGCCCACATACTCGCCGCTGCGGCGCAGGATGGGGATGGTCGCGTAGCGCTGGTTGGCCCACTTTTCCAGTGCCTGGCGCAGGGTAAAATCCTCGTAGATAAACAGAACATCCTGCTTGGGCGTCAGGAAAAACAACAAATTCATGCTCAAAACCCCATTTGCGTTTGTGCGTTTTGCCTAAAATCAGTATAGCAGATACCGGTAGGGAGTTTGTGAATGGTTTGTGAATTTTCCGCCGGCAGTCTGCCCAAAAAACAACGGGGGCGGTTTTGTATTTTACCACTGTTCAAACGGTGCAAAATGGTGTATAATGTACTGTACATGACCGCCGCCTGGGTCCGTCTGGCCCGGCAGAAGGAGGAAACGCATGATCACCAAGGTGAATCCTTACGGCCACATCTCGCTGACCAATGATTACCTCACGGCGCTGGCCGCCCACGCCGCCGCGCAGTGCTACGGCATCGCCGCCATGGGGCAGAACCCCACCGGGCACGACGTGCGCACGGCGCTCAAGCACGGCCGCCTGCCGGAGCAGGGCGTGACCGTGATCGAGAACGGCCGCCAGCTGCACATCGTGCTGCACATCATGGTTGGGTACGGGCTCAATATCAAGACCATCACCCAGAGCATCACCCACCGTGTGCGCGACGAGGTGGAGCACGCCACCGGTCTCAAGGTGGAATGCGTCGACGTGTTCGTCGACGACATCCTCTCGCTGTGACAGGCCGTGAAAAACTCATCAATGAGGTGTTGAAAGATATGATCACAGGCAAAACTTTGCGGGACGCCATCCTCTCCGGCGCCAACAACATCGCCAACCAGCGCGTGCGCGTGGATGAGCTCAACGTCTTCCCGGTGCCGGACGGCGACACCGGCACCAACATGAGCATGACCATCGGCGCGGCCGGGCGCGAGCTTGAGAACCTGCCCGACAGCTGCACCGTGGCCGAGGCCAGCAAGGTGGCGGCCTCCGCCATGCTGCGCGGCGCGCGCGGCAACAGCGGCGTTATCACGAGCCTTTTGTTCCGCGGCTTTTCCAAGGCGCTGGCCGGCAAGCAGACCGCCGAGGCGGCGGATCTTGCGCAGGCCCTGCAGATGGGCGTCGACGCCGCCTACAAGGCCGTGATGAAGCCCACCGAGGGCACCATCCTGACCGTCACGCGGCTCGCCGCCGAGGCCGCCGTCAAGAGCAGCGCCGCCGAGGTCCCGGCCCTGTGGGCCGAGATGATGGCGGCCGCCCAGACCGCGCTGGAGGATACCCCCAACCTGCTGCCGGTGCTTAAAAAGGCCGGCGTCGTAGACGCCGGCGGGCAGGGCATCCTGTATGTGTTCGAGGGGATGCGCAGCGTGTTCGAGGGGCGGGGCATCGTGCCCGCCGCCGAGGTCACGGCCAAGCCCAAGGTCTCGAGCGATGCCGCCGGCAAGGGCGTCTTCACCGACGATCTGATGAAGGTCGAGGACATCAAGAACGGCTACTGCACGCAGTTCCTGGTCCATAAAGAGGGCGGCGCCAGCATCACCCGCCTGCGCGCCTTTCTGGAGTCCAACGGCGATTCCGTCGTCGTCATCGAGGACGACGACGTCGCCAACTGCCATGTGCATACCTCGGACCCCGGCAAGATGCTGACCGAGGCCATCAAGTACGGCTACCTGACCAACTTCAAGATCGAGAATATGCACGAGCAGTTCCTCGCCCGCCAGAAGCAGGGCAAGGGGCTGGAGAAGCAGGCCGCCGCCGAGCAGGCGGCCCCCGAGGGCGCCGAGAGCTTCGCCTACGCCGCCGTCGACCCCGAGAGGGACTACGGCTTTGTCGCCGTGGCCGCCGGCGAGGGGCTCAAGTCGGTGTTCACCGACCTGGGCGTGGACGCCGTGGTCTCGGGCGGGCAGACGATGAACCCTGCCACCGAGGACATTTTGGCCGCCATCCAGAGCGTGCCGGCCAAGACCGTGCTGGTGCTGCCCAACAACAAGAACATCATCATGGCCGCCGAGCAGGCGCAGAAGCTGGCCGACCGCACCGTGCTGGTGCTGCCCACCCGCACCGTGCCGCAGGGCATGACCGCCATGCTCAACTTTGACCCCGACTGCGCCGCCGAGGAGAACGCCGTCAACATGATGGCGGCGGCCGAGAAGGTCGGCACCGGCCTGGTCACCTACGCCGCGCGCGACAGTGAATTCGACGGCAAGACCATACGCCAGGGCGAGATCATGGCGCTGGAGAACGGCAAGATCGTGGCCACCGGCACCGACATCGCCAAGCTGACCTACCGCCTGGCCCGCAGCATGAAAAAGAAGGACAGCCAGTTCATCACCGTCATCTCGGGCTGCGACGTCAGCGACGAGGACGCCGAGCGCACCACCCAGCTCGTGCAGAGCAAGTGCGGCAACAGCGTCGAGGTCAGCCACATCAAGGGCGGCCAGCCGGTCTACTACTACATGATCAGCGTCGAATAAGGCAGGCAAAAACACATTCCCACGGGCCGGGTCCAACCGGCCTGTCAGCGTGTCGAAAGATTCGACACGCTGCAAAAGAGGGGTTCGGCGTCACTGGCTGCGCCGGTCCGCCTGCACCCCTCTCTTGGACACACCCCGTCGCAAAAGATATCGTTCTCATGCGTAAAGGCGACTCGAACGACATCTTTTGCTCTAGAGGTATCGTCCTCGTCGGCGCATGTCCGCCGAGAACGATGGATTTGAAATAGTTCTTTTTTGACAGTCTGACGGGCCGGGTCCAACCGGCCCGTGACCTTTACACAGGGGGGAGGGCGCCGCGTGCCAAAGCTTGAGGACAGCATCCAATACGTCAAGGGCGTGGGGCCCGCCTTCGCCAAAAAATTTGCCAAACTGGGCATTTTTACCGTGCAGGACCTGCTGCTGCACTACCCCCGCCGCTACATCGACTATACCCGACCCTATGACATCGCCGCCGCCCCCTATGACGCCGACTGCTGCGTCAGGGCGCAGCTGCTGCGCAAAAAGCCGGCCCGGCGCATCACCGGCGGGCGGGTGCTCGTGCAGGCCGAGGCCGCCGACGATACCGGCCTGTTGGCCCTCTCGTGGTTCAACGCCAGCTATGCGGCCGACGCGCTGCGCGTCGGCGAGACCTATTATTTTGAGGGACGCTTCGGCGGCAGCATGACCCGGCGCGAGATCTCCCACCCCACCGTGCGCACGCAGGCGCAGGTGGCGGCGGCGCCGCTGGTCGCCGTCTACCCGGCCACCGAGGGCCTGCCCTCGGGGCGCATCGCCCGCGCCGTGCAGGCCGTGCTGGACTGCGCCGACACCCTGCCGGACCCGCTGCCGCCCGTTTTGCTCGAGCGCTACAAGATGCCGCCCAGGGCGCAGGCCGTGCGCGGCATCCACGCCCCGGCCGACGCGGCCGAGGCTGCCGCCGCCCGCCGCCGCCTGATCTTTGAGGAGCTGTATATTTTGCAGCTGGGCATCTTTTTGCTGCGCAGCCACGGCCGCCGGCTGACCGGCGCGCCGATGCGGGCGCTGGACCTGGGGCCCTTCTGGCGCAGCCTGCCCTACCGCCCCACCGGCGCTCAGCTGCGCGCGGCAGGCGAGATCACGGCCGACCTGTGCCGCCCCGCGCCGATGAACCGCCTGCTGCAGGGCGACGTGGGCAGCGGCAAAACGCTGGTCGCGGCCGCGGCCGTCTGGTTTGCGGCGCAGAACGGCTGGCAGAGCGCCATCCTGGCCCCCACCGAGATCCTGGCCCGCCAGCACGCCGCCACGCTGGCCGACCTGCTGGAGCCGTTCGGCATCAACGTCACGCTGCTCGTCGGCGGCATGAAAGCCGCCGAGCGCCGCATCGCGCTCTCCGCCATCGCCGACGGGCGCGCCGGCCTTGTCGTGGGCACCCACGCCGTGCTGACCGAGAGCGTCGTGTTCAAAAACCTCGGCCTCGCCGTCGTCGACGAGCAGCACCGCTTCGGTGTGCGCCAGCGCGGGCTGCTGGCCGGCAAGGCGCAGAGCCCGCACCTGCTGGTGATGAGCGCCACGCCCATCCCGCGCACGCTGGGGCTTTTGCTGTACGGCGACCTGGATATCTCGATTTTGGACGAGCTGCCCCCCGGGCGCAAGCCCATCAAGACCTGGTTCATCACCGGGCACAAGCGCGCCGATATGTACGGCTACCTGCAAAAGCAGATGGACGCCGGGCACCAGGCCTACATCGTCTGCCCGGCCATCGAGGAGAACGAGCTCGACGCCGGTATGCAGGCGGTCAAAAAGTATTATACCGACACCGCCTGCAGGCTGCTGCCGGGGCGCCGGGTGGGGCTTTTGCACGGCAGGCTCAAGCCCAAAGAGAAGGACGCCGTGATGGCGCAGTTCAAGGCCGGGGAGCTGGACGCGCTGGTGTCCACCACCGTCATCGAGGTCGGCGTCGATGTGCCCAACGCCACCGTGATGGTCGTCGAGAACGCCGAGCGCTTCGGCCTTTCGGCGCTGCACCAGCTGCGCGGGCGGGTGGGCCGCGGCGCCGCCGACAGCTGCTGCATTTTGATCTCCGACAACCCCACCCCCGCCGTGCGCGAGCGCCTGCGCTTCCTGTGCCATACGGCGGACGGCTTCGAGGTCGCCAAATATGACCTCGAGACCCGCGGCCCCGGCGATTTCTTCGGCCAGGCGCAGCACGGCCTGCCCACGCTGCGCGTGGCGGACCTTGTGCAGGACACCCGCACGCTGCGCGTGGCCCAGCAGGAGGCCAGAGCCCTGCTCAAGACCGACCCTGAGCTGCGCGCCGACGAGCACCGCTTGCTCGCCGACGAGGTGGAACGGCTTTTTGCCAGCGCCGGAGCCATGAACTGAGCCTCGCTTCGCTCGGCTTCAAAAGGGAGGTTCGGCGTCACTGGCTGCGCCGGTCCGCCTGCACCTCCCTCTTGGACACCCACCGTCGCAAAAATGCCTTGCGCATACCTGCGGCGACTTGCTGCGGCATTTTTGCTCTAGCGGTGTCAGACCTGCCCGCACATGTCGGTCAGGTCTGACGGCTTTATATATTTTTCCGCCCCGCCCTTTTCGCACGCCGGATTTTTTGCTATACTATTGGTTGGAGAAAGCCCATTTTACCGCAAAGGGACCCCTGCCGATGAAAAAACGTTTGCTTGCGCTGCTCCTGACCGTTCTCTGCGCGCTCGCGCTGGCCCTGCCGGCGGGGGCGGTGCCCGGCTATGTGCCCGACGTCGAGTTCACGGCCCCGGCGGTGTACCTTGTCAACCTCGACACCAACCTCGTCGTCTACCAGAAGGACGCCGAGACCCAGTACCAGGCGGCCAGCCTGACCAAGCTGATGACGGTCATCCTGCTCATGCAGGACTACCAGGACCAGCTCGACACCGTTTCCGTCGAGGCGCCGGGCTATATCTATGACTACCTCTACGGCCTCAACGCCTCCACGGCCGACATCCTGCGCGGCGAGACCCACACCCTGCGCGACCTGCTCTACGCCATGCTGCTGCCCTCCGGCAACGAGGCCGCCTATATCGTGGCCGACTACCTGTCCGGCGGCCGGCTGGAGGATTTCTACGCCCGCATGAACGCCGAGGCCGAGGCCATCGGCTGCACCGGCACCGTGTTCTATGACCCCTGCGGCCTCAACGAGTCCAACATGACCACCGCGCGCGACGCGTATCTTTTGCTGCGTACCGCCATCCAGTACGACGCCGTCATCGAGGCCATGGGCACGCAGGAATACGACATGGGCACCGAGAACTTTGCTCGCTACAGCGAGTATTATCCCTACATCATCCGCAACACCAACGCCATGCTCTATTCGGGCGAGCTGTACCGCAGCTATTCCCGCGGCGGCAAGACCGGGTCTCTGGGCGCATGGCAGAACTTTGCCGGGCTGGAGGAGCAGGACGGCGTGCGCTACATCAGCGTGGTGCTCAACGCCCCCTACGGCGCCGGCAATGACCGCAGCGCCGCCGTGCGCGAGACGGCCGCCCTCATGGACTGGGCCTTTGCCACCTTCGCCATCGCCCCGGCGCTGGATACCAGCCGCCCCATCAACGAGCTGCCGGTGTCCTACTCCATCCAGGACGACACCGTGCTGCTCTACCCGGCCGACGATATGATGACGCTGCTGCCCGTGGACGGCGGCGCCGAGCTGACCGAGCGCACCTTCCAGCTGCCGGAACGCCTGACCGCCCCCGTCAAACAGGGGGACGTGGTGGGCACCGTCACGCTGTCCATCGAGGGCGAGGTCATCGGCCGCGTCGACCTGGTGGCCGGGGCGGACATCGAGCGCAGCCAGGTGCTGTACACGCTGGCCCGCACGGGTGAGTTCTTTTCCGGCACCTACTTCCGCGTCGTCGTCGTGCTGACGATGGTCGCCGTCGCCGTCTACGCCTTCTTCTGGGTGGTGGCGCTCATCATCACCGTCAACAACGTGGGCAAAAAGGATCCGCGCCGCCCCGCCCCGCGCACAAGACCGCAAAAACGCCCGCAAAACCGCCGCCGCTGACCCCCGTTTGAAAAAAAGGAGGGACCTGCCATGCGTTTCAAGCGCAACCTCGCCGCCATGACGGATTTTTACGAGCTGACGATGTCCGCCGGCTACCTGGACGAGGGCTATCAGGACAAGATCGCCGTCTTTGATATGTTCTTCCGCCGCGTGCCGGACGGCGGCGGCTATGCCATTATGGCCGGGCTGCAAACGTTCATCGAAAGCCTGGAGGACCTGTCCTTCATGCCCGAGGACATCGCCTGGCTGCGCGCCGGCGGTACCTTTGACGAGAAGTTTTTGACCTACCTGCAAAATTTACAGCTGCACTGCAACATCTGGGCCATCCCCGAGGGCACGCCCATCTTCCCGCATGAGCCCATCGTCACCGTCGAGGGTCCGGCCATCGAATGCCAGCTGCTGGAGACGCTGCTGCTCGTCACCTTCAACCACCAGTGCCTCATCGCCACCAAGGCGAACCGCATCGTGCGCGCGGCCGCCGGCCACCCGGTCATGGAGTTCGGCGCCCGCCGCGCGCAAGGCTATGACGGCGCCTACTACGGCGCCCGCGCCGCCTACATCGGCGGCTGCGGCTCGACCTCCTGCGTGATGGCGGCGCGGGATTTCGGCATCCCGGCGTCCGGCACCATGGCCCATTCCTGGGTGCAGATGTTCCCCACTGAGTACGACGCCTTTGCCAAGTATGCCCGCCTCTACCCGGACGCCTGCGTGCTGCTGGTCGATACCTACAACGTGCTCAAATCCGGCGTGCCCAACGCCATCAAGGTCTTTGACGAGGTGCTCAAGCCGATGGGCAAGCGGCCCAAGGGCATCCGCATCGACTCCGGCGACATCGCCTACTTATCCAAAAAAGCCCGCAAGCTGCTCGACGCCGCCGGCTATGCCGACTGCACCATCTGCGCCTCCAACAGTCTCGATGAGTACATCGTGCGCGACCTGCTCCTGCAGGGCGCCAGGGTCGACAGCTTCGGCATCGGCGAGAACATGATCACCGCCAAGTCCGACCCCGTGTTCGGCGGGGTGTACAAGCTGGCCGCCGTCAAGCAGGCCGACGGCAGCTACACGCCGAAAATAAAGCTTTCCGAGACGGCCGAGAAGATGACCGTCCCCTGCTTAAAGCAGGTCTGGCGCCTGTACGACGCGGACGGCAAAGCGATGGCGGACCTCATCACTGTCGCCGGCGAGACGGTGGATGCCGCGAACGGCATCACGCTGTTTGACCCCGCCGAGACCTGGAAGCACCGCACCTACACCGGCTGTACGGCCAAATGCCTGTCCACGCCCGTCTACGCGGGCGGCAAGCGCGTCTACCAGAGCCCGCAGCTCGACGATATCCGCGCCTACTGCGCGCAGCAGGTGGCCAATCTCTGGGACGAGGTCAAGCGCTTTGAAAACCCCCACCGCTACTATGTGGACCTGAGCCAACAGCTGTGGGACATCCGCGCCAGGCTGCTGGAGGAGATGTCACAGTAAGCATACGGTTTACGCCGCGCCCCGCGCTTTGCCGCGGGGCGTGTTTTGCGTAAGCTCCGCCGCCCCGGCGCATACTAAAATGGCAGGAACGGCGGGGGAGGGGATGCGCGTGCGGCGGTTGGAATACGCCTGCCTGTTTGCCCTGGGTGGGGCCGGGTACTGCGGGCTGGAGCTTGGCTGGCGCGGCTTCACCCACTGGACGATGTTCGCGGCCGGCGGGCTGGCGCTGTGCCTGCTCGCCTTTTTGGAGGACCGGCCCCGGCTGCCGCTGCCGGCCGGGGCGCTGCTGGGCGCGCTGGGCGTGACCGGCATCGAGCTGGCGGCGGGGCTGTACTGCACCCGCGTGCTGCACGCCGCCGTGTGGGACTACAGCGCCGAGTGGGCGGACCTGGCCGGCCTCGTCTGCCCCAAATACAGCCTTGCCTGGCTGGCGCTGTGCGCCTGGGTGCTCACCGTGCTGCGCGCGCTGCGCCGCGCGACGGCCCGGCAGCGGGCTTAAAATCCGGTTTATCACCCTATACTTTTGCGCAAACGCTTTTATGATACGGTTTATCGGCCCGCCTTTGGCGTATATTGGGTACAAAGAAACACACCCGAACTACGAAAGGCGGTATTCTTATGAGCGAACAGATCAAATATGTGGGCGGCCATGTCGAGGTATATGCCCCCAACGGCGAGTTCCTGTTTTCAGCCGACACGGTCGCTGAGGCCTGGCGGGAGCTGTCGGCGGCCTGAAGTGCGCCAGCGTGTCGAAGAATTCGACACGCTGCAAAAGAGGGGTTCGGCTAAGCTGGCTGCGCCAATCCGCCTGCACCCCTCTCTTGGACACACCCCGTCACAAAAAATATCGTTCTCATGCCTGACGGCGACTCGAACGACATTTTTTGCTCTAGAGGTATCGCCCTCGTCTGCGCATGTCAGCCGAGGGCGATAAGATTTAAAACATACCTTTTTGACAGCCTGCGGCGCGCGGCGGATTTTCTCCGCCGCGCGCTTGCTTTTTGCGGCGAAAACGGGTATGCTGGTAGGCAGAGACTACCATCCGGGAGGAGACGAACGTGCAAAAGCTCATTACCTTTACCGTGCCCTGCTACAATTCCGCCGCCTATATGGACCGCTGCATCGAAACGCTGCTGCCCGCCGGTGAGGAAGCCGAGATCATCCTGGTCGACGACGGCTCCACCGACGACACCGGCGCCGTCGCCGACCGCTACGCCGCGCAGTACCCGGAGCTGGTGCGCGTCATCCACCAGGAGAACGGCGGTCACGGCGAGGGCGTCAACCAGGGCATCCGCAATGCCAGGGGCGAGTACTTCAAGGTCGTCGATTCCGATGACTGGCTCGACGCCGACGCCCTGCAGCAGGTCATGGCCCGCCTGCGCGTGTTCGCCGCCGCCGAGAAGGCCGGCGAGGCGCCGCTGGACCTGTTGATGTGCAACTATGTATACGAGCATATGGCCGACGGCACCCACCACACCATCGGCTACCGCGGCATCCTGCCCCAGAACAGGGTGTTCGGCTGGAAGGATATCGGCGTCTTCCCGCCCAGCCAGAACATTCTGATGCACAGCGTCATCTACCGCACCCAACTGCTGCGGGACTGCGGGCTGGAGCTGCCCAAGCACACGTTCTACGTCGACAACCTGTTCGTCTACCAGCCGCTGCCCAGCGTCAAGACCATCTACTATATGCCGCTGGACCTCTACCGCTACTTCATCGGGCGCGACGACCAGAGCGTCAACGAGAAGAACATGATCAAACGCATCGACCAGCAGCTGCGCGTCACCCGGCTGATGATGCGCGCCGTCGACGTCTACGCCCTGCCGCCGGAGCAGAAAAAGCTGCGGCGCTATATGCTCAACTACTTTTCCATGATGATGGCCATCTCCAGCATCTTTTTGTCCATGGACGGCAGCGAGGAGGCCCTCAAAAAGCGCAAGGCCCTTTGGAGCGAGCTGCGCAGCTACGACAAACGCCTGTTCAAGCGCTGCATCTTCTCGGTGGCGGGGGCGTGCTATCTGCCCGGTAAAAGCGGCCGCGCCGTCTCCCGCACCGGCTATCGTCTCGCGCAAAAAATCTTTAAATTCAACTGAGCCTCGCTGCGCTCGGCTTTAAGAGGGAGGTTCGGCTGGCTGCGCCGGTCCGCCTGCACCTCCCCCTTAGATTCCCCACCGTCGCAAAAATGCCTTGCGCATGCCTGCGGCGACTTGCTGCGGCATTTTTGCTCTAGAGGTATCGCCATCGCCGGCGCATGTCCGCCGATGGCGATGGAGTTGAATAATAGCTATGTACGATACGATCTTGTTCGATCTGGACGGCACGCTGACCGACCCGGGGCCGGGCATCACCAACGCGGTGGCGCATTCGCTGCGGCGGCTGGGACGCCCGGTGCCGCCGCGCGCCGAGCTCGACAAATTCATCGGCCCGCCGCTGCTGCACAGCTACCGGGTCTATGCCGGCCTGACCGAGGCCGAGGCCCGCGCCGCCATCCCACTCTACCGCGAATACTTCGTGCCCACCGGTATGTTTGAGAACGAGGTCTACCCCGGCATCCCGGCCCTGCTCGCAGCCCTGCGCGCGGCGGGTAAAACGCTGGTGCTCGCCACCTCCAAGCCGGAGCCGTTCGCCGTGCGCATCCTGGAGCATTTTGATTTGGCGCGGTACTTTGACCTTGTGGCAGGCTCCACGCTGGACGAGACCCGCACCGAAAAGGCCGAGGTCATCGAATACGCGCTGACACAGCTGCCCGCCGCCGCCAGGGCGTCCGCCGTCATGGTCGGCGACCGCGACTATGACGTGCGCGGCGCCGCCCAAAACGGCCTGCCCTGCGTTGGCGTGGCCTTCGGCTACGGCACGCGGCAGGAGCTCAGGTCCGCCGGCGCCGTGGCCGTGGCGGACACGGTGGCGACGCTGCAAAGTATCTTGCTGGAATGACCATCTGCTGCGGGCGCCCCTACAAGGCATCCCGTAGGGGCCGCCCCATGCGGCGGCCCGTTGCAGGCCGGCTTTGCTGGCTACAGTCCATAATCCTCCAGCTTTTGCTGCAGATCGGCCGCGTCGCGCACCGTCACCCCGCCCTGCAGGGCCAGCACGTCCTCCTCCGGCAGCAGGCGGGTGTAGATGTCATACCGGGCCAACGGGCCGCTGCCGTCGGCCGCGTACAGCGCCAGCCGACCGCCGCTGTCCTTGAGCAGCCAGGCGGGCTGCGCCTGCCCGGGCTGACCCAGCGCGAACCACAGAACCGCCGCCGTCACACACAGCGCCGCCAAAGCGCCCAGCAGCGTAAAATACCAGCGCCGTACAGCCGATACCCTGTGCTCCATCGCCGCCACCCCCTTTCTTTATCTGATTGCAGTATGCCCGCCCTACAGCCCCGATAAGCAAAAAAAGTGTGACAATTTACCGGGGGCCCTGTACTTTTGGCGGGCCTTTGTGTTATACTGTACAATACGGGATTTTGGGGGCACGCGCCCCGCGCGGGCCCTGTACGCATACAAAAACCGAGGAAGTGCCAGACACACCATCTGCAAAAAGGAGGCGGTCCACCCCATGAGCGAATTGGACCCCAAGCGCCCCAGGAGACTTACCACCGACGGCGCCGCCGGCGAGCAGCAGCCCGCCGCCGCGCCCGCCGGTGTGCCGAAAAAAAAGAAAAAAAGGCGGCGTTTCCGCCTGCATCCGTTCCGTTTTCTGTTCAGCCTTATTGGCTGCATTCTGTGCCTGTTCGTGATGCTGGGCAGCGTGGCCGGCGTGCTGCTGGCCATGTATGTGGTGCAGGTCACGGCGGACGACGACGAGCTGCTCGACCTTGACAGCTACCAGCTGGCCCAGACCAGCATCGTCTATGACATGAACGGCGACGAGTACGCCACTTGGAACGGCAACTCCAACCGCATCTGGAAGCCGCTGGCCGAGATGCCCAAAAACCTGCAGAACGCCGTCATCGCCGTCGAGGACAAGGATTTTTACAGCGAGGAATTCGGCATCAACCCCAAGCGCACGCTGGCCGCCGCCCTCAATGAGTTCACCAACGGCGCGCTGCTCGGCGCGCGGCAGGGCGCCTCGACACTGGAGCAGCAGCTCATCAAAAACCTGACCGGCGACTCCCAGCAGGACGTCATGCGCAAGGTGCGCGAGATCTTCCGCGCCATTGCGGTCTCCCGCCGCTACAGCAAGGAGACGGTGCTGGAGGGCTACCTCAACACCATCCCGCTGACCGGTACCATCTGCGGCATGGAGGTCGGCGCCAACGAGTATTTCGGCAAATCGGCCAGCGAGCTGGACCTGGCCGAGTGCGCCACACTTGCCTCCATCACCAAAAACCCGCAGAACTACAACCCCTCCACCAACCCCGAGAACCTCATCCAGCGCCGCAACTATGTGCTGGGCCTGATGCGCGACCAGGGCCTCATCTCGGCGGCCGAGTGCACCGCTGCCCAAGCGGAGCCGCTCACCATGGTCGAGGCGAACAGCGCCACCGCCAACAGCAGCGTGTCCTCGACCAGCAACTCCCGCAACAGCTGGTTCACCGACGCGCTGTTCCAGGACGTCATCGATGCCATCGTCGAGGAGAAGGGCCTGACCCGGTCCGAGGCGCAGAGCATGGTGTTCAACGGCGGCCTCAACATCTATTCCACCGTCGACCCCGTCTTGCAGGAAAAGCTCGAGACGATGATGCTGGACCCCGGCGACGAGCGCTTCGCCCCCGCCTGGCACGAGGAGGAGGTCAACTCCTCGGTCGACGCCGAGAAAGGCCATATCCTGTACGATTCCAAGGGCTGGCCCATCGACGGCGACCGTGACTGGGCCATCTTCTCACAGGGCGATATCCCCGTCTATCTCGACGAGGAGGCCAACACCTTCAAGACCAGCGTCAACGAAAGCGGCAAGCTGGTGTTCTACCGCCGCGTGCGCACGCAGGTCTCGGCCGCCGTGCTGGACTATGAGGGCAACATCCGCGCCATCACCGGGGGCCTCGGCGAAAAGCAGTTCGACCTCGGCCTCAACCGCGCCACCACGCCGCACCAGACCGGCTCGACGATGAAGCCCATCGGCACCTACTGCCTGGCGCTGGAAAACCGCATCATCAACTACTCCTACCCGGTGTGCGACATCCCACTCTACCAGGCCAGCGACAAGCGCGTGCTGGACACCGAAAAGGTCGAGGCGCTGGGCCTCAAGAACAACATCTGGGACCCCGAAAACCGCGCCCGCGACGATATCTGGAAGCCCTGGCCCGAGAACTACAACGGCGCCGGCGGCAACGGCGCGATGGTGCTGGTGTGGGACGCCTTGCGCCAGTCCCTCAACACCGTCGCCGTACAGATCGGCAACGTGGTCGGCGCCGACCGCATCTTTGATTTCGTCACCGGCACGCTGCACTGCGAGCACCTCATCGACAAGGGCGACGACGGCGTCACCACCGACCGCGAGCTCGCCCCCATGGTGCTGGGCGGCCAGAGCGAGGGTCTCACCGTGGTCGAGTTGGCCGGTGCCTACTCCATCTTCTACGACGGCTCCTTCACCACGCCGCACTATTTCACCGAGATCTACGACTCCAGCGGCAACCTTTATCTTGACAACACCAAGAACATCGTCACCACCCAGGCCATCCGGCCCGACACCGCCGCCATCATGAACCGTATGCTGGCGAACGTCCTCCGGCAGGGCGGCACGGCGTCCGGCCGCGCGCCGGTGCTGGAAAACGGCCTTGAGGCCGTGGCCAAGACCGGCACCACCCAGAACGGCAACGACTTCACCTTCGTCGGCCTGACGCCCTACTACGTCACGGCGCTGTGGTTCGGCTTTGACAAGCCGGACAGCCTGTACGATTACGGCATCCATTACGGCACCCCCATCCAAGAGGCATGGAAAGACCTGATGGAGGATGTGCAGGCGGACCTGGAGTACAAGGCCTTCCCGATGCCGGAGAACGTCATCCAGGCCAACTTTGACCCCAGCTCCGGCGTCATCATCTCCGGCGGCGGCCTTGTCGGCTATTACACCGAGGACAATATGTACCAGAGCTACTGAGCCCGCCGTGCAAAGTATGGCTTGCCCGCGGCCGCCCCGCCCGGTCCTCCCCGAGCGGGGCGGCTTTTGCGCCGGCGGCCCCAAAAATTATCGGCCGCGCGGCGGCCGCGCTGTGCAACCTGCCAAAAAGCGGGAAGCGGCGGCAAAAGCGCTTGCAAAGCGGCGCTGGGCGTGGTAAACTGGTTTTCGCCCAAAAACAACTGTTCGCAAGGGGGATACATATATGGCGGAACGCCGTTTTTTGCTGGTGGATGCCAGCGCCCTGCCGGAGGTGTTCGAAAAGGTCCTGCAGGCCAAAAAGCTGCTGGCCTCCGGGCAGGCGGGCAGCATCTCGGCCGCCGCGCAGGCGGCCGGTATCTCCCGCAGCGCGTTTTATAAGTACAAGGACTATGTGTTCGACGCCGAGAGCGGGCGCGAGACGGTGACCGTGGTGGCGACCCTGCTCGACCACACCGGCGCTCTGCAGGGGCTTTTGTCCGGCATCTCGGGGGCGGGGGCGTCGGTGGTGACCATCACCCAGTTCCAGCCCAAGAACGGCACCGCCCAGGTCGAGCTGACCATCCGCGCCGGCACCATGCAGCTGCCCGTGGACGAGCTGTTCCGCCGCCTGGCCCGCAACCCCGATGTAGTAGAAGTACACCGCGGCGCGTAAAGCGCCGCGCAAAAGGGAGGACTCCCCCATGGCCAACATTGCCATCCTTGGCTTCGGCACCGTCGGCAGCGGCGTGCTGGAGGTCTGCCGCCGCAATGCGGCGGCCATCGCCCGCCGCGTCGGTGAGGCGGTGGAGGTCAAGTATATCCTGGACGTGCGGGACTTTTCCGCCTCGCCGGACGCGGCCCTGTTTGTCGACAGCCTTGATACCATCCTGGCCGACGAGTCGGTGCGGGTGGTGGTCGAGACCATCGGCGGCACCAGATTTGCCTACCCGTATGTCAAGCAATGCCTGCAGAGCGGGCGCAGCGTCTGTACCTCCAACAAGGAGATGGTCGCCGCCTACGGGGCCGAGCTGCTGGCTCTGGCCAGGCAAAACGGCGTCGCCTTTCTGTTCGAGGCCAGCGTGGGCGGCGGAACGCCCATCATCACCCCCATGCACCAGTGCCTGGCCGCCAACCATGTGCACGCCGTGCAGGGTATCGTCAACGGCACCACCAACTTCATCCTGACCAAGATGAAGGACGAGGGCATGGGCTTTGACGCCGCATTAAAAATCGCGCAGGAGCTCGGCTACGCCGAGACCAAGGACCCCGGCGACGATGTCGACGGGCGCGACGCCTGCCGCAAGATCGCCATCCTGTCAAGCCTTGCCTGCGGCCGCCACATCTACCCGGACAACATCCCAACCCGCGGCATCCGCGCCGTGACGGTGGCCGACATCAAGGCTGCGGCGGCCCTGGGCTGTACCATCAAGCTCATCGCCTGGTACCGTGAGGGCGAGGACGGCCGGCCCAGCGCCGGCGTCGAGCCGATGCTGGTGCCGGATTCGAACCAGCTGGCCGGCGTCAACGATGTGTTCAACGCCGTGCTCATGCAGGGCGATATGCTGGGCGATGTGGTGTTTTACGGCCGCGGCGCCGGCAAGCTGCCCACCGCCAGCGCCGTCGTGGCCGACGTCATCGACGCCTTGCAGCGCGGTGTGCGCATCCACGACACGCTGTTCTGGGCCCCGGCCCCGAAGCCGGACGGCTTTTTGCCTGACGCCGACTGCTGCCCCCGCTATCTGGCGGTGCAGGGGCTTTCGGGCGCGGTGCTCGCGCAGGTGGCGGGGCCCGGCGCCCTGCCGTTGGCGGACAGCGGCGACGCGGCCGCCGTGCTGACCGCGCCGCTCACCGCCGAGGCCGCCGATGTTTTGTGCGACAAGATCACGCTGCTGGGCGGCCGCCTGACGCTGATGCTCAAGCAGATGCCGGCCTGAAGGGCCTGCACACAAACCGAAAGGGGAGCATACGATGGCCCAAAGGACTGTCAAGGTAACGGTGCCCGCGACCAGCGCCAACGTCGGCGCCGGCTTCGATTCACTGGGGCTGGCGCTGTCGCTGTACAACGAGTTCACCTTCGCTGCCGCCGACCGGGTGCGCATCACCCCGCTGGACGGCTCCCGCATCCCGCTGGGGCCCAACAACCTCGTCTACCGCAGCGCCCGCGCCGTGTATGACCAGCTCGGCCTGCCGCTGAAGGGCCTTGCCATCACCCAGACCAACGCCATCCCCATGACCCGCGGCCTCGGCTCCAGCTCGGCCTGCATCGTGGCAGGGATCCTCGGCGCCAACGCGCTGCTGGGCGGCAAGCTCACCGCGCAGCAGATGCTCACGCTGGCCACCGCCATCGAGGGCCACCCCGACAATGTCGCCCCGGCCCTGCTGGGCGGCTTTGTGACCAGCGTGTACGACGAGGGGCAGGTCTACACCGTCAAAAAGGACATCGACCCCGACCTTGCCTTCGCCGCCTTCATCCCGGATTTCCGTCTGCTCACCGCCAAGGCCCGCGCCGTGCTGCCGCAGATGATCTCCCACAAGGACGCCGTCTACAACCTGTCGCGCGCGGCGCTGGCGACCGCGGCCTTCTGCGAGGGCAGCTACTCGCTGCTGCGCGTGGCCACCAAGGACGCGCTGCACCAGCAGTACCGCCTGCCCCTCATCGAGGGCGGCGACGAGGTCTTTGACCTCGCGCAGGACCTGGGCGCCGCGGGCGTGTACATCTCGGGCGCGGGGCCGACCATCATGGCCGTCGTGCACAAGGACGACGCGGATTTCTTTGACCGCGCCGACGCGGCGCTCAGGACCGGCTCCGACAAGCTGCGCCACTTCACGCTGCGCCGCCTGCTGGCGGACAATGTCGGCGCGGTCGTCGAATAAAAAGCGCCGCATTTTTTCACTTTTCACTCAATATCCCGGGGGGAGTATTTTTGGCACTCATCGTACAGAAATTCGGCGGCACCTCGGTGCGGGACCGCACCCGCATCTACAACGTCGCCCGCATCATCATGCAGGCCCGCGCCGCCGGGCACCAGGTGGTGGCGGTGGTCTCGGCCCAGGGCGATACCACCGACGACCTCATCGCCAAGGCGGCCGAGATCTCGGCCCATCCGTCCCAGCGCGAGATGGATATGCTGCTGGCCACCGGCGAGCAGATCACCATCGCCCTGCTGACCATGGCGCTGCAGGAGCTGGGCGTCTCGGCCGTCAGCCTGACCGGCTGGCAGGCAGGCTTCGTCACCGACCGCGCCTACACCAAGGCCCGCATCAAGCGGCTGGACACCGAGCGCGTCGAGAGCGAGCTGGCCCGCAACCGCGTCGTGGTGGTGGCCGGGTTCCAGGGCCTCAACCGCAGCGAGGACATCACGACCCTGGGCCGCGGCGGCAGCGATACCAGCGCTGTGGCGCTGGCCGCCGCCCTGCACGCCGACCGCTGCCAGATCTTTACCGACGTCGAGGGCGTGTTCACCGCCGACCCGCGCAAGATACGCCGGGCCAAAAAGCTCAAGGACATCACCTTTGACGAGATGCTGGAGCTGGCGACCTGCGGCGCGCAGGTGCTCAACAACCGCAGCGTGGAGCTGGCCAAAAAATACAACGTCGAGCTGGAGGTGCTTTCCAGCATCAACCCGGTGCCCGGCACCGTTGTGAAGGAGGAGACTGACGTGGAAGGAATGCTCATCAAGGGCGTCGCCAAGGATACCAACGTGGCCGCCGTTTCGATCTTGGGAGTGCCGGATGTGCCCGGTATGTCCTTCAAGGTCTTCGGCCTGCTGGGGCAGCGCAACATCAACGTCGACATCATTCTGCAGTCGACCGGCCGTGACGGCAAAAAGGACCTGATCTTCACCGTCCCGCGCGACGACGCCGAAAACGCCCTCGCCGTGCTCGAGGCCAACAAGGCGCGCTTCGGCGGCGGCGACATCTCGGTCGAGACCGACATCGCCAAGGTCTCCATCGTCGGCGCCGGGATGCAGAGCCACGCCGGCGTGGCCGCCGCCATGTTCGAGGCGCTGGCCGCCCAGAACATCAACATCCAGATGATCTCCACGTCCGAGATCAAGATCAGCGTCATCATTGAGGAAAAGCTCGCCGACCGCGCCGTCGCGGCCATCCACGACGCGTTCATCCACTGAAACGCAGCAAACAGCCGCCCCCGGACCCGGCAAGCGGGTCCGGGGGCGGTATGCTGTCGTGCGTTAATTCAGCGTCTTGCCAAAGAAGCCGAGCTCCGGCCGGATGACGGCCATCAGCGCGTCGAACTGGTCGGGGGTCAGGCTCTGGGCGCCGTCGCTCCTGGCACGGGCGGGGTCGTTGTGGACCTCGACCATCAGCCCGTCCGCCCCGGCGGCCACCGCCGCCTGCGCCAGGCTCGGTACCATAAAGGCCAGCCCGGCGGCGTGGCTGGGGTCCACGACCACCGGCAGATGGGTCATTTTTTTGAGCATCGGCACGGCGGCCAGGTCCAGCGTGTTGCGCATACTTGTCTCAAAGGTGCGGATGCCGCGCTCACACAGCACGACGTTGGGGTTGCCCTCGGCCATGATGTACTCGGCGCTCATCACCAGCTCCTCCAGCGTGGCGGAGAGCCCCCGCTTGAGCAGCACCGGCGTGTCCAGACGTCCCACGGCCTTGAGCAGCTCAAAGTTCTGCATGTTGCGCGCGCCGATCTGGATCATGTCCACGCCCGCAGTCTCGAACAGCGGGATGTGCTCGTTGTTCATCAGCTCGGTCACGATGGGCTGGCCGGTGGCGGCGCGGGCGGCGCACAAGAGCTCCAGCCCCTCGGCCCGCAGCCCCTGGAAGGAATAGGGGCTCGTGCGCGGCTTGAACGCCCCGCCGCGCAGAATGCTCGCCCCGGCCGCCTGCACGCGGCCGGCCACCAATTTTATTTGTTCCTCGCTTTCAACGCTGCACGGGCCCGCCATCACGGCAAAATGCCCGCCGCCCAGGCGGACCTTGCCGCCCAGGGTCACCACCGTATCCTCGGGGTGGAACTTGCGGTTGGCCTTTTTGTAGGGCTCGCTCACGCGGCGGCAGCTCTCCACCACGGGGTTGGCCAGCACCCAGCTCTCCGCCACCGCCTTGGTGTCGCCGATCAGCCCCAAAATGTGGGTATCGCTGCCCACACTGTCGTTGATTTGCAGGCCCATGCCTTCCAGCTCCCGGCAGAAAGCGCGCACCGCCTCCTGCGGGGCGTCGGGCTTGATGATGATGACCATGCCAAAGCTTCCTTTCTGTGTGTGCATAGCGCGCACAACGCTGCCAGTATACCACTTTAAAGCGTTGAAGTCAAGGGCCGACGGCACTGGAAAGCAAGATTTTTTCGCACTATGCCCGCCCAAGGTTGACAAAATATGGTACAATAGCAATAGCCGGTAAAAAGGGGGCGCAGGCATGGCAGGGCAGGGGATGCGGCTGGACCGCCTTGTGTGTGAGGCCGCGGGCCTGACCCGTAAGCAGGCCCGCGCGGCCATCGCGGCCGGGCGGGTGTGCGCTGGGGGCGCGGTTTGCAAAATGCCCGATGCCAGGCCCGACCCTGCCGCCGTCACGCTGGACGGCGCGCCGCTTTTGTGGCGGCCCTTCGTGTACATCATGCTCAACAAGCCCGCCGGCGTCGTCTCGGCCAGCCGCGACACGCGCGCCCAAACCGTGACCGACCTGCTGGGCGGGGCCTTTGCCCGGCGGCAGCTGTTCCCGGCCGGGCGGCTGGACAAGGACAGCACCGGCCTCGTCCTGCTCACCGACGACGGTGCACTGGCCCACGACATCTTGAGCCCCGGCCGCCATGTGCCCAAGGTCTACGAGGTCACGCTCGACACACCGCTGACCGCACAGATGCGCGCCGGCTTTGCGGCCGGCGTGACGCTGGCCGACGGCACCGTGCTGGCCCCGGCCGAGGCCGAACCCGCAGGCCCCGACCCCTGCCGGGCGCGGGTGGTGCTGCGGCAGGGGGTCTACCACCAGATCAAGCGGATGTTCGGTGTCTACGGCGCCGGCGTCGTTGCGCTGCACCGCGTCGCCATCGGCCCACTCGCGCTGGATCCGGCCCTGGCCCCGGGACAGTGGCGGGAGCTGACGGAGGAAGAGCTGGCTGTGCTGCAAAAATAGAAAACAGGTTCCGCTGACTTTTTCACTTTTCACTCTTACTTTTTACTTCCCAAAGGGGGTGTCCCGTATGCACATCGAACTGCCGACCGCGGCGGCGCAGCTGCTGCAGGCGCTGCACGCCGCCGGCCACAGCGCCTACGCGGTGGGCGGCTGCGTGCGGGACAGCCTGCGCGGCCACACGCCGGGGGACTGGGACCTGTGCACCTCGGCCACGCCGGAACAGATGCAGGCCATTTTTGCCGCCGACAAGCTGCTGCTGAACGGCGCCAAGCACGGCACGGTGGCCGTGGTGCGCGGCGGAAAAGCCTACGAGATAACGACCTACCGCCTGGACGGCGCCTACTCCGACCACCGCCGCCCCGACCGCGTGGATTTTGTGCCCGACGTGCATCAAGACCTGGCCCGGCGGGACTTCACCGTCAACGCCATGGCCTGGGCGCCGGACGAGGGCCTGCTGGACGATTTCGGCGGGCAGGCGGACCTGGCCGCCGGCGTCATCCGCTGCGTGGGCGACCCCGCCGCCCGCTTTGCCGAGGATGCGCTGCGCATCTTGCGCGCCGTGCGCTTTGCCGCCCAGCTCGATTTCGGCATCGACCCGGCCACCGCCGCGGCGGCCGTTGCCGCGCGCGATACGCTGCAGACCATCGCCGCCGAGCGTCTGTTCGCCGAGCTGGACAAGCTGCTGGCCGGCCCGGCCGCCGGGCGCGCGCTGGCCCGCTGCGGCGAGATATTGGCCGGCGCCGTCCCCGAGATCGCCCCCTGCCTGGGCTGCGCGCAGGGGCCGGGGCACATCGGCGACGTGTGGCAGCACACGGCTGCCGCCGTCGGTGCGCTGCCGGCGGTGCTGCGGCGCGACATCGATCCCGACGGCACACTGGACGAAAAGCAGCGCCGCGTGCTGCGCTGGGCGCTGCTGCTGCATGACCTGGCCAAGCCGGCCTGCTGCCGCATCGGCAAGGACGGGCACATCCGCTTCCCCGGGCACAACCGGCAGGGCGCCGCGCTGGCCGAAACCGTGCTCGACCGCCTCAAGGCGCCGGCGTATCTGCGCGGGCAGGTGCCGGCCCTCATCGCCATGCACGATACCCCTTTGCCGGACACCGACCCCGCCGCGCTGCATTTTCTGAACCGCTGCGGCGCGCAGGGGGTGCAGGCACTGTGCTGCGTCAAGCTGGCGGACCTGGCCGCCCACGCCCGCACCCCGGCCGTGCAGCACCGCCGGCAGGAGGCAAAGCGTTTTTGGCGGCGCGTGCAGCGCCTGCAAAATGCCTGCTACACCACCGCGCGCCTGGCTGTGAACGGCGCCGACGCACTGGCGGAGGGCATCCCGGCCGGGCCGGCCGTGGGGCAGGCGCTGCAAGGCCTGCTCGAACGTGTTATGGACGGCGCTCTGCCCAACGAGCGCGGCGCGCTGCTGGCGGCGCTGGCCGGGATGGCGCAAAAACCGCCCGCGAAAGCCGGCCCGCAGCCTTGAAAATCGCCCGGCGCTGTGGTATACTGTATTTTGTATGAGCATTTCCCAAAACGAACCATCTCAGGGGTGACATTATGTCCGGACACAGCAAATGGAACAACATCAAGCGCAAGAAAGAAAAGACCGACGGCGCCCGCGCCAAGATCTTTACCAAGATCGGCCGTGAGATCGGCGTGGCCGTGCGCGAGGGCGGCGGCGACCCCAACTCCAACGGCAAGCTGGCGGCGCTCATCGCCAAGGCCAAGGCCAACAACGTGCCCAACGATAACATCCAGCGCATCATCAAGCGCGCCGAGGGCGGCGACAAGACCGAGTACGAGGCCATCACCTACGAGGGCTACGGCCCCGGCGGCATCGCCGTCATGGTCGAGACGCTGACCGATAACCGCAACCGCACCGCCGCCAACCTGCGCCATTATTTTGACAAGTTCGGCGGCAATCTGGGCCAGATGGGCTGCGTGGGCTTTCTGTTCAACCAGAAGGGCGTCATCGTCGTGGACCTGGAGGACAAGGACCCTGACCAGCTGATGATGGATGCGCTCGACGCCGGCGCCGAGGACTATGACGCCGGCGAGGACGCCGCCGAGGTGACCACCACGCCGGAGGCGTTCACCGCCGTGTGCGAGGCGCTGGAGGCCAAGGGCTACACCTTTATCTCGGCCGACGTGGCGCAGGTGCCCACCACCACCACCACCCTGACCGACCCCGACCAGATGACCAACATGGCCAAGCTGCTGGACGCGCTGGACGACGATGACGACGTGCAGAACGCCTGGCACTCCTTGGAAAACGAGGAGGATCTCGACCGCTGACGGCGGCCGGGGGACACCGCATCCGCCTTGCAGGGGCACGCCGCACGCGCCCCTGCTTTGCATGACGGGCGCGGCCGCGCCAAAATTTTGCGCAAGGGAGGGAACGCGCCGTGCCCCATGTGCTTTGCCCGCACTGCCTGCAGCAGCTGGACCTGCCGCTGCCGGGCACCTGCCCGCACTGCGGCCGCTCGCTGGAAAACAACAACCCGGCCGGCGCGCTGCCATTCGGCACGCTGCTGGGCGGGTGCTATACCGTCGGCGATTACCTCTCCAGCGACGGCGACGGCCTGTGCTACCAGGGCGTCGAGAACGAGCATCAGCGCTTTGTGCGCATCAAGGAGTTTTTCCCCGTCACCCTGTGCAACGGGCGCAGCGGCGACGGCGCCCTGCTCCCGCGTGAGGGGCGCGAGGTGCTGTTCAAGACGAGCCTGATGGACTTCAAGGACCTGTACGAGGACCTGCTGGGCATCTGCCCCACCGAGGGGCTCTCGCAGATCCTGGACGTCTGGGAGGAGAACAACACCGTCTATGCCGTGGAGGAAAGCGTCAAGGGCATGACGCTGACGCATTACCTCTCGCTGCGGCCCAGGCCGATGGCCCCCAACGAGGCCTGCGAGCTGCTCAGTCCCGTCATGCACGGCGTGATGGCCATGCACAAGGCGGGGCTTGTGCACCGCGGCATCTGCCCGGACAACATCCTGCTGCCCGTCGAGGGCCCGGCCTGCCTGACCGGGTACGGCACGCTGGCCCTGCGCACGCAGGGCAGCGAGCTCAAGAGCCAGCTCTATGCCGGGTACGCGGCGCCGGAGCAGTATTCGGCTGCCGAGTTCGCCGGCACCTACACTGACGTCTACGCGCTGGCGGCGGTCGTCTACCGCATGGTCACGGGGCAAAAGCCGCCGCACGCTTTGCAGCGCACCCAGCACGATACGCTGGAATCCGCCCACAGCCTGGAATCCGCCGTGCCGGTCTACTTTGCCCAGGTGCTGACCTGCGCTTTGCGGCTGGACACGCTCAAGCGTATGCAGACGGTGCCGGAGCTGGAGCGCGCGCTGGCCGACCCCGGCGTGGCCGGCGAGATGTTTGACCGCGGCGACAACCAGGTCAGCACCAAAAAGATATTGGCGATATCGCTGGCCGCCGTGTTCGTGACCGTGGCGCTGCTGCTGTGGGCGCTGCTGGGCGCCGAGCCGGAAGCCGACGCCGGGTCCGATACAACCGCCGCCCTGCCGGTGACCGACACGGCGGAGGACGACGCCGAGCTCATCCCGAACCTGGTGGGCAAAAACTACCGGGAGGACGTGGAAAACAGTGACCTCTATGCCGGGTATCGCATCATCGTGGCCGAGGAGAACTCCAAAACGGTGCCGCAGGGCGTCATCATCCGGCAGACCCCCATGCCCGGCACCGTGAAAAAGGACGACCAGGTGCTCGAGCTCACGGTCAGCCTGGGCATCGGCCTCGTCGAGATGCCCGAGGTCGTCGGTCTCGACCGCGAGGAGGTCGAGGAGCTGCTGGACGAGGCCGGTATCCCGTACCGCTTTGTCGAGCACGACATCTACACCGACGCCCCCTTTGTGGGTTCCTTTATCGGCGAGGTGGTGACCACCAGCGTCACCGCCGGCAGCGAGATCGACCCCACCAAGGTCACGGTCGAGATGGCTGTGGCAGGGCAGCTGGCGCCGTAAACAAAAAAGCGCAAACAAAAAACAGGCTCCACATTTTTGCGGAGCCTGTTTTTCAGTGGTGCTCAGTCTGACACATACGGCATCAGCGCCATCGTGCGGGCACGCTTGATGGCCACCGTCAGCTCACGCTGATGGAAGGCGCAGGTGCCGGTCACGCGGCGGGGGATGATCTTGGCGCGCTCGCTCACATATTTGCGCAGGCGGGGCAGATCCTTGTAGTCGATGTGCTTGATGCGGTCAACGCAGAAGCTGCAGACCTTTTTGCGGCCGCGGTGCAGCGGCCGGCCGGTACGTTCCACGGGCATTGCAGATTCCCTCCTTTATCATGGGATAACAGGTTTTTTGGGTTTAGAAGGGCAGGTCGCCCTCGTCCTCGATCAGCGCAAAGTCCTCATTGCTGCCGGCGGAATAGCTGGCGGCCGGGGCCTGCTGCTCGATGGGGCGGGGGGCATACTCTGCCGGGGCGGGCGCGGGGGCGGGCGCATAGCTCTGCTGGCCCTGCGCGCCCTGGTTGTTGGCATTCTGGGAACGGGGCCCGGCAAAATTGACATTGTTGGCCACGATCTCGAACGCGGTGCGGTTGTTGCCGTTCTTGTCCTGATAATTGCGGGTCTGGATGCGCCCGTCAATGGCGATCAGGCTCCCCTTCTGGAAATAGCGGCAGATGAACTCGGCGGTGCGCTCCCAGGCGACGATGTCGATAAAATCGGCCTGGTTCTGCCCGTCGGGGCCCTTGCGGTTGCGGTCACACGCGATGCGGAAGCTCGCCACGTTGCGGCCGGTGGTCGTCTGGCGCAGCTGGGGGTCCGCCACCAGGCGGCCCATGATAGCAACAACATTCAGCATAACTGGTATCCTCTCTTACTCTTCGGGCATGGCAACAACGATGCTGCGCAGCACGCCCTCGGTGATGCCGTAGATACGCTCCAGCTCCGCCGGGAAATCCGGCCCGCTGGTGAACTGGATCACCGTATACATGCCTTCGGTCTCGTCCTGGATGGGGTACGCCAGGCGGCGCTTGCCCCAGCCCTCCAGCACGGCATCGATGGTCCCGTGGTCGGCAATAAGGGTCTTGAACTTCTCCACCAGAGCGTTGTCGGCTTCCTCATTGTCAGTGACCTTGGTGACCAGCATGGTTTCGTACTTGGCCATTGCTTTGTACACCTCCTTCTGGACATTGGCGGGCGCCCTGCGGCCCCCGCGTTCGGCCCCGCCGCTGAAACGGGCGGAGCAAGGACAGCTATTTTATTTTCCGGAACGGCGGTTTTGGCGCCACCGCCCCAAAATAGCAATTTATTATAGCAAACGGGATGGCGGCTTGTCAAGCAAAAATGCCCGGGCCGGGGCAAATTTCTGCCGCCTGCCGCCCCGGCAGGGCGAGCGCCCGCCCATCGAGGCACGCCGACTGCAGGCAGTCGCCGTCATAATGCAGCTCGAGGTGGAAAAACGGCGCGTTTTCGGCCAGCAGACGCAGAAAGATCCTGTCCCCCTCCCAGATGGGCAGCGCGGGAACGCGGTCGATGCGCACCCATTCGAGCGTACCCTCGCGGCACACCGGCAGGTGCGCGGCGTCGCCCTGCCAGGCCCCCTCGGCGCAGGTGAACAGGTGCATACGCTCCGCCGGCCACGGCGGGCAATAGAAGTCCACGATGCCGCGGTAGGCGGGCGCGGACAACACAAGGCCGGTCTCCTCCAGCGCCTCGCGCCGCACGCAGGCCAGCGCGTCCTCGCCGGACTCACATTTGCCGCCGATGCCGACCCATTTGTCTTTATTGACGTCCTTTTCCTTTTTGATACGGTGCATGAGCAGATAGCACCCGCCGCGCTCGATGTAGCACAGCGTGGTCTCGAGCAGTGTTTCGGCCACAAAAGCACCCCCTTGCCTTTCCATTTTACCCCCGCCGCGCCGGTTTGGCAACGTATATTTGGGGACCCGCGCCGCACACTAAACCCATGGCAAGGAAAATACCGCCAAAAAAGGGAGGAACTTAAAAATGAAAGCAACGGGCATCGTGCGCCGCATCGACGAGCTGGGCCGGGTGGTCATCCCCAAGGAGATACGCCGCACCCAACGCATCCGCCAGGGCGACGCGCTGGAGATCTTTACCGCCGCCGACGGCGAGGTCGTGTTCAAAAAATATTCGCCGATGGCGGAGCTGGGCGAGCTGTCCGCCGTCTACGCCGAGGTACTGGCCAAAACGCTGGGCCGCCCGGTCACGGTGTGCGACCGCGACGCCGTCGTGGCCGCCACCGGTCCCGCCAGGGCGGACCTGCTGGGGCGCACGGTCTCCAGGGAATTGGAAGAGATCCTGGCCATGCGCGGGCCCTACACGGCCCCGGCGGACCCCGCCCGCCGCGTGCGCGCGCTGGAGCGCGGCGACCGCCAGCTGCTGTGCGCCGTGCCCATCGTGGCCGGCGGCGACCTCGAGGGCGGTATCTGCCTGCTGGGCACCCCGCGCGACGCCGCCCCTGACGAAGCCACCCTGCGGGCGGTCAGCCTGGCGGCCGCTTTCCTCTCGCGCTGGATGGAAGCGTAAGAAGACGCTGCGCGTCTTTAAAGGGGAGGTTCGGCGTCACTGGCTGCGCCGGTCCGCCTGCACCTCCCCCTTAGTACCCCCACCGCCGCAAAAATGCCTTGCGCATGCCTGCGGCGACTTACTGCGGCATTTTTGCTCTAGCAGTGTCTGCCCTGCCCGCACATGTCGGTCAGGGCAGACTTATTTAAAACCGAATGAGGCTGGCTTTGTGTATAAATTGTTAAACCTGAAAAAGTTTTGGCCAAACCCCTTGACAGATGGCAAAGTTTGCATATAATAAAATTAGCACTCGAAAGCAAAGAGTGCTAAAAAGCGAAAAGGGAGATGACGGTGATGCCGATGGACGCCCGCAAACAGCGCATCCTGGAGGCCATCGTCGCCCTCTACGGCATGGAGGGCGAGCCCATTGGCAGCGGCCTGCTGGCCAGCTACTTTGACATGGCGCTCTCCAGCGCGACCCTGCGCAACGAGATGGCGGCCCTGACGCGGCTGGGGCTTTTGGAGCAGCCGCACACCAGCGCCGGGCGCGTGCCCAGCGTGCAGGGCTACCGCTACTACCTCGATACCCTGATCGCCGACCCCGACGCGCCGCGCCTGGCGCCGGCCGACCGCAGCCTTATCGACGAGCACTTCGCAGGGCTGGATGCCGAGCCGGAAAAGCTGGCTCAGGGCGCGGCCAGGGCCCTTGCCGAGATGACCGGCTGCGCCGCGGCCGTCACCACGCCGCAGGCCCCCGATCTGTGCATCGCCCATTTTGAGGTCGTGCAGGTGGGCCGCTATTCCGCCGCCGTGCTGGGCGTGACCAGCGCCGGCGGGGTACGCACCCGCGTGGCCCGGGTCGAGGGAGGCTTTTCCCGCGCCGACGCCGCCGCCATGGCGCAGCTGCTCAACAGCGGCCTGACCTTTGTGGTGCCGGAGGACCTGAGCCCCGTGCTCACTGCCGGCCTCGCGATGACGGCCGGCGCGCGGCTGGCCCCGGTGGTGCGCGCGGCCGAGGCGCTGGTGCGCACCGAGCCGCGGGCGTACCTGGAGGGGCCGCAGAACCTGGCCCGCCTGCCCGACGTGCGCCAAAACCTCGGCACGCTGCTGGAGATCTTCTCGGACGGGGCGGCGGCCGGCGAGCTCATCGCCCCCCATGGGGACGGCGTCAACGCCAGCCTGGGCGAGGACCTGACCCCCGCGCTGCCCGGCGTGTGCATCGTCAGCCAGCGGTATCTGGCCGGCGGCGGCCTGACCGGCACGGCGGCCCTCATCGGCTCCCAGCGCATGGACCACCGCCGCCTCATCCCCATTTTGGAATATTTTGCCGCCAAGCTCGGGCAGAGCATGGCCGGTAAACAGCAGGAGGACCCGTTATGAGCGAAGAAGAGAAGCGCGCCGCCGCGGCGCCGCAGCCGGAGACACCGGCCGCCGCAGAGGCGGAGCAGGCGGAACGGCCCGGGCAGCCGGAAGCCCCCGCGGCGCCCGAAGCGCCCGAGGCCGCCAAACCCGCAAAAGCCGCCGAGACCGCAGAAGCCGCCCCGGCCGAAGCCCCGGCCGAAGCAAAGCCCGACGGCGGGCAGCCCCCGGCCGATGCCAAGGCCAAAAAGGAATGGTTCAAGGGCAAGGCGCGCGAGGCCGAGGGCCTGAAGGCCAAGCTGGAGGCGGCCGAGAAGAAGGCCGACGAGATCAAAGACCAGCTGCTGCGCACGGCCGCCGAGTACGAGAATTTCCGCAAGCGCTCCGCGCGCGAGGCCGACCGCAAGTTCAGCGACGGCGTCTCCCATGCCGTGACCCAGATCCTGCCCATCCTCGACACGCTGGACATGGCCGCCAACGCCGCCTGCGCCGACGAGAACTACAAAAAGGGCGTGGTGATGACGCTGGACAAGGCCGCGCAGGCGCTGACCAGGCTGAACATCACCGAGATCGAAGCCCTGGGCAAGCCGTTCGACCCCAACCTGATGAACGCCGTGCAGCAGGTGCCCGCCGCCGAAGGGCAGGAAAGCGGCACCGTCGTGCAGGTGTACCAGAAGGGCTACAAAATAGGGGATATCATTATCCGCCATGCATCGGTCGTCGTGGCCGAGTGAAACCGTTTTTCAGGCCCGCCGGGCCTTGAAAATAAAACAGACCAAAATCAAAATTTTTGATAGACTGAAGGGAGAAACACCACTATGAGCAAGATCATCGGTATCGATTTGGGCACCACCAACAGCTGCGTCGCCGTCATGGAAGGCGGCGAGCCCGTCGTCATCGCCAACGCCGAGGGCGCGCGCACCACGCCGTCCGTCGTCGGCTTCACCAAGACCGG
>CANRLV010000015.1 GCA_947631565.1 uncultured Gemmiger sp. | reverse complement strand
ACGACCTACGTCATGGCCATCGACCTGATGGGCACCTGGCTTTTCGGCGTACCCTTGGGCCTTGTCACCGCTTTCGTGTTCCACTGGCCCATCCCGATGGTCTACCTCACCCTGTCGCTTGAGGAGTGCATCCGCTTCGCCGTTTCTCTCGTCGTTTTCGAGCGCCGCGGATGGATGAACCAGCTGAAAGCGTGAGAGTACAAATGATAGAATTGATGATAGATATGATATTTTGTTAAATTCGCGTTTGGCGAATCAAGTAAATCGTGGGGGTTTTTATGACGAATCATGAAATGATGGAAATTGCCATGCGTCAGTCCGCGGAGGATATTGGATGCTCCACGGAGGATTTTAAGGCAGATAAAAATGTCGTTCTTGCTTTCAAGCTGGGAAAGAATGCCCGTAAATATTATAAAGAACCGATTACCTGTAACTTCGTTTCCTATGGAAATAATATCGTGGCGGCTTCCATAGAGGAAACCTTGGATCTCGTATCCGAGTATGTGAGAAAATTTGAATTTTACAGATGCTTTGAAACACCAGGTTTTCACTGGCTGAATGAGCGTCTGTCAGAAAAAGGGCATAAAATATGCTTTATGGCTGAGTATTATCTGCCGGACTTAAACCGGCTCCCCGCCCTTTCGTGCCCTTACAAGACCCGCGTACTAAATCAGGAGGATTTTGGAAATCTATATTTGCCTGAATGGAGCAACGCGCTTTGCAAGGAACGCCGGCAGCTGGACATTCTTGGCATCGGGGCCTATGACGGAAACAGGCTGATCGGATTGGCCGCCTGTTCTGCCGATTGCGAAGATATGTGGCAGATTGGCGTGGATGTTTTGCCGGAATACCGGCGGCGGGGAATCGCCTGTGCTCTCACAAGCGCGCTGGCAAAAGAAATCATAAGCAGAGATAAAGTGCCGTTTTACTGCACAGCGTGGTCTAATATCCGGTCAGCGCGAAACGCGCTTAAGAGCGGCTTCGTCCCCGCCTGGGTAGAAATGACCGCAAAACCCGCGGCAGTTGTTGATGGAATGGATCGGTAGATCCCCGTCAGGCGGGAAGTGGTGCTGAGCGAAAAATCAGGATTTGAAGGAGGCAAAAACGGTGGGAAAGGATATGTGCGTCCCCTGTGGGGGCGGGCTCATCAACCTGCGCGTCGGCGCCATCATCATGAAGGACGGCCAGATCCTCATGGCTGGCAATAAGCGCAGCCCGGCGTACCTGTATTCCGTCGGCGGGCGCATCCAGTTCGGCGAGACCGCCGAGGAGGCCGTAAGGCGGGAAGTGCGGGAGGAGACCGGTGTGGACATGGAGGTCGACCGGCTCGGCTTTGTGCATGAAAACTACTTTTACGGCGACGCCCCCGCCAACCTGGGAAAGCTGATTTATGAGGTCTCCTTCTATTTTTACATGAAGGTCCCCCCGGATTTTGCCCCCGCCTGCAGCTCCTTTACCGAGGACGGGCAGAAGGAATTCCTGCATTGGGTACCTGTTGATACGCCGGTGCCATACTATCCCGGCTTTTTCCGAACCGAGCTCCCTGCGCCGAGCCGGGAAGTAAAATATTTTTTGAACGACGATCGGCAGCGTCCCGATTTTTCAGAACATGGTTCAGTATGAAAAATCCGCGTTTATCGGGAAAGTGTATCAGAACGGCGGGCGATAAAGCAAGCAAATATACCAATGCGTGGGCATCTGTTGCGGCAGATGCCCACGCTGTTTTCAACGGAACGGCAGCACCTGCCCCGGCAGGGGTCAGGCCGAGACAGCAGCGAAGCCCGAAGAATCGCCCCGCCGCAGCTGCGCCCGGCGCACAAGAAAGGCCGCGGCAAACAGGGCCAGGGCGGCCGCCGGCACGGCCGGCTTGGGCAGACCGACGCCGGTGGTTTGACGCAGCAGCGAGAGAGAGCCCAGCCGGCCGGTCAGGCTGTCGAGCAGCAGCCAGGCCAGCGGCGGCACGGCCCCGGCCACCGTGCCGCCCAGCAGAACGGCGCAAAGCAGCGCCAGTGCGCCCAAAAACAGGGCGTTGGCAAAGGCGGCCAGGCCCAGCCTGCCCGGTACCGCGCAGCCGCGGGCGGCCAAAAACAGCGCTGCCCCGGCACTGTACAGCGCCGCCGCGCCCAACGGCCACAGCGCCCGCAGCGCGCACACGCCCAGGTAAGGCGCGCGGCGCATGGCCACGCAGTCCCGCAGGCCGCGGTCGGCCTCGGGCGCAAACAGGCCGATGAACAAAAACACCCCGCACACCGGGCAAAAGCCCTCGAGTAAGCGCGCCGTCTCGGCGGCGGGCAGGTCCTCGGTGCCAAATACCAGTGTCAGCCCGGCCAGCCAGCCCAGCGCCGCCAAAAACGGCGCCGGGCCCAGCAGCCGCGCCTGCCAGCGCATCACGCGCCAAACCGCCACAGCATCGCCCCCCTTCGGCGCCGGCGCAGCGCCCACACGGCTGCCGCCAGCAGCGCGGCGGCAGCGGCCAGCGCCATGCCCCGCCCGGCCAGCAGCCGGGGCAGGTTCTGTTGGTAGACAAGGTACTTGCCCACCGTGTTGTGGCGCGGCGTCAGCAGGCTGCCGTAGGTCGACCCGTTGGAAAGGCCCGTGACCCCCATCGTCACGCACAGCCAGCCCAGCGCCGGCCAGACGGCCGCCCCCGCCGCCGTGCCGGTGACGAGCGTCAGCGCCGCGCCGCCGGCCACCACCAAAAGCAGGGTGGGGAGCAGCCACAGCACGCTGTAGCGGAAAAACGCGAACGCGGCGATGTTGGCGGCACCGTACCGGCGGGCATAGTACGCCGTCTCAAAAACGTCCATGAGCAGGATGGGGGCAAACTCCAGCACAGTCAGCGCGGCGGTGCGCGCCGCCACCAGCATCGCCGACGAACAGCGCCGGCTCCACACCGCATCCGCCGCGCCGCGCCGGGCCCGGCTGCCGAAGTCCTGCAAAAACAGCGCCACGGCCGGCAGCGCGCCGAACAGCGCCAGCGCGATGACTGCATAATCACAGAATAGCCGCGCATAGGCGCCGGTGTAGCGGTCGTGCTTCATACCGGCCTCGTACTCGGCCAGCAGGTCCGCATAGTCGGCCGGCACAAAGCCGAATTTTTGCTTGAGTGCCGCCGGCGCCCAGTCACTGCCGCCGCCCAAAAGTCTGTCGGCCCGGTCCATGGCAGCGGTAAAGTCCGCCCACGTCAGTCCGGGGCGCAGCGCGGGCGGCGCGCCGACATCCGGGGCCGCGCCGCCGGCCGGCGCCAGCGTGCCGTCGGCGCTGACCAAAAACCCCGCGGCGGCGGGGGCCGATTGCGGCAGGGCGGCGGCGTCCTGCCCGTACAAATCGGTCAGCACCGCAGCCAGCGCGTCGTGCTTTTGCTCGCGCAGCGTTACATGGCGATAAACGCATAAAGGCGGGGGCCAGGTGGTAAAGCTGTTGGCCTGCCACCGGTCCAGCAGGGCGGCGGCCGCCTCGGGCATGATGCGCGCCTCGTCGCCGCTCGGCACCAGCACGCCTTGCTCGTCGCCGGGCTGCGGGCGCACAAAGGCATCGCCGCCCTCGGTGACGGGCAGTGCCTGCTGGCTGTACAAAAACAGCACAAGCGCGCCCACGAACAGCCAGTAGCTCGCGCTCTTGAGCACGCGCCTGCATTCACACGCAAACAGCCGCATCACCGCGCACCCCCCTGCACAAAGGCAAGGTATGCCTGCTCCAGTGTTCGCGCGCCGGTGCGGCGCTTGAGGTCCGCCGCCGTGCCGGCGTACAGCAGCCGTCCGCCGTCCAAAATGGCAAGGCCGCGGCACACGGCCTCGATGTCGCCGGCGATGTGGGTCGAGAACACCACCGTCTTGCCGCCGCCGGCCAGCGCCGCCAGCAGCCCGCGCAGGCGCACGCGCTCCTCGGGGTCCAAACCGGCGGTCGGCTCGTCGACGATGAGCACCGGCGGGTCGTGCAGCAGCGCCTGTGCCACGCCCAGCCGCCGCAGCATACCGCCGGAGAGCGCCTTCACCCGTTTGCCGGCCTGCTCGGTCAGGTTGACCTGGCGCAGCACGGCCGGGACCCGGCGGGCCAGTGCCGCCCCACTCATGCCGGACAGCGTGCCCAGGTACGCCAGCGTCTCGCGCACGGTCAGGCTGGGATAGGCGGCAAAATCCTGCGGCAGGTAGCCGATGAGCGCGCGCACCCTGGCGGCGTGCGCATCGTCCGCCGGCACGCCGCACACGCGCACGCGCCCCGCCCGGCAGGGCAGCAGCGCGGCCACCGTGCGCATGAGCGTGGTCTTGCCCGCACCGTTGCGCCCCAGCAGCCCGTACAGCCCCGGCGGGACGGTCAGGCTCACATCGCGCAGCGCCGGCCGCCGGCCGTAGTACTGGCTCAAATGCTCGATCTCGATGCCCTGCATACAAAAGCCCCCTTTGTGTGATACAAGGGGAGCATAGCAGGGGAATATAAAGGTTTTATCAACCATCAAAAGAAAACTTGACAAAGCAGGGGCAATGTGTGTATACTGGAAACAGAAAGAGCCTTGCCGATAAGCGGCTGGCTCTGGTTGGGATTAGGCCCCTAAATGATTAGAAGCCGTCACTTTGCAGAGTGGCGGCTTCTGCTTTTCACAATAATCGTGACGGTAAAAATACCGACATGAAATGTAATTCGCATAATGGCTCACCTCCTTTCGGAGGATATGCCAGCCGCCTACCGTATATGGCAACGCTCTGCTCCTGTAAAGGAGCACTTTTATTATACAAAAACTGTTTTGCTTCGTCAAGCGCCGGCAAACGTCGCCGTCACCATGGCCCCGCCGTCTTCGCCGTTGGCCAGTGTCAGCGCGCCGCCGTGCTTTCGGCACAGCACCGCGCAGATGTACAGCCCCAGCCCGAAATGCTCCTGCCGGGCGGCGTCGGGCACAGTCTCGCTCTGCCAGAAAGCGTCGGCTGCGTGGGCCAGCGCCGCGGCCGAAAAGCCCGGCCCGTCGTCGGCCACGGTCAGCGTCAGGGTGCTGCCGTCTGCGGCCGCCACCACGGCGGCCGTCACCGCCCCGGCGGCGTGGCGCGCGGCGTTCGCGGCCAGGTTGCCGAACACCTCGCGCACAAGATCCTCGTCCAGGCCGAACGTGCCCGCGGCGCCGGTCAGCGCAAAGCGTTTGCCGGCCGCCGTGCAAAGGGCCTCACCCTCGGCGGCAAGGCCGGCGCATAAGGCCGGCAGGTCCGCCGGCGCGCGGTGCAGCTCCAGCGCCTCCAGCCGGCGCACATGGCCCATGCGGGCGGTGTAGCTCTCCAGCCGTTCCAGGCTGCCGTGCATCGTTTCCAGCGTTGCGTGCAGCTTTTCCGGCGGCACGGTGTCGGCGTATTTGAGCAAAAATTCATCGTAGCCGCGCAATACCGTCAGCGGCGTGCGCAGGTCGTGGGCAAAGGCCGCCTGCACGCGGCGCTCATCCTCCAAGGTGCGCCAGAGCGTGCGGTTCGCTTCGGCCAGGGCGGCGCGCATCGTCTCAAAGCTCGTGCCCAGGCGGGCCATCTCGTCGCGGCCCGGCACCGCAACGGTAAAATCCAGGTCCCCGGCGGTGATGCGCCCGGCGGCGGCGTCCAGTGTCTCCAAGGGTGCCTTCAGGCGCCGGCGGTAGAACAGCGCGCTCGTCACCGCCACGCACAAAGCGCAGATGCCGGGGTAGAGGCAGGCGGCAAAAAAAGGATCGGTCAGCAGCGAGTACATCCGCGCCTCGCCGGGGGACATGAAGTCGGTATAGTCATAGCCGCTGTCAAAGCCGATATACTGCCTGCCGACGACGGTGCCGTCCTCGGTGACGAGCGTCACCGGCACATACCGTGCCTCGTCCAGCGCCGCACGGCAGCGGTCCTCAAGGTTGCCGGTGACGGTGCCGATGCCCCACAGCGCCGCGCTGCACAGCCCCGCGGCCACCGCCACGCAGCCGAGCAGATACCGCGCGAACGCCCAGCGCAGGCTGTCCGGCCGGCCGCTGCGGCGCCAGACCGCAGCGCGCCAGACGGCGATGCCCGCCAAAGCGATTATAAAGACGAGACCCATTTGTACCCCAACCCCCACACGGTCTGGATGTGCGCGCCCGCCGCGCCCAGCTTTTTGCGCAGGCGCTTGATGTGCTCGGCCACCACGTTGGCTGAGCCCTCGCCCTCGTAGCCCCACAGCGCCTCGTAGATACGTTCTTTGTCAAATACCTGGCCGGGATTTTGCGAGAGAAAGGCCAAAATCTCCCACTCCTTTTTGGCCAGCGGCACCGCCTGCCCGCCCACCGTTGCCGCGCAGGCGGCGTAGTCGACGGTCAGATCGCCGGCAAACAGCACCCGCGCCGCAGCCCGCCCGCCGCTTTGCACCGCGCGCTGCTGCCGGCGCAGGTGCGCCCCCACGCGGGCGGAGAGCTCGTCGAGCGAGAAGGGCTTGGTGATGTAGTCGTCGCCGCCGGCGGCAAAGGCCTTGATCTTGTCGGCGTCCTCAACGCGGGCGGTCAAAAACAGGATGGGGCAGGCGACATACTCGCGGATGCGGCGGCAGACGTCGAGCCCGTCCAGCCCCGGCATACCGATATCGAGCAGGATCAGATCCGGCTGTCGTGCGGCGGCGGTGAGCGCCGCCGCGCCGCTTTCGGCGCAGCTGACCGCATACCCCTGCATGGTCAGCGTATCTTTGAGCAGCGCGCAGACGTCCGGCTCGTCGTCGGCGACCAGAATGCGGTAGGGCACGGCGTCCACCTCCTTTTCCCGCTTATCATACTAAACGAACATCAACTTTTTATCAACACCGGCAAAGCCGCCAAAACGGGGCGCGCCGATTTGTGCACATTGGCAGGCTAAAATTTGGTATAATGACAGCAGAACGAAAAAAGGGGGTGCTGTACCATGAACAGGGACCGTCACGGCACGCTGGGCGAGGCTTACCGCCACCGCCTGGGCACCATTGTGGCTGGCGTGGCCGGCTGGCTGGAGACACTGCTCGCGGTGGTGGTGCTGGTGGCGCTGGCGGCCAGCTGCATCCCCACCGTGCGCGAGATGGTGGAGCTGTTTTCCAACGGCAGCTCCTCGCTGTTCCATGAGTTTCTGGGCAGTGTGCTCAACCTCGTCATCGGGGTCGAGTTCATCGAGATGCTGACCAAGCACAATCCCGGCTCGGCGCTGGAGGTGCTGCTGTTCGCCATCGTGCGGCATATGCTCATCGGCCACGGCAACGCGCTCGACAATCTGCTCAGCGTCGCGGCCATCGCGCTGGTCTTCGCCATCCGCAAATTCGCTTTCAGCGCCACCTTCGGCGAGGAGGAGGACGGCGACGCAGCGCCGCCCCAAACAGGCGGCCAGGGCGGCGCAGAGTAGCGGAAAATCCCTCTTGTATTTTGCCGCCGAAAGGCGTATAATGCACCCCGGGCCACGGCATACGCCGCGGCCCGGGGAAAGTTTTTGCTTGTAAAGGGAGCCGATATTCCATGGTCGTTTTGCTGCAACTGTCCTGCGCGCTGCTCGGCGGGCTGCTGATGTCGCGCGTCGTCAAGCCGTTCCATCTGCCGGCCGTCACCGCCTATCTCGTGGCCGGCGTGCTCATCGGTCCGTACTGCCTGGGGCTGGTCGGCGTGCCGGGTCTGGGCTTCAACACCGCCGAACAGGTCGCGGCGCTGGACCTCATCAGCCAGCTGGCGCTGGGCTTCATCGCCTTCACCATCGGTAATGAGTTCCGGCTCGAGCAGCTCAAGCACATGGGCCGGCAGGCCATCACGGTGGGCATCGCGCAGGCGGTCATCACCACCGTGCTGGTCGACATCGGCCTGGTCGGCCTGCACCTCGTCATGCCGCAGGTCATTTCGGTCCCCTCGGCCATAACCTTAGGCGCCATCGCCGCCGCCACCGCCCCCGCCGCCACCCTGATGGTGGTGCGCCAGTACAAGGCCGGCGGCCCGCTGACCAAGCTGCTGCTGCTCGTCGTCGCCATCGACGACGCGGTCGGCCTCGTGCTGTTCTCGGTGTCCTTCGGCATCGCCACGGCGCTCGAGAAAGGCGCCGCCAGCCTGCAGAGCATCGTGCTCGAGCCGCTGCTCGAGATCGTGCTCTCCTGCGCACTGGGCGCGCTGGCCGGCTGGCTTTTGCACCGCATCGAGAAATATTTCTTTTCCAACTCCAAGCGCCTGACCCTGTCCATCACCTGCGTGCTGGCCACCGTCGCCCTCTCGATGGCCGAGTTCACGGTCGGCGGCGTGCACATCGGCTTCAGCCTGCTGCTCGTGTGCATGATGGCCGGTACGGTCTTCTGCAATATCTGTGATTTTTCCGAGGAGATCATGGACCGCATCGACGACTGGACGGCGCCGCTGTTCGTTTTGTTCTTCGTGCTCTCGGGCGCCGAGCTCAACCTGACCATTTTGTCCGACCCGCTGGTGCTGCTCATCGGCGCCGTGTACATCGTCTTCCGATCCGCCGGCAAGTACAGTGGTGCCTTCGCCAGCTGTGCCGCCACCAAATGCCGGCCCGAGATCACCAAATGGCTGGGCATCACGCTGCTGCCGCAGGCCGGCGTGGCGCTGGGCATGGCCCTGACCGCGCAGCAGCTTTCCGACGGCGCCGTGGTGCGCAGCGTCGTGCTGTTCAGCGTGCTGGTGTATGAGCTGGTCGGTCCGGCGCTGACCAAGTACGCGCTGACCGCCGCCGGCGAGATCAAACCCGAGGGCCGCGTCGACCGCCGCCGCCGCAACGGCCCGCTGGAGCTGTTCCATATTGGGCACCATCCTCATAATGCCGCCTAAACATCGTCAAAAAGATATATTTTAAATCCATCGGCCCCGGCGGACATGCGCCGACGGGGCCGATACCTTTAGAGCAAAAATGCCGCGGCAAGTCGCCGCAGGCATGCGCAAGGCATTTTTGCGACGGGGTGTGTCCAAGAGAGGGGTGCAGGCGGACTGGCGCAGCCAGCAAAGCCGAACCCCTCTTTTGCAGACGAAACGCTTGTGTTTTTGCCCCGGTTTTGGTATACTTGTACCGTCTATAATGCCATACCAGGGCCTGCGGTCCACTACATACAGGAGAATGCCCCTTGCCGACCTTTACCTACACCCACAACGCCGCGGCGGCCGCCGCCGTCGCCGCCGCCTATGACACACCGCCCCTGGCCTATGTGCGCAGCTACGGCTGCCAGCAGAACGTCAACGACGGCGAAAAGCTGCGCGGCGTGCTGCTGGACATCGGCTTCGGCATCACCGACGCGCCCGAGCGCGCCGACCTGATATTGTTCAACACCTGCGCCGTGCGCGAGCACGCCGAGCAGCGGGTCTTCGGCAATGTGGGCGCGCTCAAAAAGCTCAAAGAGGCGAACCCCCGCCTGATCATCGGGCTGTGCGGCTGCATGGCGCAGCAGCCGCAGGTGGTCGAAAAGCTCAAAAAGAGCTACCCCTATGTGGACCTTGTCTTCGGCGTCGACGGCATCGACCGCCTGCCGGCGCTGCTGCAAAAGCGCCTCGAAAAAGGCAGACGCGTGCTGGAGACCTCGCCGGAGCGCGGGGCCGTGGTCGAGGACCTGCCCATCCGGCGCGACAGTGATTTCCGCGCCTGGCTGCCCGTCATGTACGGGTGCGACAACTTCTGCACCTACTGCATCGTGCCCTATGTGCGCGGGCGGGAGCGCAGCCGTGAGCCGGAGGCCATCCTGGCCGAATTCCGCGCCCTGCTGGCCGCAGGCTGTAAAGAGATAACACTCTTGGGCCAGAACGTCAACAGCTACGGCAAGGGCACGGCGGCGGGGCTGGACTTCGCCGGCCTGCTCGACCTGCTGTGCCAGGAGCCCGGCGACTACCGTCTGCGCTTCATGACCAGCCACCCCAAGGATGCCTCGCACAGGCTCATCGACACCATCGCCCGCCACCCGCAGCTCTGCCGGCACCTGCACCTGCCGGTCCAGTCCGGCAGCGACCGTGTTTTGGCGGCCATGAACCGGCATTACACGGCCGCGCAGTATCTGGAGCTCATCGACTATGCGCGCAAGACTATCCCCGGCGTGACCTTTTCGAGCGACATCATCGTCGGCTTCCCCGGCGAGACCGAGGAGGACTTCGAAAAAACGCTGGAGTTGGTCAAGGCCGTCGGCTACACGCAGCTTTTCACCTTTATCTATTCCAAGCGCACGGGGACCAAAGCGGCAGCCTTGCCCGACCCCGCTACCCACGCCGACAAGGCCGCGCGCATGGCGCGCCTGCTCAAAATCCAGGAGGAACGCGCTTTCCCGGCCATCGCCGCCCTGACCGGCCGCAGCGAGCGCGTGCTCGTCGAGAGCGCGGGCCGCATGGCCGGCACGCTCAACGGCCGGCTGGACAACGACCTGGTGGTGGAATTTCCCGGCCCGCAAAGCCTGATTGGCCGGTGGGCGCGCGTGCGCTTGACCGGCGCCCGCGCGGCGCTGCTGACCGGCGAGCTGGAGACAGAATAAAAGGAGACGACAGCATGGATTGCATCGAACTGTTCAAAAAGGCGGCGGTCGCGTTGCAGACCGACCCGCGCTACCTGGAGCTCGACGCCGCCCGGCGCGAGAACGACGCCGATGAGGAGCTGCAGAACCTGATCGGAGAGTTTAATTTGGCCCGCCTCGACCTTGACCACGAGACGTCCAAGCGCGATATGGACGCCGAGCGCGCCGCCGCCCTGACCGACCGCGTCAACGCCCTGTATGACCAGATCATGGCGAGCGAGGGCATGACCCGCTACAACGCCGCCAAGGCCGAGGCCGAAGCAATGGTCGCCCACATCGACGCCATCATCAACACGGCGATGAACGGCGGCGACCCGATGACGGTCCAGCAGCCGCCGGCCGGCGGCTGCACGGGCAGCTGCTCGACCTGCGCGGGCTGCCACTAAACCACACAAAAAATCAAAGCACAGGGAGCGTACACGACCATGCCGGAACAAGAAATGGCCCCGATGATGCAGCAGTACTTTGAGATCAAGCACCAGCACCCGCACGAGATCTTATTTTACCGCCTGGGCGATTTCTACGAGATGTTTTTTGACGACGCGCTCATCGCCTCGCGCGAGCTGGAATTGACGCTGACCCGCAAAAATTTCGGCAAGGGGCAGCAGGCGCCGATGTGCGGCGTGCCGTTCCATTCCTATGAGGGGTACCTGGCCAAGCTGCTGGCCAAGGGCTACAAGGTCGCCATCTGCGAGCAGACCGAGGACCCGGCCCTCGCCAAGGGGCTTGTGCGGCGCGAGGTCATCCGCGTCGTCACGCCCGGCACCGTCATCGAGAGCTCGATGCTCAAGGAGGATAAGAACAACTACCTGTGCAGCATCTTCGCCAGACGCCAGCGCGGCGGCTGGCGCGGCGCCGTCTGCTTTGCCGACGTCTCGACCGGCGAGGCCCACGCCACCGAATTCACGGGCGCGCAGCCGGGGCCGGCCATCATCGCCGAGCTGTCCCGCTTCATGCCCAGCGAGATCCTGCTCTGCCCGGCGCTGCTCGACTGCCGGGACCTGACCGCCTACATCAAGCAGCACACTGCCGCGTTGGTCGAATTGCGCGAGGACGCCTGCTACAAGGACCGCGTCATCGAGGCCTCGATGGCGGCGCAGTTCGGGCCGGACTGGCGCGCGGGGTACGAGCCGGAAAGCCTGCTCCCGGCGGCCGTCGGCGCTCTGCTCGACTACCTGCGCGAGACGCAGAAGCACGGCCTCGAACGCCTGAAAGCCGTTGAAGTTTACGAGCGCACGCAGTATATGCGCCTGCCGCCGGTGACCCGCGCGAACCTCGAATTGACCGAGACGATGCGCGGGCGCGAGAAGCGCGGCACGCTGCTGTGGGTGCTCGACAACACCAAAACCAGCATGGGCAAGCGCCTGCTGCGCACCTGGGTAGAGCAGCCGCTGGTGGAGAGCGCCGCCATTGACCGCCGGCTGGACGCCGTGGCGGCGCTGCACGCCGCCGGCGTGCAGCGCGCCGAACTGCGGGAAGCACTGGGCCATGTGTTCGACATTGAGCGCCTGACCACCCGCGTGCTCTACGGCTCCGCCACCCCGCGCGAGGTGCGGGCGCTCGGCGATACCTGCGCCATGCTGCCCGCTGTCAAGCGGCAGGCGGGGGCGCTGGATGCCGAGCTGCTGCACGACCTGGGCTGGCGCATCGACGAGCTGGCCGATATCCGTGACCTTGTCGACCGCGCCATCGTGGCCGAGAACATCCCCGCCAACCTCAAGGACGGCGGCGCTATCCGTCCCGGTTACAACGCCGAGGTGGACGAGCTGCGCGCCTTAAAAAGCGGCAGCACCGACGTTCTGGCCAAAATGGAGGCACGCCTGCGCGAGGAGACCGGCATCGCCAAGCTGCGGGTCGGCTTCAACCGCGTGTTCGGCTACTACATCGAGGTCAGCCGCGCCTACACCGGCCCGGTGCCGGCCAACTTTACCCGCAAGCAGACGCTGACCACCGGCGAGCGCTACATTACGCCTGAGCTCAAGGAGCTGGAAAATAAGATCCTCGGCGCCAACGAACGGCTGCTGGCGCTCGAGCACCAGCTTTTTGCCGACATTTTGCAGACCATCTCGGCCGAGATCGTGCGCATCCAGGCCACGGCGGCGGCGGTGGCCCAGCTGGACGTGCTGGCGGGCCTGGCCGAGACGGCGGTGCAGAACCACTACACCCGCCCACAGGTGGACGACAGCGGCGTCATCGAGATCCGCGAGGGCCGCCATCCGGTCATCGAGAAGATGCTCGCCGGCAGCCTGTTTGTGCCCAACGACACCACCCTCCATGCGGACGGGGACCGCCTGCTCATCATCACGGGGCCCAACATGGCCGGCAAATCGACCTATATGCGCCAGAACGCCCTCATCGTGCTGATGGCCCAGCTGGGCAGCTTCGTGCCGGCGGCGTCGGCGCACATCGGCGTCGTGGACGCCATCTTCACCCGCGTCGGCGCCTCGGACGACCTGGCCGCCGGGCAGTCCACCTTCATGGTCGAGATGACCGAGGTGGCCGAGATCCTGCAGCGGGCGACGCCGCGCAGCCTTGTCATTTTGGACGAGATCGGCCGCGGCACCTCCACCTTTGACGGCATGAGCATCGCCCGCGCCGTGGTCGAGTACATCTGTGAGAAGATCGGCTGCAAAACGCTGTTCGCCACCCACTACCACGAGCTGACGACGCTGGAAAATGACATCCCCGGCGTCAAAAACTACAACATCGCGGTCAAAAAGCGCGGCGAGGACATCACGTTCCTGCGCCGCATCGTGCCCGGCCCGGCGGACGACAGCTACGGCATCGAGGTGGCCAAGCTGGCCGGCCTGCCCGCCAGCGTGACCAGGCGCGCCCACGCCGTGCTGCGCGTGCTGGAGGCGAATGCCCCCGACGCCCGCGGCGCCATGCAGCTGGACTTTGACACGGTGGAGAGCTACCAGAACCCCGCCGTGCCCAGCGAGACGATGGACCGCCTGCGCAATGTGGATGTCGAGACGCTCACCCCACTCGAGGCACTCAACTTCCTCTACGAGCTCAAAAAGACGCTGGTACAACAATAAGATGCAGGGGCGGCCCGGCGCGGCCACCGACATATCGTAGGGACGGCCCCATGCGGCCGCCCGCAAAAGGGGGCAGACGAGATGGCGAAGATACAGATCCTTGACAGGCACACCGCGGAGCTCATCGCCGCCGGAGAGGTGGTCGAGCGCCCGGCCTCGGTGGCCAAGGAGCTTTTGGAGAACGCCGTCGACGCCGGCGCCGCCCGCATCACGCTGTCCATCCGCGGCGGCGGCATCGCCGAGCTGCAGATCTCTGACGACGGCTGCGGCATCGAGGCCGAGTCGCTCGAGAACGCTTTCATCCGCCACGCCACCAGCAAAATCAGCACCGCCGCCGACCTCGCGCACATCCACACGCTGGGCTTCCGGGGCGAGGCGCTGGCCTCCATCGCCAGCGTGGCCAGGGTCGAGCTGCTCACCCGCACCGCGCAGGACGAGTTCGCCAGTCTCTACCGCATCGCCGGCGGCGAGCCGCAGGGCCTTGAGGCCGCGGCGCGCCCGGTGGGCACCACGGTCACGGTGCGGGACCTCTTCTACAACACCCCGGCGCGCATGAAATTCCTCAAAAAGGACGCGAGCGAGGGCACCTTTGTGGCCGAGGCGGCGCTGCACGCGGCGCTCTCCCATCCCGAGATCTCCTTCTGCTTTGTCCGCGACGGCAGGCAGCAGTTCCTGACCCCCGGCGACGGCAGCCTGCGCAGCGCCGTGTACGCCACGCTGGGGCGGGAGTTTGCCCGCGACCTGCTGGACGTTGCGGGCGGCACGGCGCTCTACCGCGTGCAGGGGCTCATCACGCCGCCGCGGGCGGGGCGCGGCTCGCGCAGCGCGCAGCACTTTTTCGTCAACGGGCGCTACGTCAAGAACCGCACGATGATGGCGGCGCTGGAGAACGCCTACAAGGGCACGCTGATGCAGGGACGTTTCCCCGGCGCGGTGCTCATGCTCACGCTGCCGGCCGAGCTCGTCGACGTCAACGTGCACCCGGCCAAGACCGAGGTGCGCTTTGCCCGCGAGAGCGATGTGTTCGAGGCCGTGTACGGCGCCGTGCGCGCCGCGCTGGCTGCCCCCGGCAGCGGCGAGCAGCGGCTGGAGCTGGGCGCACAGCCGGGCGCCGCGCCCGCGGCCCCGGCCAGGGCCGCCGCGGGCAAGAGCCTGCCGCCGCAGCCGCAAAAGCACTTCGGCACCCTCTCGGCGGCCGAGTACCGCGCTTTGGGCCGCCTGACCAAGGATGTGCCGGCGCGGGCGCTGCCCGGTGTCAAGCCGGCGCCCTACACCGTCGGCGAGGGGGGCATGGCCTCGCCCGGCGGCGTGACCTACACCGCCGAACCGCCGGCCGTCCCAAGGCCGGCGCAGGACCTCGACACGGCGCTGCACAGCGCCGGCGAGGCGCTGCTGGACATCCTGCCCGACCTGCCCGCCGCCGATACGCTCCCCGCAGCGCAGGCGGGGGAGACTCTGCCCGATGTGCCCGATGCTCCGACCGAAGACAAAACCGGCCTGTCCGCGCTGCCGCCGGAGCAGACCGCGCTGGCGCCGGAGAAAAGCGAGCCGCTGCGCCTCGTCGGCGAGGTGTTCAAGACCTACATCGTCACCGAGCGCGGCGACGAGGTCTGCCTCATCGACAAGCACGCCGCGCACGAGCGCCTTTTGTATGAAAAGCTCGCCAAAAGCTACGGCGATGTGCCGGCCCAGCTGCTGTTGACGCCGGTGCCGGTGCCGCTTTCGGCGGCCGAGAAGCAGGCCGTGCTGCAAAATCTTACCCTGCTGCGGGACGCCGGCATCGAGGCCGAGGATTTTGGAGACACCGCCGTTCTCGTGCGGGCCGTGCCCGCCGACATCCCGCCCGCCGAGGGCGAGGTGGCGGCCATGCTGACCGAGCTGGCGGCGCGTCTCGCGCAGGGAGGCGGCACGGCGCGCACGGCCGACGCCGTCACCGCCCACACCGAGTGGGTGCTGCATTCCATTGCCTGCCGCGCCGCCGTCAAGGGCGGCGACCGGACCACCTCCGCCGAGCTGCTGGCGCTGGCGCAGAACATTTTGGACGGCACGGTGCCGCCCTTCTGCCCGCACGGGCGCCCCTGCGTGCTCAAGCTCACCCGCAAGGAACTGGAGAAGCAATTTGGCCGCCTTGTCTGAACAACTCGAGACCACCGACGCCCGCCCCCGCGTGGTGGCGGTGTGCGGGCCGACCGGCACCGGCAAGACGGCGCTGGCCGCGGCGCTGGCCCGGCGCTTTGGCGGCGAGGTCATCAGCGCCGACTCGATGCAGGTGTACAAGGGGCTCGACGTCGGCACCGCCAAGGCGACGCCGGCCGAGCGGCAGGGCGTGCCGCACCATCTTTTGGACATCCGCACGCCGGCCGAGCCCTTCAGCGTGGCCGATTTTGTGGCCGAAGCCGGCGCCTGCATCGCCGACATCACCGCCCGCGGGCGGCTGCCCATTGTGGCCGGCGGCACGGGACTCTATGTGACCAGCCTGCTCGAGGGCATCGCTTTCACGCCGCAAAGGCCGGACCCCGAACGCCGTGCCGCCTGGCAGCGGCAGGCCGCCGGGGAGGGCGGGGGACAGGCCCTTTGGGCCGAGCTCAACGCCGTCGACCCGGCCACCGCCGCCGCGCTGCACCCGCACCAGACCGGGCGCATCATCCGCGCGCTGGAGGTCTACCACACGACCGGCCGGACCATGGCCGCGCAGCAGGCGGCAGCCCGCCCGGCGCAGGCGCCTTGGCGCAGCCTCTGCCTGTGCCTGACCTGCCGCGACCGCGCGAACCTCTACGCCCGGCTCGACGCCCGCGTCGACGCGATGCTGCAAAACGGCCTGCTGGCCGAGGCCGAGCGCGTCTGGCGGTACCGCGATGCTTATAAAACGGCGGCGCAGGCCATCGGCTATAAAGAGTTTTTCCCGTATTTTGCCGGCACGGCCACGGTGGGGGAATGCACCGCCGCCCTCAAGCGCGCCACCCGCCGCTACGCCAAGCGGCAGCTGACGTGGTTCCATCACCACGGCGACCCGGTCTGGCTTTATATCGACGCCGAGGACGTGGAAACAAAGGCCGCGGCACTCGTCGAACGGTTTTTGCACTAAACGGCTCCGGCCGGAAAGGAGGCCCCGCGCATGCATGACAACGCGCAAAAAACGCCCTGGCTGCGCCGGGCCGTCCTGGCCATGGTCACGCTGCTGTTCGCGGTGCCCATCGTCTATGTCGGCATGCAGGTGTTCCTGGCCCTGCACCACACCTACCGCATCGAGACGGCCATCGCCTACACGATGGCCGAGAGCATCACCTTGAACGGCGTGGCCGTCTTCGACAGCACGCCGGTGCCCGCCGCCGGGCTGGACGCCGGGTACCTGGTGGCGGACGGCGAGCGCGTGACCGCCGGCAGCACCCTGGCCGAGGTCTACACCGACCGCGAGCAGGGCCTGCTGCGCGAGCGCCTCGACCGCTGCGAGCGCACCATCGACCTGCTCACCCGATCCGGCTCGGCCTCCGGCAGCGACATCGCCCAGCTCGGCACCCAGTCCCGCCAGGCGCTCTATGACCTGCTGGACGTGCTGGACAGCGGCAGCTACGCCGGCGCCGCCGATGCCGGCGACGAGTTTTTGCTGGCCCAGAACCGCCTGCAGGTGCGCACCGGCCAGTCCGGCGGCTTTGAGGACGCCGTCGCCGCGCTGGAGGCGGAGCGGGAGGGCATCCTGGACCGCCTGTCGGGGCTCGAGACCGTCACGGCCGGGACCAACGGTTATTTTGTTTCCGCCACCTCGGCCGCGGGGCTCGATGTGGACCGCACGGCGCTGGACGCGATGTCCGCCGCCGAGCTGGCCGAGTGGCTTGAGGCCGGCGTGCCCAAATCGCAGGAAAAGACGGCCGGGCAGATCGTGGGCGGCTTTACCTGGTGGTTCTACACCGTCTGCACGCCGCAGCAGGCCGAGCAGCTCACAGGCCTGCGCAGTGTGCAGCTCAGCGTGCCCGGCAAGCAGGACACGCCGCTGGATGCCGCCGTGCTCTCGCTGACCGCCGACGAGGACGGCACCGCCAAGCTGGTATTGCAATGCGAGAGCATCAACGCCGAGGTGCTGCGCCTGGGGCAGGAGAACGCCCGCATCGACCTGCACACCTACGAGGGCATCCGCGTCGACCGGCAGGCGCTGCACATCGTCGACGGCGAGCGCGGGGTGTATGTGGACTACGGCGGCATCCAGCGCTTCCGCCGCATCGAGACGCTGTACGAGGACGAAAACTACATCCTGGTGCCGCCCGGCGGCGCCCTTGGCACCGACAATGAGGTGCGCCTGTATGACGAGGTCATCGTCGAGGGCAGCAACCTGCAGGACAAAAAGCTATTATAGCGCCCGTTTTCTTGCATTTTCATATTGACAACTGACAAAAAATAGACGATAATAATTAGTGTATATCGTGGCAGGGCATACCCCGGCCCCAAGATGATGCGGTATTGCCGCCGCGATACGACCGCAACGCCTGTTTTATAAGGTAAGGAGATAAGGAACACTATGTTTGAAAACCTCAAAAACGCGCTGGGCATCAACCAGGATGGCGAAGGGGACGCCTACCTTGAGAATACCGAGGACGAGATCTTCTCCGGTCAGGCTGCCCCGGCCGAGAGCTATGCTCCCGCCGAGATGCCCCGCCAGCACGGCAACAAGGTCGTCAACATCAACGCGACCACGCAGCTGCAGGTGGTGCTGGTCAAGCCGGAGCGCTTCGAGGATGCCTCCTCCATCGCCGACCAGCTCAACGCCAAGCGCACCGTGGTCCTCAACCTCGAGGCCGCCAACAAGGAGGTCTGCCGCCGCCTGATCGATTTCCTGTCCGGCGTGGCGTATGCCAACAACGGCCAGATCAAGCGCGTGGCCACCAGCACCTTCATCATCACCCCGTACAACGTCGACATCATGGGTGACTTGATCGACGAGCTGGAGAACAATGGCGTCTTCTTCTGAGCCTGACTTTGACCCTTGTGCCCGCCGCGGCTTCGTGCCGCCGCGCAGTGCGGCGGAGCAGCTGCTCATGCGCCGCGTCACCGAGCTGTGTACTTTGAGCGCCGCCCGCGGCATCCCGCGCCACACGGGCTTCCTCTCGGACCGCGAGCAGGACCTCGCGCAGGCCGCCGTCAACCGCGCCGGCTGCACCTTTGCCCGCTTTTGGGGCGGCTATGCGGATGCCGAGCGCAGGGTGCTCTGCCTGGAGCCGCCCGGTACCTGGACAGAGGAGCCGGTGACCGCCCTGCACCTGACCTGGTCCGCCGCCGCGCCGGCTCCCGGTCACCGCGACGTGCTGGGCGCCGTCCTCGCCTTGGGTCTCGAACGCGCCGCCGTCGGCGACGTGCTGCTGCCCCCAGGTGAGGCACAGGGCTGGCTGCTGGCCGCGGCCGACAAGGCGGGGTTCATCGCCGCCGAGCTCACCGCCGCCGGGCATTGCCCGCTGCGCGCCGAAGTCTGTGACGCCCTGCCCGCCGCCGCGCTGGCCGCGCCCGAGCGCCCCCTGCACGAGGCCACCGTGCCCGCCCTGCGGGCCGACGTCGTGCTCGGCGCCATGCTGCACGCGCCGCGCGCGCAGGCCGCGCAGTTCATCGCCGCCGGGCGGGTGAGCGTCAACCATCTGCCGCTGCAAAGCGCCCACGAACGGGTGTTCGCGCAGGATATCTTTACCGTGCAGGGCCTTGGGCGCTACCGCCTGCAGGCCATCGGCGGCAAAAGCAAAAAGGACCGTATTTTTATCACCTACTATCAATACTGATCCCGCGACCAAAAACATGGGCTCCGCCCGAAAACAGGAGGAATACGGATGATCTCTTCAGAGGATGTGCGCCGCGTTACCTTTGACCGCACCGTGCGCGGCTACCGCTGCGAGGATGTGGACGACTATCTCAAGCAGGTGGCCGATGCCATGGACGCGCTTGCCGCCGAGCATGACGACATGCAGAAAAAGGTCATGGTGCTGGCGCAGCGCATCGACCAGTACCGCGCCGACGAGAACACGCTGAGCACCACCATGCTCAACGCCCAGCGCCTGGGCGAGAATGTCATCAAGGAGGCCAAGCAGAAGGCCGCCGAGATCTTGCGGGAGGCCAACCTGCGCGCCGAGGACCGCGAGCAGCGCGCCCGCGACGAGGTGGCCCTGTGCCAGCAGGAGGTCGTGACCCTGCACCGCGAGGCCGACAACTTTAAAAAGATGCTGCAGAAGATGTACAAGGAGCACATCGAGCTCATCTCCCGGCTGCCCAGCTTTGAGGAGCCTGCGCAGGAGCCCGCCCCCGAGCCGGAGCCCCTGCCCGAGGCCGAGATCCTGCCGGAGCCGGCCGAGGTGACCGAGGCGCCGGCGGAGCCCGCCGCCCCCGAGGAGTACGAGCAGCAGCAGTTTGACGCGCAGGCCGGCTCCACCTACTACCGGGCCGGCCCCGCGCCCGAGGGAGAGACGGTGGACACCGTCGAGTTCGGGCTGGAGACTCCGGCCGAGCCGGAAGCCGCCCCGGCGGCCGAGCCCGCCCCCACCGCCGGCCCTGCCGGCGAGACCCGCTATGTGCCGGGCGCCGGGCTCTATGACCTGCCGCAGGACGAGGGCAAAGACGGCCTTGGCGGCTTTGCCGGCGTCGATTTTGACAGCTGAGCCTGCCCTGTAGCGTTTTACCAAAACGCAGCGGGGGGCCTGCCCCACCGGGCGCCTCGTGCGCCCGTTTTCCGTTCACACCAAAACCAAACCGCAAAGGGAGTTGCCCGCCTTGCCGCAGAATTACAACGATACCATCCACAAGATGAACACCCCCTTCGAGATGCGCGCCGGCCTGCCAAAAAAGGAGCCGGCAATGCTCGCCGATTGGGAGAAAAACCACGTCTATGCGCGTATGCTCGCCGCCCACCGGGATGACCCGCCGTTCATTTTGCACGACGGCCCGCCCTACGCCAACGGCAGCATCCACATGGGCACCGCGCTCAACAAGATCATCAAGGACATCATCATCCGCTACAAGTCGATGGCGGGCTTCCGCGCCCCCTATGTGCCGGGGTACGATACCCACGGCCTGCCCATCGAGCTCAAGGCGCTGGGGTCCCTGGGCGACAAGAAAGCCGGCGTGTCCAAATTGGAGCTGCGCCGCATCTGCCGCGAGTTCGCCACCGAGCACATCGGCGTGATGAACGACCAGTTCAAGCGCCTCGGCGTGCAGGGCGATTTTGAGGACCCCTACCTCACCCTCAAGCCGGAGTTCGAGGCCCGCCAGGTCGAGATCTTCGGCGAGATGGCGAAGAAGGGCTACATCTACAAGGGCCTCAAGGCTGTGTACTGGTGCCCGGAGGACCGTACCGCCCTGGCCGAGGCCGAGATCGAGTACGCCGAGGACGAGTGCGACTCCATCTATGTGCGCTTCAAGCTCACGGGGGACCCCCACGGCGTGCTGGCAAAGCACGGCGTGCCGTTGGAAAACGCCTGGGTCGTGATCTGGACGACCACCACCTGGACGCTGCCGGCCAACGTCGCCACCTGCCTGGGGCCGGCGATGGAGTATGCTTTCGTCAGGATCGGCAATGAATATCACATCATGGCCGCCGCGCTCGTCGAGAGCACGATGCAGGCCTGCGGCATCACCGATTACGAGGTCCTGCCCGGCACCGCCACGGGGCTCGAGCTGGAGGGGTTGGAGTATCAGCACCCCTTCCTCGACCGCACCGGCCTTGTCATCGTCGGCGACCACGTCACGCTCGAGGGCGGCACCGGCTGCGTGCACACCGCCCCCGGCCACGGCGTCGAGGACTTTGAGGTCTGCGCCAAGCACTACCCGCAGCTGCCGGTCATCACCCCCGTCGACGACGCCGGCCGCATGACCGCCGAGGCGGGCGAAAACATCCGGGGCCTCAAGGTCTGGGACGCCAACGCCGTTATCCTGGACGGCATCCGCCAAAGCGGCCACCTGATGGGTGTTGCGCACATCAAGCACCAGTACCCGCACTGCTGGCGCTGCCACCACCCGGTCATCTTCCGCGCCACCGAGCAGTGGTTCTGCTCCATCGACGCCTTTAAAGAGGACGTCTACAAGGCCATCGACGAGGTCAAGTGGCAGCCCGCGTGGGGCCATGACCGCATGGCCGGCATGGTGCGCGACCGCAGCGACTGGTGCATCAGCCGCCAGCGCGTGTGGGGCGTGCCCATCCCGGCGTTCTACTGCAAAGCGTGCGGAAAATATCATATCACCGATACCTCCATCAAGGTGGTGAGCGACCTCTTCCGCAGGGAGGGCTCCGACGCCTGGTACAAGTACGACGCCAATGAGATCCTGCCCAAGGGCGAGGTCTGCGAATGCGGCGCCGCCGACTGGGACAAGGACCCCGACATCATGGACGTCTGGTTCGACTCCGGCTCCACCTGGAGCGCCGTCTGCCGGGAGCGCCCGGAGCTGGACTGGCCCGTCGACCTCTACATGGAGGGCGCCGACCAGTTCCGCGGCTGGTTCCAGTCCAGCCTGTTGACCTGCGTCGCCACGCAGGGGCGCGCGCCCTACCGCGGCGTGCTCTGCCACGGCTGGGTCGTGGACGCCGAGGGCAAGCAGATGCACAAATCGGCCGGCAACGGCATCGAGCCGGCCGAGATCATCCGCGACTACGGCGCCGACATCATCCGCCTGTGGGTCGCCTCGAGCGATTACACGGTGGACGTGCGTGCCGGCAAGGAGATCTTCCGGCAGCTGTCCGAGGCATACCGCAAGATGCGCAACACCGCGCGCTTCATGCTGGGCAACCTCAGCGACTTTGACCCCGCCAAAGACATGGTGCCGGCGGAGAAGCTCTATGAGATTGACCGCTGGGCGCTGGCGGCGGCCAACCGCCTGACAGCGACCCTGCGCGAGGCGTATGACGGCTACGACTTCTCCCGCGCCTACCACGCGCTGTACAACTTCTGTGTCATCGATATGTCCAACTTCTATATGGACGTCATCAAGGACCGCCTCTACTGCGCCGACGACGCGGCCCGCCGCTGCGCGCAGACGGCGCTCTACCGCATCCTTGTCGATTTCACCAGGCTGCTGGCGCCCATCCTCTGCTTCACCGCGCAGGAGATCTGGAGCTATATCCCCAAGCTGCCCGGTATGCAGGACTATGTCGTGTTTGAGCGTATGCCCGACCCGCAGCCCGATGCCGACGCGGCCTTTACCGAAAAATGGGCCCGCATCATGGCCGTGCGCGATGAGGTCAAGAAGGCGCTCGAGACCGCCCGCGCCGACAAGACCATCGGTTCCTCGCTGGAGGCGGCCGTCACGCTGACGGCCGACGCGGCGGACCGCGCGCTGCTGGGCGCGATGGACCCCGCCGACCTGGCCGACCTGTTCATCGTCTCGCGGGTCACGCTGGCGCCCGGCGATGCGCTGGCCGTGCGCGTGGTGCGCGCCGCCGGCCAAAAGTGCCTGCGCTGCTGGAAGTTCGACCCCGCCACCGACGCCGACGGCCTCTGCCCGCGCTGCCGCAAGGTGCTGGGCTGGCAGTGAGCGCCAAACACGTTTTTTGACCCGCAACAGGGGCCCATGGCGCCCGGCCCGGCCACAGGGACCGGGGCCGGGCGCCGCGCCTTGTTTTGCCAAGCACACACGGGGGAGCCATGCTCACACAGATCCTTTCACTGCTGATGGCGGCGGCGTGCGCCGCGGCGGACCAGCTGCTCAAGCGCTGGGCCGCGGCCGTGCTGCGCCCGCTGGGCGTCATGCCGCTGCTGCCCGGCATCGTGGAGCTGCGCTACACCGTCAACGACGGCATGGCCTTCTCGCTGCTGAGCGGGCAGCAAAAGCTGCTCATCGCCGTGACCGGCGTCATTCTGGTGGCGGTGCTCGTCTGGCTGCTGGCCGGCAAGATGTCGGGGCTGGAGCGTGCCGCCTGGGTGCTTGTGCTGGGCGGCGGCATCGGCAACCTCATCGACCGCGTGGCCTTCGGGCAGGTGGTCGACTACATCAACCTGCTGTTCATGCGCTTTGCGGTGTTCAATTTCGCCGACATCTGCGTCAGCGTCGGGGTGGGGCTGCTGGTGCTGCACATCGTGCTCGAGGCCGCGGCCGAGCGCCGCGGCAAGACCGCCTCGCCGGACCCCGCCGCGCCCGAAAAGGATGCCCCCGATGCAGACGTTTGAGCTCACCGTCCCGCCCGCGGCGGCAGGCGAACGCCTCGACCGCTGGCTGTGCGCGGCGCTGGCCGCCCTGCCGGACCCGCCCGTGCTCTCCCGCAGCGCCGTGCAGGCGCTGGCAGAGCAGGGGGCGGTGCTCGTGGGGGGCGCGCCCGCCGGCAAAAAATACAGGCTGGCGGCGGGAGAGCGTGTCACGCTCACGCTGCCCGACCCGCAGCCCATCGACGCGCAGCCGCAGGATATCCCCCTGAACATCGTGTATGAGGACGAGCACCTGCTCGTCATCGACAAGCCGCGCGGCATGGTCGTGCACCCGGCCCCCGGCAACCCCGACGGCACGCTGGTCAACGCGCTGCTGTGGCACTGTGCCGGGCAGCTTTCCGGCGTGGGCGGGGCGCTGCGCCCCGGCATCGTGCACCGCATCGACAAGGACACCTCCGGCCTGCTGGTGGCGGCCAAGAACGACGCCGCCCACCAGGCGCTGAGTGCGCAGCTCGCCGACCACACGCTGCACCGCGTCTACCGCGCCGTCGTGCACGGCGGTATGCCCGCCGAATCCGGCACCGTCGACGCCCCCATCGGGCGTGATACGCGCGACCGCAAAAGGATGGCGGTGACCGCGAACGGCAAGCCGGCCGTCACCGACTGGCAGCTGCTCGAGCAGCTGGGGCAGTTCAGCTACATCGAGTGCCGGCTGCACACCGGCCGCACCCACCAGATCCGCGTGCACATGGCGCACCTCGGCCACCCGCTGGCCGGCGATGTGCTCTACGGCCCGCGGCGCCCGGCCCTCCCGGGCGGGCAGTGCCTGCACGCGCGGGAGCTTGGCTTTATCCACCCTGCCAGCGGGCAGCCGATGCACTTCACGGCGCCGCTGCCGCCGTATTTCACCGATTTCCTCGACCGCTTACGAAAGGACCTTGCGCTATGAAACCGACGCTGCAGGACCATCTTGTGCTGTGTGACATGGACAACACCCTCCTCACCGCCGCCGAGGGGCTGCCCGGCTGCAACCGCACCGTCATCCGCCTGTTTGTCGAGATGGGCGGGCGCTTCACGGTGGCCACCGGCCGCCCGCCGGCCTCCATCCGCGCGGCGCTGGGCGATATCCGTCTCTCGCTGCCGGCCATCGCCTGCAACGGCTCGCTGATCTATGACATGAACAGCAGCACCGTCATCCACCGTGCCACGCTGGACCGCGCGCAGGCCACCGCCGCCATCCGGGCGGTCATCGCCGCCTTCCCGCAGATCGGCGTCGAGGTCATGGCCGGCGCCGGCGAGATGTATGTGCCGCGCTCGAACGCCTACACCCACCGCCACCAGGTCGAGGAGCAGATCGGCAGCATCGCCTGCCCGATCGAGAGCATCCCGGACGGCTGGCTCAAGGTGGTGTTCGCCGGCGCGCCCAACCTCATCGACAGCCTGGCGGTCTGGGCGCGGGGGCGGCATTTCGGCGCGGGCAACTATTTCGTACATACCAACACGGTCTATTTTGAGATCATGCCCGCCGGCGTCAGCAAGGCCAGCGCTCTGCAGCAGCTGTGCGTTCTGGCTGGCGTGCCGGAGGAGAACTCCGTCTTCATCGGCGACTATTACAACGACCTCGAGATCATGCAGGCCGCCGGCTACGCGGTGGCGGTCGCCAACGCCCCCGACGAGGTCAAGCGCGCCGCCGACGAGGTGACGCTGTGCAGCTGCTCGGACGGCGGCGTGGGCGAGTACCTGTACAAGCTGGTGGCGGCCGTGCCGGACCCGGCCACGGTCTGACCCCAAAAACAGGACGGCAAAACGGCGGAAAGGGGAGAGGAAGCGTGCGCGTGCGGGACCTGCTGACGCGCAGCAGCGTGCTGCTGCAGGCGGACATCGAATCCGGCGCCGATGTGCTGGGCATCCTTGTGGAGCTGCAGGAAAGGACCGGCGTCATCACCAACGGCACCGCCTACTACAACGCCGTCTGCGCGCGCGAGACCGCCGGCGGCAGCACCGGCATCGGGGCCGGCATCGCCCTGCCGCACGCCGAGAGCGCCGGCGTCGCCTGCCCCGGCATCGCCGCCCTGACGCTGCGGCACCCCATCGACTGGGGCGCCGGCGACGAGCGCCCCGTGGACCTGTTCTTTATGCTGGCCGTGCCGCGGGGCGCCCAAAGCGAGCGCCTGCAGCTGCTGGCCCGGCTCGTCAACCTGCTGTCGGACAAGGACCTCGCCGTCCGCCTGCGGCGCGAGACCTCGCGCCAGGCCTTCATCGACGCGCTGGCCGAGGCCGAGACCACCCTTTTTGCCTGACAAAATGAACGCCGCGCCCGCTTGCCGGCGGGCTTTTTCGCGCCGCAAAAACGTACCGTTCACAGCGAAATCACAAAAACCGTGCGTAAAATCGCGGCAGTTTTCGGCAGGTTGTCTCTTGACCGCGCACAGCACTTCGGCTATACTTTAAAGCGTTGAATTGCCGGGACCCGACAGGGGACCGGCAAAATACAGGAACGATTTCTACTGAGGGAGAGGACATACCATGAAAAAGCTGCTTTCCTTGCTGCTGGCCGGTGCGCTGGCCCTGTCTCTGGCCGCCTGCGGCGGCAGCGCCGACACCGCTGACACCGCCCCCGCCGACACCGGCGCGGCCGATACCGCTGAGGACGACGGCGGCCCCGGCGCCGATGCCGGCAACAACGCCGACACCACCGTCGACGAGAACACCGCCAAGGCCGTGACCGTCGGCATCATCCAGCTCATGCAGCACGACGCGCTGGACGCCGCCACCGAGGGCTTTGAGGATGCGCTCGAGGCGCACCCCGAGCTCAACGTCACCTTCGACTGCCAGAACGCCCAGGGCGATTCCAACACCTGCTCCACCATCGCCAACCAGTTCGTGACCAACGGCTATGACCTGATCATGGCCAACGCCACCCCCGCCCTGCAGGCGGCGGCCGCGGTCACCAACGAGATCCCCATCCTGGGCACCTCCGTCACCGAGTACGGTGTGGCCATGGGCATCGAGAACTTCTCCGGCACCGTCGGCGGCAACATCTCCGGCACCAGCGACCTGGCGCCGCTGGACCAGCAGGCTGCCATGATCACCGACCTCTTCCCGCAGGCCCAGACCGTCGGTCTGCTCTACTGCAGCGCCGAGGCCAACAGCCAGTATCAGGTCGACACCGTGCAGGGCTTTTTGGAGGCCGCGGGCCTGAAGTGCACGCAGTACTCCTTCAGCGATTCCAATGACCTCGCCACCGTCTGCCAGAACGCGGCCGACGAGAACGACGTCCTCTACGTCCCGACCGACAATGTCTGCGCCTCCAACACCGAGATCATCAACAACATCTGCCTGCCCGCCAAGGTGCCGGTCATCGCCGGTGAGGAGGGCATCTGCGCCGGCTGCGGCGTGGCCACCCTGTCCATCAGCTACTATGACCTCGGCCTTGCCACCGGCGAGATGGCCGCCAAAATTTTGAACGGCGAGGCGAACATCGCCGAGATGCCCATCGAGTATGCGCCCAACTTCACCAAGAAGTACAACGCCGACATCGCCGGGGAGCTGGGCGTGACCATCCCCGACGACTACGAGGCCATCGCGGGCTGAACGCACGTTTTTCTGCCAAAAACCACGGGAAAGCCTTTCACTTTCCCGCGGTTTTTTGGCCGTTTTACTACAGCTTTTTTGACGACATGAGGAGTTGAAGCGTCCCATGGGACTGGACGTAATGAACCTGATAAATGCGCTGCCCGGCTCGCTGGCGCAGGGGTCGATCTGGGCCGTGATGGCCATCGGCGTATTCATCACCTTCCGCATCCTGGACGTGGCCGACCTGACCGTTGACGGCAGCCTTGGTTTGGGCGGTGCGGTGTGCGTGATGTGCATGATGTCCGGCATGAATGCGTGGACGGCGATGGCCCTTGCCTTTGCCGCCGGGCTGCTGGCCGGCTTCGTCACCGGCTTTTTCCACACCTTTATGGGCATCCCGGTCATCCTGGCCGGCATCCTGACGCAGCTGTCGCTGTATTCGGTCAACTTAAAGATCCTGGGCAAGGCCAACCAGGCCATCAATGTGGATAAGTTCGAGCTGCTGGTCTCGCTGCGCTACATCAAAAATGTGCCTGTATGGCGCAACACCATCCTCATCGTGGGGCTCATCGTGGCCGTGCTCATCGCCATTTTGTACTGGTTCTTCGGCACCGAGCTCGGCTGCTCGGTGCGGGCCACCGGCGCCAACGCCAATATGGCCCGCGCGCAGGGCATCAACACCGCCTTCACCACCGTGCTGGGTCTTATGCTTTCCAACGGCCTGGTCGCCCTGTCCGGCGCCATGCTCTCGCAGTACCAGGGCTTTGCCGATATCAACATGGGCCGCGGCGCCATCGTCATCGGTCTGGCCGCGATCATCATCGGCGAGGCGCTGCTCAGCCGCTTCGGCGTCAACTTCGCGTACCGTATGTTCACCGTCGCCGTGGGCAGCGTGGTCTATTACATCGTTTTGCAGACCTGCATCTGGCTGCGCATCGACACCGACCTGCTCAAGATGCTCAGCGCCCTTGTCGTGGCCGTGTTCCTGGCCATCCCGTACTGGAAGAGCAAATACTTTACCAAGCCGGCCGTGGCAAAGGGGGGCAGACGCGATGCTTGAGATCAAGAACGTGTACAAGACCTTCAACGCCGGCACCGTCAACGAAAAGCTGGCCCTCGACGGGCTGGACCTCACGCTCGAGGACGGCGATTTCTGCACCGTCATCGGCGGCAATGGGGCCGGCAAATCCACCATGCTCAACGCCGTGGCCGGCGTCTGGCCGGTGGATATGGGCAAGATCCTGATCGACGGGCAGGACATCACCCGCCTGCCGGAGCACAAGCGCGCCGCCTACATCGGCCGCGTGTTCCAGGACCCGATGATGGGCACCGCCGCCACCATGGGCATCGACGAGAACCTGGCCCTGGCGGCCCGCCGCGGTCAGCGCCGCACGCTGCGCACCGGCACTACCCGCAAGGAGCGCGAGGAATACCGTGAGCTGCTCGCGTCCCTGGGCCTCGGCCTTGAGGACCGCATGACCAGCAAGGTGGGCCTGCTCTCGGGCGGGCAGCGGCAGGCCGTGACGCTGCTGATGGCCGCCCTCAAGCAGCCCAAGCTGCTGCTGCTGGACGAGCACACCGCAGCGCTCGACCCCAAGACCGCGGTCAAGGTGCTGGAGCTCTCGGACCAGATCGTGCAGAAATACCGCCTGACCACGCTGATGATCACCCACAATATGCGCGACGCCATCAAGTACGGCAACCGCCTGATCATGATGCACGAGGGGCGCATCATCTACGATGTGCGGGGCGAGGAGAAAATGGCCCTGCACGTCTCCGACCTCATGGCCCGCTTTGAGCAGGGCGGCGGCGAGGTCAATGACCGGATGCTGCTCTCCTGAACCTCGCCCCGAGCCCCTGCTTTTGCCGGCGGGAGCTCAGGATTTTAAATTCATCGGCCTCGGCGGGCATGTACCGACGAGGCCGAGCCTTCTCTTTGAGGCAAAGCGCGAAGCGCTTTGTCATAAATATGTAACCCCTGCAAATTTGTGGGAAACGATTTCCAAAACGCCGGAAGTGTGCTATAATGCCATCAGGTGTACACACCGGATGTTCAATTTGCCAAAACACGAGGTATCTTCCGCCATGAGCAGCCCAAATTCCCGCGGATTTTCCCTAAGCCCTGTGCAGCGCCGCGCCTGCGTGGTGCTGGTATGCTGCGTGCTGGCTGTGGTGGCCAGCTTTATCGGCGCCTGGGTCATCCTGCCCATGCTGCTCAGCGCCGGCAGTGACGAAGCCGTCTATGACCCGGCGCTGTATCCCATCGACACATCGTCGGCCGCGCTGCTGCCGGCAGGCCCCGAGAGCAATGACTATATGTCCGGCACGGTGTTCGTGGGCGACCAGAACATCGCCGCGCTGCAGCGCCTCAACCTGCTGTCGCTCGACCAGTTCGTGGGCGCGGACGGGCTGTCGCTGTCCAACCTGCTGCGCGAGCAGTGCGTCTATTTCGTCGACGATGCGGCCAGCTATACCGTGCCGCAGTCCGTCGTCAAGATGAAGCCGCGCCGCCTCGTGCTGGCGCTGGGCACCAATGACGCCGCCCAAAACAAAGACGTGAGCGGCTTTGTGGCCGACTACCGCCAGGCCGCCAAGGCCATCGCGGGGGCCTATTCCTACTGTGACATCATCGTCTGCGCCGTGCCGCCGGTGGCCGAGGCGGCCAATGGCTCGGTCGAGCTGCAGACCCGCATCGACCAGTACAACCAGGCCCTGGTCACCATGTGCGGCGAGGAGGGCTACCGCTTCCTCAACACGTCGGAGGTGCTCAAGGGCGCCGACGGCTTTGCCGAGAAGAGCTATCTGGACGGCAGCGGCACCCTCAATGCCGCCGGCGGAAACGCATTTTTGATGTATTTCCGCCAGCATCCGCTCGCCAGCCAGGACCGCCGCCCTGACACCGGCGATATCCCGCGCCGCGCCGCGCAGCCCGCGGGCGCCGAGCCCAGCGCCGAGCCCACGCCCACGCCCACGCCACTCCGGGCGGTGTATGCGGTCGATGACGTCAGCCATGGCACGCTGCAGACCGCCTTCGGCGGCGGGCAAAGCGGTGTGGCTCGCCTGGAGCTGCAGGTCCCCGCCGAGGTGACGGCCGAGGAGCAGAAGGTCGTGGTCGAGGCCGTGGCCGCCCAGGGCTGGAGCTTCAGCAAATGGAGCGACGGCGTCACCGCCAACCCCCGCACCGACGTCGTCAGCAAGGACATATCGGTGACCGCCATCTTTGCGGACGCCCGCGTTGGGGTGACGCTGGACCGCGGTGACGCCACCATCAACATCGGCGACACCATCACCGTCACCGCCAGCGTGACGCTGGGCGGCGAGCCCTGCACCGACGGCAGCCTGATGCAGTGGATCGTCAACGACGATTATCCTGTCGCCAACGATGCCTATGACTATACCGAGAACGGCTTCACCTTCACCTTCACGCCCAAGCAGGCCGGCAGCTACGTCATCCGCGGCGGGGCCGAGATCAACGGCGGGCAGGATTCCAAGCAGTTCACCGTCACCGTCAACGCGCCGCAGTCGCTGTCCATCAGCGCCAACACCACCAGTGCCTATACGGGCGACAGCATCAGCCTGACCGCCACCAAGCAGAACCTGGGCGGCACCGTCGAATGGCACTGCGACCAGACGGTGGGCGGCTGGACCTGGGCCCCGACCGGCGACACGGCCGCTTTCTCGTCCGACAATACGGGCAGCTTCCGCATCTACGCCACCTGTGACGGCGTGACCTCCAACAGCATTGACATCACCGTCAACGCCCGGCCGGCGCCGGACCCCACCCCCGATACCTCTGAGGACGGGGACGAGGGCGGGGGAGAGTAAGCGCCCCGCCGCACACCGCCCGCCGCGCCGCGCGCTGCGCAAATCCCTGAACAGGAGACCGATATGGCAAATTATACCTGCCTGCTGCTGGATGTGGACAATACTCTGCTGGACTTTGACACCGCCGAGCGTCTGGCCCTGACCGACACCCTCATCCACTACGACCTGCCGCACGACGCCGCGGCCCTGGCCACCTACCATGAGGTCAACCGCCGGCTGTGGGCGGCGCTCGCCAAGGGGCAGCTGAGCAAGAACAAGCTGTTCGCCATCCGCTTTGCCCGCTTTCTGCAGGCCATGGGCCTGCCGGACCCCGGCAACAGCCGCGAGATCAACGACTATTACGAGGACCAGCTTTCCCGCCACCCCGAGACGCTGCCCGGCGCCCTGCAGGCGCTGGCCGAGCTGTCCGAGGTGGCCACGCTGGCCGTCGTCTCCAACGGCGCCGTCAAGGTGCAGCAGGCCCGCATCCGGGATTCCGGCATCGCCGAGTACATGGACGGCGTCTATATCTCCGAGAAGATGGGCGTCGGCAAGCCGCAGCCGCGCCTGTTCGAGCTGGTGCTGCGGGACCTGGGGCTTTCCGACCGCAGCAAGGTGCTGATGGTCGGCGACGACCTGCTGGCCGACATCCAGGGCGGCATCAACGCCGGCATCGACACCTGCTGGGTCAACTTCGCGGGCGAGGAGAACACCACCAGCATCCGTCCCACCCACACCGTGCGCAGCTTCCCGGAGCTGTATGCCGTCGTCATGGAGCCGGAGGAGCTGGCGGCGGTCGGCGTCCCCAATCCCCGCCACCGCAACGGCGACTGACCGCACGCCAAAACACAATGCCGCTGCCGGCATACCCGGGCAGCGGCATTTTTGAAACGTAAGGAACGGCAAGCTATGCTTTTGGAATTGCAGCATTTGGAAAAGAGCTTCGGCGGCGATGAGGTCCTGCGTGACATCACCGCCGGGCTGGAGCGCGGTGAGCGCGTCGGGCTGGTGGGCGCCAACGGCACCGGCAAGACGACGCTGCTGCGTTTGATTTGCGAGCAGGACCTGCCGGACGGCGGCGATGTGGTGCTTTCTCCCGGGGCCACCGTGGGGTATCTTGAGCAGAGTGGCGGCCTGGACCCCGGCGAGACGGTCTGGCAGGCCATGCGCCACGCCTTTGACCCGGCGCTTGCCGCCATGACCGAGCAGGAGGCCCTGCAAAGGCAGCTGGTCGGCGCCGCGCCCGCCGCGGCGCAGGACCTGACCGCGCGCATCGCCGCCTGCACCGCCGTCATCGACGCGCAGGACGCCTACAACATGGACACCCAGATCAAAAAGGTGCTCAGCGGCATGGCTTTCCCGGCCGGCGAGTGGGAAAAGCGCACCGGCGTGCTCTCGGGCGGGGAACAGACCCGCCTGCGCCTGGCGCGGCTGCTGCTCTCCCGCCCCGACCTGCTGGTGCTGGACGAGCCCACCAACCACCTGGACCTGACCACGATGGAATGGCTCGAGGCGTATCTGCAAAATTACCGCGGCGCCGTGCTGGTGGTCAGCCACGACCGCTATTTCCTCGACGCCGTCTGCACCCGCATCTGGGAGCTGCGCGCCCACACGCTGGCGCAGTACCGCGGCAACTACGCGGCCTACCTGCCGCTGCGTCAGGCCGCCGACGAGCGCCGCCGAAAGCAGCACGATGCCGACGTGGTCAAGGCCGCGAAATTGCAGGACTACGTCGACCGCAACCTCGTGCGGGCCAGCACCACCAAAATGGCCCAGAGCCGCCGCAAACAGCTGGAAAAGCTCGAGATCACGGCCGCCCCGCCGGCCGACCCCGGCGCGCTGGATTTCCGCTTCCGGTATGACATCGACCCCTATGAAGAAGTCGTGCTCATCAAGGACCTGTGCATCCGTCTCGGCGCGCGCACGCTGCTCGAAAACCTGACCCACACCGTGCGCCGGGGCGAACGGCTGGTCATCGCCGGGCCCAACGGCGCCGGCAAATCGACGCTTTTGCAGGTGCTGGACGGCAAGCGCCGCCCCACGGCCGGCAGCGTGCGGCTGGGCAGCGGCGCCAAAGCCGGGGTGTTCGTGCAGCAGCAGGCGGCGCGGCCGGGCCGCGTGCTCGACGCCATATGGGACCAGTACCCGCGCATGACCGAGCTCGAGGTGCGCAGCCACCTGGCCCGCTTCGGCTTTTGCGGCGAGGAGGTGTTCAAGGCCTGCGCCGCGCTCTCGGGCGGCGAGCGGGCCCGCCTTCGCTTCGCCGAGCTGGCGCTCGAACGCCCCAACCTGCTGTTTTTGGACGAGCCCACCAACCACCTCGACATCTATATGCGCGAGAGCCTGACCAACGCGCTCACGGACTTCGGCGGCACACTGCTGCTCGTCACGCATGACCGCTACCTGATGCAGGCGCTCGGCTGCCCCATTTTGTATCTTGCCGACGGCACAGCCACGCTCTACCGGGACCTTGCCGCCCTGCGCGCCCGGGACACCGCGCCCACCCCGCCCCGCGGCGCCGCCCCGGCGAAGGAAAGCCGCGCCCCCTACGGCAAGGAGGAGCGCCGCCGCCGCGCCGAGGTGCGCGCGCGCCTCAAGGCGGTGGAAACGGAGATAGAGGACCTCGGCGCGCACATCGTCGAGCTGGAGAACGAGCTCTCGGACCCCGCGCTTCTGCGCGATTACCGCCTTGTGCAGGAAAAAAGCGACGAGCTCGAGGACAGCCGCTTCCACCAGCAGGAGCTGTTTGACGAGTGGGAGCGCCTGCTCACCGAGCAGGAAGGCTTTGACGCCGGGAATTGACCGCCGCCCCTGTACAAACGCCGCGAAATGCGGTATACTGTAACTGTAAAATTGTCCCCTGGCCACGCCGCCGAAAGGAGCCCTCAAGGTGGAACAGTTCTATGTCACGCTGGAAAAGCTGGCCCAAGCGGCCGACCTGACCGTCGCCTACACGCCCGCCCCGCTGCGGGACTGTAAGGTGGCCAGCGCCGAGGTGCACCGCCCCGGGCTGGTGCTGGCGGGCTACTACCAGTATTTTGACAACAAGCGCATCCAGATCCTTGGCCTGACGGAATTTTCTTACTTAAAAGACCTCAGCCCCTCGGCGCGGGCGGCGCACCTGGCCAAGCTGTTCTCGTTCAAGCCGCCGGCCATCCTGCTCACCCACGGCATGGAGCCGATGCCGGAGATGCTGGCCCTGGCCGAGCGCTACGGCGTGCCGCTGCTGATGTCGGACGAGGAGACCTCCGGTATGCTCAGCCGGCTGGTCTCGCTGCTCAACGTCGAGCTGGCCCCGCGCATCACCCGGCACGGCGTGCTGGTCGAGGTCTACGGCGAGGGCATTTTGATCTTGGGCGATTCCGGCGTCGGTAAAAGCGAGACCGCCATCGAGCTGGTCAAGCGCGGGCACCGTCTGATCGCCGACGACGCCGTCGAGCTGCGCAAGACAGGGCCGCACAACATCCTCGGCCAGGCGCCGGCCAACATCCGCCATTTTATCGAGCTGCGCGGCATCGGCATCATCAACGTGGCGCGTATGTTCGGCGTCGGCGCGGTCAAGAACAGCATCGAGATCGAGCTCGTCGTCCAGCTGGAGCCGTGGGACCGCACCAAAAACTATGACCGCACCGGCCTCGAGACCGAGATGTACGACATCCTCGGCGTCAAGTTCCCCAGCCTGCTCATCCCGGTCATGCCGGGGCGCAACCTGGCCATCGTGCTCGAGACCGCGGCCATCAACAACCGCACCAAGGAGATGGGCTACAACGCCGCCAAGGAGCTGCTCGGCAGCCTTGGCCTGCAGGACGATATCAGTTTGTAATCACAAGCCGAAAAGGAGTGTGCACTATGCCAAAGTATACCATCGGTGTGGACCTGGGCGGCACCACGATGACAGCGGGCCTTGTTGACAGCAGCTATGCGCTGCTGGGCAAGGTCACCCGCCCCACCAGCCTGCCCCGCCCGGCCAAGGACCTCGAGCAGGCGCTGGCGGACCTCTGCCGCACCGTCGCGGCCGACAACGGCGTCGATTTTGCCGACATCGCCTACGTCGGCATCGGCACGCCGGGCAGCGTCAACTTTACCACCGGCTTTGTGGGCTACAACACCAACTTCGGCTACTATGACTGGAACCTCGGCCCCGACCTGTCCGCCCTGCTGGGCTGCAAGGTCTACGTCGAGAACGACGCCAACGCCGCCGCCTACGGCGAGTACATCGCCGGCGCCGCGCGCGATTACCGCGACGCCGTCGTCATCACCCTGGGCACCGGCATCGGCAGCGGCATCATCCTGGGCGGCAAGCTGCTGCGCGGCTTCAACTTCGCCGCCGGCGAGATGGGCCACACCGTCATCGTCAAGGACGGGCGGCAGTGCAACTGCGGCCGCCGCGGCTGCTGGGAGCGCTATGCCAGCGCCCGCGCCCTGACCGAGGACACCCAGGCCGCCATGCAGCAGCACAAGGAAAGCCTGCTCTGGCAGTTCGCCGACCATCTCGAGGCCGTCAACGCCAAGACCCCGTTCGACGCGGCTGCCGCCGGCGACGCCGTGGCCAAACAGGTGCTGGACACCTGGATGGAGTACGTCGGCTGCGGCGTGGCCAACGTCGTCAACACCTTTGAGCCGGAGGTCGTGTGCATCGGCGGCGGCGTGTCCAACCAGGGCGAGGTGCTGCTGGCCCCCGTGCGGGCCTATGTCGAGCGCGAGACGCATAATATTACCACCGGCCGGCCGCCCGTTATCCGCGCCTGTATGCTGCGCAACGATGCCGGCGTCATCGGCGCGGCGGCGCTGGCCAACTCTTTCTGAAAACATTTTTGCGGGGGTGCAGCATGGCGCAGAACGTGCTCGGGCTTTTGGCGGCGCTGCGGGACGCCGGGGTGCCGGCGACCCAAAATGAGCCGCTGGCCCCGCACACCACCTTCCGCATCGGCGGGCCGGCGGCGGTGTTCTGCCGCCCGGGCACGCCGCCGCAGCTCGCCGCCGCACTGGCGGCCTGCCGCCAAAGCGGCGTGCGGTGGTACCTGCTGGGCAACGGCTCCAACGTGCTGTTTGCCGACGCCGGCTTTGCCGGCTGCGTCATCACCACCGCCGACATGGGCGGTGCCCCGGCCTTTGCACCGCTGCCGGGCGGCGGCGCCCGCGTCACGGTGCCGGCCGGGCTTTCGCTGGCGGCGCTGTGCAAAGCGGCGCAGCAGCAGGGGCTGGCGGGGCTGGAATTTGCCTACGGCATCCCCGGCACGGTGGGCGGCGCGGTGTATATGAACGCCGGCGCCTACGGCGGCGAGATGAAAGATGTGCTGGAGAGCGTGACCTTTTTGGACGAGCGGGGAGAGGAACACACCCTGCCGGCGGCGGAGCTCGGGCTCGGCTACCGCACCAGCCTTTTTGCGGGCAAGCCCTGGTGCATCACGCAGGCGGTCTTTGTGCTGCCGGGCGGTGACGCCGATGCCATCGCCGGGCGTATGCGGGAGCTTTTGCAGCGCCGGCGTGACAAGCAGCCGTTGGATGTGCCCAGCGCCGGCAGCACCTTCAAGCGCCCGGCGGGGGCCTATGCCGGGCAGCTCATCGAGCAGTGCGGTCTGCGCGGCTTTGCCGTCGGCGGCGCGCAGGTCAGCGAGAAGCACTGCGGCTTCGTCGTCAACACCGGCGGCGCCACCTGCGCCGACGTGCTGGCCCTGACCGAGGCGGTCGCGCGCACCGTGCGCGAAAGGACCGGCTATACGCTGGAACGTGAGATACGGGTCGTAGAATAAAAAGGGGAGCCTGAAAAAGGGAGGGCGGCACCATGAACCTGCTGGTTGTGACCGGGCTTTCCGGCGCCGGCAAATCCTTTGCCGTGAACGCGCTGGAGGACATCGGTTTCTTCTGCATCGACAACCTGCCGGCGGCGCTGCTGCCGCGCCTGGTCGACTTTGCCCTGCAGGGCGAGAGCCAGCTCAACCGCGTGGCGGTGGTGCTGGACGGGCGCGGTCTGCGCAGCGTCACGCAGGTGGAGCGCGCCCTCGCCGACCTCGACGAAAAAAAGGTCGGGTACGATATTTTGTTCCTGGACGCCGAGGACGCGGTCATCTGCCGCCGCTACAAGGCCACCCGCCGCATCCACCCGCTGGCCGCCGCCCGCGGCGTCACGCTGGAGCAGGCCATCCGCATGGAGCGCGAGGTGCTGCAGCCGCTGCGCGAGCGCGCCAAGTACGTCATCGACACCTCACTGCTCTCGACGGCCCAGAACCGTGAGCGCGTGCTGGCGTTGTTTTTGGACAAGGGCCAAAGCCCGATGGCGCTGACCATCCTCTCCTTCGGCTTCAAGTACGGCCTGCCGCCGGAGGCCGACATCGTGCTGGACGTGCGCTGCCTGCCCAATCCTTTCTATGTGCCGGAGCTGAAGGACCTGACCGGGTCGGACAAGCCGGTGTCGGACTATGTGATGGCGGCGCCGGAATCCCAACAGCTGCTCGAGGACTACAAGGCGATGCTCAAAACCTCGCTGCCACTCTATGTAAAAGAGGGCAAAAACCAGCTCACGGTGGCCGTGGGCTGTACAGGCGGCCGGCATCGCTCGGTCACCATCGCCCGCCTGCTGGGCGAGTATTGCCAGGCGCTGGGCTACGCGCCTGCCGTGCAGCACCGCGACGCGCACCGCGGCTGACCGTCCGGCCCGCCAGACAAGAAAAGGGGAGGGGAGTGCGCCATGAGCTTTTCACAGGATGTCAAAAACGAGATCCTGCGCCGCCGCCTGACCCGCCCCTGCTGCCGCCGGGCCGCCGCCTACGCGGTGGCCTGCTTCGGCAAATATTTTGACGACCGCGGCGTCGTTTTACAGACCGAGAACGAGGGCGTGGCCGACCACGCGCTGCGCCTGTACCGGGGCCTGGGCATCGCCGGCACCGTCACCGCCAAGGAACGCCCCACCGGCCCGATTTTTGAGTTCGCCGTCAAGGACCCGGCCGAGGTCGCCAGGCTGCTGGCGCTCTTCGGCCACACCGGGCGCGAGACGGCGCTGCGCATCGACCCCGCCAACTTAAAATGTCAGGGCTGCACGCAGGCCTTTATCGCCGCGGCGTTTTTGTGCTGCGGCACCGCCAACGACCCCGACAAGGGCTACAGCGTCGAGTTTTTGTCCACCCGGCACCAGCTGTCCCGCCAGCTCGAGGGGATGCTGGCCGAGCAGGACTTCCACCCCCACCGGGCCCAGCGCAAGGGCGCGGTGACCGTCTACGTCAAATCCGCCGACCACATCGAGGACCTGCTCACCTATATGGGGGCCGGCAACGCCGCCATGCGGGTGATGGACCGCCGCCTGTGGCGCGGTATGCGCAACAAGACCAACCGCCTGTCCAACTGCGAGACCGCCAACCTGAGCAAGAGCGTGCAGGCGGCCGTGCAGGTGCAGCGCGCCGTGCGCGCGCTGGAAGCCGCCGATGCGCTGCAGGCCCTGCCGGAGCCTTTGCAGCAGGCCGCCCGCCTGCGGCTCGACTACCCCGACCTGCCGCTGGCGGAGCTGGCCCAAAAGCTCGACCCGCCGGTGAGCAAGGCGGGCCTTGCCCACCGTTACAAGCGCATCCTGGAGGCCGCCGAACGCCTTGGCCCCAATACAAACAAGGAAAAGACCGATGCCTGAACCGAACGCCAACCAAAGACAGTTCACCCACCTCCATGTCCACACCGAGTACAGCCTGCTGGATGGTGCCTGCCGCATCGACCGTATGTTTGACCGGCTCAGGGAGATGGGCCAGACCGCCGTGGCCATCACCGACCACGGCGTGATGTACGGCTGCGTGCAGTTCTATGACGCGGCCAAAGCCGCCGGCATCAAGCCCATCATCGGCTGCGAGGTGTATGTGGCCAACCGCACGCGGTTCGACAAGGTCAACCGCATCGACGGCAACCATCACCTGATCTTGCTGTGCAAGAACGAGACCGGCTACAAAAACCTCATCAAGCTGGTCTCGGCCGGCTTTACCGAGGGCTTTTACAATAAGCCCCGCGTCGACAAGGACCTGCTGGAGCAGCACCATGACGGGCTCATCTGCCTGTCGGCGTGCCTGGCCGGCGAGGTGGCCAGCGCCCTGCGCGCCGGCGAATACGAGCGCGCCAGGCAGGCGGCGCTCTATTACCGCGACCTGTTCGGTGCGGGGAACTACTACATCGAGCTGCAGGACCACGGCCTGGACGACGACCGCGTCGTGCTGCCGCAGCTCATCCGCCTGGCGCGCGAGACCGGCATCCCGATGGCGGCCACCAATGACGCCCACTACATCAGCAAAGAGGACGCCAAGATGCAGAGCATCCTGCTCTGCATCCAGACCGGCAAGACCATCGCCGACGCCGACCGCATGGAGTTCGAGACCGACGAGTTCTATTTAAAATCCGCCGACGAGATGTACGACCTGTTCGCGATGGTGCCCGAGGCCTGCGAGAACACCAACAAAATAGCGGAGCAATGTAATTTTGATTTTGAGTACGGCAACACCAAGCTGCCGTTCTTTGAGGCGCCGGACGGCCAGGACAACGAGGCATTTTTTGAGCAGCTGTGCTGGCAGGGGCTGGAGCGCCGCTACCCCGGCCGCGTCACGCCCGAGATGCGCGACCGCCTGACCTACGAGATCGGCGTCGTGCGTTCGATGGGCTACACCAACTACTACCTCATCGTCTACGACTTCATCAACTATGCCAAGAGCCAGGGCATCCCGGTGGGACCGGGGCGCGGCTCCGGCGCCGGGAGCCTTGCCGCCTACTGCATGGGCATCACCGACATCGACCCCATCCGCTACAACCTGATCTTCGAGCGCTTTTTGAACCCCGAGCGCGTCTCGATGCCGGACTTTGACGTCGATTTCTGCTACGAGCGCCGGCAGGAGGTCATTGACTACGTCAACGCCAAGTACGGCCGCGACCATGTGGCCCAGATCGTCACCTTCGGCACCATGGCCGCCCGCGCCGCCGTGCGCGACGTCGGCCGCGTGATGGGCATGGCCTACCAGGACGTCGACAGGGTGGCCAAGCTCATCCCCACCGAGCTCAAGATGACGCTGCAGCGCGCGCTGGAGATCTCGCCCGACCTCAAGGCCATGTATGACGGCGACGACCAGGTGCACGAGCTCATCGAGACGGCCTTGAAAATCGAGGGTATGCCGCGCCACGCCTCGACCCACGCGGCGGGCGTGGTCATCACGCCGCACGCCGTCACCGAGTATCTGCCCCTGGCTACCAACGACGGCCTGCCCGTGACCCAGTTCAATATGGTCGAGATCGAGCGCCTCGGTCTGCTCAAGATGGATTTTCTCGGCCTGCGCACCCTCACCGTCATCCACGACGCCGAGGCCGCCGTACAGCAGACCCACCCCGATTTCAGGATGGCGGACATCGACTATGACGACCCCGCCACTTATAAGATGCTGGCCGACGGCGCCACCGAGGGCGTGTTCCAGATGGAGTCCGGCGGCATGACCCAGCTCGCCGTCAACATGGTGCCCAGGGACCTTGAGGACATCATCGCCGTCATCGCGCTCTACCGCCCCGGCCCCATGGACGCCATCCCCGCCTACCTGCGCAACCGCAAAGACCCGGCCCAGATGCACTATGACACCCCGCAGCTGGCGCACATCCTCGATGTGACCAACGGCGTGGCCATCTACCAGGAGCAGGTCATGCAGATCTGCCGCGACCTGGCCGG
>CANRLV010000014.1 GCA_947631565.1 uncultured Gemmiger sp. | reverse complement strand
GTCGCGGCCTTGTACTCCATGCCGGTGGCGACGATGGGCTGCTGGGTGACCATCAGCGGCACGGCCTGCCGCTGCATATTGGAGCCCATGAGGGCGCGGTTGCAGTCGTCGTTCTCAAGGAAGGGGATCATGGCGGTGGCCACCGAGACCATCATCCGCGGCGAAACGTCCATAAAATCGACCTGCGTGCGGTCAAATTCCTGGATGTCGTTGCGGTGGCGGCCGGAGACGCGCGGCCGCACGAAGCGGTTCTGCTCGTCCAGCGGCTCGTTGGCCTGGGCGACGATATACTCGTCCTCGACGTCGGCGGTCATATAGACCACCTCGCGGGTGACGACGCCGGTCTCCTTGTCGACGCGGCGGTAGGGCGCCTCGACAAAGCCGTACTTGTTGATCTTGGCAAAGGTGGCCAGGTAGCTGATCAGGCCGATGTTGGGGCCTTCCGGCGTCTCGATGGGGCACAGACGGCCGTAGTGGGTATAGTGCACGTCGCGGACCTCGAAGGAAGCGCGGTCACGCGAAAGACCGCCCGGGCCCAGCGCCGACAGGCGGCGCTTGTGGGTGAGCTCGGCCAGCGGGTTGTTCTGGTCCATGAACTGGGACAGGGGGCTGGAGCCGATGAACTCCTTGATGGCCGCCACGACGGGGCGGATGTTGACCAGGCTCTGCGGCGTGATCTCGCCGCTTTCCTGGTTCTGCAGCGTCATGCGCTCGCGGATGACGCGCTCCATGCGGGTGAAGCCGATGCGGAACTGGTTCTGCAAAAGCTCACCGACGCTGCGCACGCGGCGGTTGCCCAGGTGGTCGATCTCGTCGGTGTGGCCGATGCCGTGGTCCAGTCCGATCAGGTAGCTGACCGAGGCGAAGATATCGTCGGGGGTGACGGTGCGGCTGACCAGGCGCGGCAGATTGCGGCGCAGCAGCTCCTTCTGCTGCTCGGTGCGCTCGGTCTCGTCGGCGATGTCGGCGGTGGCGTCCAGTACCTCTTTAATAACGGCGAAGCTGGCGCGCTCATTGACGCCGCATTCCTTCTCGACATCGAACGGGAAGAAGGGCTGCGCGTCCACGCACCCGTTGGAGACGACGACGACCGGCACCGGCTCCTCGCCCTTGTGCTCGACCAGCACGGTGACGCGGGTCACACCGGCGGCGTCGATCTCGGCGGCCTTGGCGGCGTTGAGCTTTTCGCCCTTGGCGGCCAGCAGCTCGCCGGTCAGGGGGGCGATGACGTCCTCCGCAAGGCGGTAGCCGGTGATGCGGCGCGCCAGCGCCAGCTTCGAGTTCATCTTGTAGCGGCCGAAGCGGGCCAGGTCATAGCGGTGCGGGTCAAAGAAGAGCGCGTCCAGATGGCTGCGGCTGTTCTCGACCGTCGGCGGCTCGCCGGGGCGCAGCTTGCGGTAGCATTCCAGCAGGCCCTCGTCGGTGGAATGGGCCACGTCCTTCTCCAGCGTGGCGGTGATCTTGGGCTCGTTGGCGCCGAAGAACTGGCGCAGCTCCTCGTCGGTGCCAAGGCCCAGAGCACGCAGCAGCGTCGTCACCGGCAGCTTGCGGTTTTTATCGATGCGGACCGAGAACACATCCTGCGAGTCGGTCTCATATTCCAGCCAGGCACCGCGGTTGGGGTTCATCGTGGCGGTGAACAGGTCCTTGCCGGTGCGGTCCTTGGTGGAGGCATAGAACACGCCGGGGCTGCGCACCAGCTGGCTGACGATGACGCGCTCGGCGCCGTTGGAGATAAAGGTGCCGGACTCGGTCATGAGCGGGAAATCGCCCATGAAGATCTCCTGCTCCTTGACCTCGCCGGTCTGCTTGTTGAGCAGGCGCGCCGTCACATACAGGGGGGCGGCGTAGCTGGCGTCGCGCTCCTTGCATTCCTTGATGCTGTATTTGATGCCGTTGCGGTCGAGGCGGAAATCGGTGAACTCCAGCACCAGATTGCCGGTATAGTCCTCGATCGTCCCGACATCGCGGAACACCTCGTACAGGCCCTCCTCCAGGAACCAGTTGTAGGAGTTTTTCTGGATCTCGATGAGGTTGGGCATACCGATGGCTTCATCGATCTTGGAAAAGCTCATGCGGGTGGTTCTGCCGTTTTGTACGGGCTTGACATTGACCATAGTGATGCGACCACTCCTTATCCACACGGTTGCTTGCGGACGCGCGCCGGCGGGGGCTGTCCCCCGTTGGCGCACAGGCAGACAACATACCGGCTTTCCATCTCCTGTTCTGCGTCCGCCTTTGGGCAATGTGCCGAATTTTTCATGCGAAGCAGCGCCAAAAAATGGTTTCAGGGCATATTGTGCCATTTTAAGATACTCTACCAGTATAGCGGATAGGACAGGGCTTGTCAAGGATTATTTTTCCTTTTCAGCGCAACTTTTTGGGGGGCGCGGCACGACATTGTACGCCCGGACCCGTGTGATAAAATTTGGTCATTTTGACGGTTTTGCTTGTATGCCCCCCTGCCCTGCCGGACTGCCGGGGCAAAAATTGGGCAAAACGCACAAAGCCGCCCCGCACATTTTGGCGGGGCGGCGAATTGACAAAGCGATACCGGCGTGCTCAATCCAGGAAATCGCGCAGCTTTTTGCTGCGGCTGGGGTGGCGCAGCTTGCGCAGAGCCTTGGCCTCGATCTGGCGGATGCGCTCGCGTGTGACGTTGAACTCCTTGCCGACCTCCTCCAGCGTGCGCGGGCGCCCGTCCTCGAGCCCAAAGCGCAGGCGCAGGACCTTTTCCTCGCGCGGGGTCAGGGTGCGCAGCACCTCGGCCAGCTGTTCTTTCAGCAGGGTCTGGCTGGCGGCCTCGGCGGGCACGGGGGCCTCCTCGTCGGGGATGAAGTCGCCCAGGTGGCTGTCCTCCTCCTCGCCGATGGGGGTCTCGAGGCTGACCGGCTCCTGCGCCACGCGCATGATCTCGCGCACCTTCTCGACCGGCATCTCCAGCCGCTCGGCGATCTCGTCCGCCGACGGCTCGTGCCCGTTCTCGTGCAGCAGCTGGCTCGACACCTTTTTGACCTTGTTGATGGTCTCGACCATATGCACCGGGATGCGGATGGTGCGGGCCTGGTCGGCGATGGCGCGGGTGATGGCCTGGCGGATCCACCAGGTGGCATAGGTCGAGAACTTGAAGCCTTTCGTGTGGTCGAATTTCTCGACCGCCTTGATCAGGCCAAGGTTGCCCTCCTGGATGAGGTCCAAAAACTGCATGCCGCGCCCCACATACCGCTTGGCGATGGACACGACCAGGCGCAGGTTGGCCTCGCTCAGGCGCTGCTTGGCCTTCTCGCCGTCCTCGCCGCCGTTCTGGATGCGCAGCGCCAGCTCGATCTCCTCCTCGGGGGTGAGCAGCGGCACGCGGCCGATCTCTTTCAGGTAGACCTTGACCGGGTCGTCGATGGTGATGCCGTCGGTGGCAAGGCTGTCCTCAAATTCCTCCACCGTCTCCTCGGTCAGGGTGGCAGCCTCGGCGGCCATCGCCTCGGGGTCGTCGACGACCTCGATGCCGCTGGACTCCAGCTCCTCATAGAGCTTTTCCATCTGCTCGACGTCCATGCCCTGGCCGCTTTCCTCCATCGCGTCGCCGATCTCGGTGTTGGTCAGCTTGCCGTTGCGGCGCCCGGTCTCGAGCAGGGTGCGGATAGGGTCACGTTTCTCAGCCATAAGTAGTACGCTCCTTTGTGCTTTTAGTTTGTCCGGTTTTGTCGGTCTGTTTACAGGATAACGGCATTTTTTCTACGTTTCCGGGGCATCGGGGGCCTTGCGGCGGGCGACGGCGTCGAACAGGGCGCGGAATTCCTCGCTGCTGGTGCCGGCGGCGCGCTTGCTGTCCGGGTCGGCGCCGTGCAGGCGCTGCAGGAACATATCGATGTCGCGCCGGGTCAGCTTGCGGTCGGCGTTCTGGGCCTGGGCCAGCGCGATCTGCTGCAGGGCTTTCTCGTCCAGGCGCGGGGCAAGGGCGGTCAGGTTCAGGGGCTCGCCGGCGGCGGCGCAGGCATAGATGGCCTCGATGCCCTGCCGCAGCTCCGGCACCGGCACGCTGCCCAGGTCAAGCTGCCCCCGAACATAGGGGATGTTCGCCGGCTCCTGCAGCAGGGCGGCGGCCAGCTGGCGGGCGGCGCTGGCTGCGCCCAGCGCGCGCTCGCCGCCGTGCTCCAGCGGCACGCGGATGTCGGCGGCGATGCCCTGGTGGGAAAGCTCCCGTTGCTCCTTGCGGCGGGCGCGGTACGCGCCGCTGCGCGCGGTGCTTTCCACCTGGGCAAGAATGGCCTTTTTGTCCACCCCGGTCTGCTGGGCCACCCGCCCGGCGTACACGTCCCGCGCCGTGGGCGTGACCGTGCTGCCGGCCAGGATGTCGACCGCCTCGCGGATATAATCCAGCCGGCCGTCGTCCCGGGTCAGGTCATATTTGTCCTTGGCCTTGCCCAAGGCGAACTCGGTCGGGTTGGCGGTGCCGGAGAGCAGCAGCTCAAAGCGGTCCTTGCCGTAGGTTCGGATGAACTCGTCCGGGTCCTTGGCGCCGGGGATGTTGAGCACGCTGACCTTGATCGGCGAGTTGGCGAACAGTGCCAGGCTGCGCTCGGTGGCCTTGCGGCCGGCCTCGTCGCTGTCATAGCTGAGCACCGCCTCCTCGGCATATTCGCTGAGCAGCTTGACCTGCTCCGCGGTCAGGGCGGTGCCGCAGGCGCAGACGGCGGTGTCGAACCCGGCCTCGTGCATACTGATGACGTCCATGTAGCCCTCGCACAGGATGAAGCGCTTGTTCTTGGACTTCTTGGCCAGGTTGAGAGCAAACAGCGTGCGGGATTTGTGGTAGACCACCGTCTCGGGGCTGTTGATGTATTTGGGCTTGGAATCGTCGAGCACTCTGCCGCCGAAGGCGATGATGGCGCCGCGCACGTCGATGATGGGCACCATCACGCGGTGGCGGAAGATGTCATACAGGTTGCCCTTGGCGCTGCGCCTGACAAGGCCGGCGGTCTCGAGCTCCTCCTCTTTAAAGCCGCGCTGCTTGAGGTAGTGCAGCAGGCCGGTGTAGCCTTCGGGCGCGTAGCCGAGCCCGAAGCGGCGGATGGCCGCGTCGGACAAACCGCGCTTCTGCCGCCAGTAGGCGCGGGCGGCGGCGGCCTCCGGCGTGGGAGCGTTGAGCTGCTCAAAAAAGTAGCGGGCGGCGCAGCGGTTGATCTCCAGCAGGCGCTGGCGCGCGCGGGAGCCCTGGTCGTCCTCCTCCGGCATCGGCATACCGGCGCGGGAGGCCAGCGCCTTGACCGCCTCGACATAACCAAGGTTGGAGTACTTGCGCACAAAGCTGATGGCGTCCCCCGCCGCCCCGCAGCCAAAGCAGTAAAAGCTCTGGGTCTCCGGGTAGACGACGAAGGAGGGTGTTTTTTCATTGTGGAAGGGGCACAAGCCGGTGGCCGTGCGGCCGCGCCGGCGCAGATGCACATACTGCCCGACCAGCTCCTCAATGTCGGTGCGGCGCACCACTTCCTGGATGTATTCCTGCGGTATCACGCGTGATGCGCCCCCTTTCTGCGCGGTGCTGCTTTACAAAACGTGCCACTTTTGGGGCACGAACCATTCCTCAAACAGGCGGGTGGCATACTCGTCGCTCATGCCGGAGATGTAATCGGCGGCGGCGCGCTCCACGCCCTCCCGGTAGGCGATCTGCATATAAAAGTTGGGCATCCGGTTGGGGTCGGCGCACATCCGCTCATAGAGGGCGGCCACCAGCTGGTCCACCTTTTTCTCCTCGCGCTTGGCTTCCTTGTCAACATAGACGGTGGCGTACATAAAGTCCTTGAGGATGGCGTAGGCGGCCTCGACCCGGGGCGAGAAGCGCAGCTGCGGTGCCTCGGCCGCGTCCAGGCGGCTGTTCTCGACAAGGTCGGTGATCATGGTGGTGATGCGCTGGCTCTTGGTGTGGCCCAGCACGCTCACGGCGGCCACGGGCAGCTGCTCCTCGCGCAGGACGCCGGCGGTGATGGCATCCTCGATGTCGTGGTTCAAAAAGGCGATGTGGTCGGCGCGGCGCACGATCTGGCCCTCGGCCGTGCGGGCCCAGGCGCCGCTGGTGTGGGTGACGATGCCGTTGCGCACCTCCCAGGTCAGGTTGAGGCCGGCGCCGTCGTTCTCCAGCCTGTCCACCACGCGCAGGCTCTGCCGGTAGTGGGTGAAGCCGCCGGGGCACAGCCGGTCCAGCGCGCGCTCCCCCGCGTGGCCGAAGGGCGTGTGCCCCAAATCATGCCCGAGGGCGATGGCCTCGGTCAGGTCCTCGTTCAGGCGTAACGCGCGGGCGATGGTGCGGGCGATCTGGCTGACCTCCAGCGTGTGGGTCAGGCGGGTGCGGTAATGGTCCCCCTCCGGTGAGAGAAAGACCTGCGTTTTCTGCTTGAGGCGGCGGAAGGCCTTGCAGTGCAGGATGCGGTCGCGGTCGCGCTGGTAGCAGGTGCGCAGGGCGTCCGGCTCCTCCGGCGTGCGGCGGCCGCGGCTCGCGTCGCTCTTGGCGGCGGCGGGAGCCAGCGTATGGCGCTCCAGGCTTTCGGTGCGCTCACGGACGGTCGGCATAGGGCGGCCTCCTTTCTTTTGTACGGTCCTGCAGCGGCTTGACGGCGCGGGTGGCGATGAAGGAGGGTACATTGTGCTCGTGCAGGTTGCCGGCGCCGTTGGTGTCCTCATACAGGTCGGTCAGGACGAAGCCGGCCGCCAGCTGGCCGCCGAGCTGCTCCTCCATCGTGTGGGAGAACTGCATACCGCAGTCCTCGGCTTGCAGAAAGCGGCGCTGCTCCTCGTTGACGATCGGGTCAAAGGGCAGCGTGAAGCGCAGGGTCGTTTCATCATTGTCGAACAGATAGTTGATGCCGTTGTCCAGCCCCGCCAGCAGCACCCCGCCGGGCTTGAGGACGCGGAAGCACTCGGCAAAAACAGGCCGCACCTCGCGCACATAGCAGTTGGAGACGGGATGGAAGACAAGGTCGAACGCGGCGTCGGCAAAGGGCAGCGGCCGGGTCATGTCGGCGTGCACGATGTCGATGGCATAGCCCTCGCGCGCGGCGACTATGCGCTCGCTGGCAAGCTGGCGGGGCGAATAGTCCAGCACCGTGCACACGGCCCCGGCGGCGGCGAAAACAGGCATCTGCTGCCCGCCGCCGCTGGCCAGGCCCAGCACACGCTTGCCGGAAAGCTCGCCGAACCAGGCGCGGGGCACGGGCCTGGTCGGCGTCAGCAGGACCTGCCAGTCCCCCGCCGCGGCGCGCACAAAGGTGTCGTGGTCGATGGGCACGCCCCACTCCCAGCCTTCGGCGACCCAGCGGTCGATGGTTCGGGCGTTCTCGTCCTGATAGCGCACGGCGCCCGCCCCCCTTAAAAAGATGTCTTCTGTGTATAAATACGATAAAAACCGCAAAATCACTTTTGGATTTTGAAAAATTCGCAAATTTTTCCCAAAATCATTTGGGGCCGGTGTCCGCAAAGCCCTGAAACGGGGCAAAAAAAGGCGCGCTGAGCGTGACGGAGGCATCGCCCCGGCAAAGCCCGGCCAGCTGCGCGCAGAGGGCATTTTCCTCCCCCGCCGGCTGGCGCCAGGTCAGGGTGACGGCATCGGCAAACTGCGGCTGGGCCAGCCTGGCGCCGGCCGCCAATATCAGCCGCTGCGCCGGCTCGTACAACGCATAGGGCAGCGTGACGGACCCCTCGACCACCTCGCGCATGGTCACGGCCCCGGCCGCCTGCAAAGCGCCGGCAGCGGCCGCCGTGTAGGCGCGCACCAAGCCCCCGGTGCCCAGCAGCACGCCGCCGAAATAGCGCGTGACGACTACGATAACATCCTGCAGGCCGGCGTGCCGGATGCATTCCAGCACCGGCGTGCCGGCCGTCTTGGCGGGCTCGCCGTCGTCGGAAAAGCGGGTACGGCCGCCGGCGCGCAGCACATAGGCGTAGACGTTGTGGCGGGCGGTGCGGTTTTCGGCGCGCACGCGCGCGAGCACCGCCAGCGCCTTGTCCTCACTGTCGGCAAAGGCGGCGGTGGCGATAAAACGGCTGTGCTTTTCCTCGACCGTAAAGGTCGTTTCCCCCTCAATGGTGCGGTAGTCGGCCATGGGTCCCCCTTTTTTGGGCGGTCGTTACAGCGGAAAACGCGGCGCCGCACAAAGCGGCGCCGCCGATTCGGTTTTTACAGCTTACTTGCCGGTGTTGACGTTGGCATAGCGGCGCTTGAAGCGCTCCACACGGCCGCCGCTGTCGACCAGCTTCTGCTTGCCGGTGTAGAACGGATGGCACTTGCTGCAAACCTCGACACGGATCTCCGGCTTGGTGGCGCGGGTCTTGATGACGTTGCCGCAGGCGCAGGTGATCGTGCAGTCCACATACTTGGGATGGATGCCCTCTTTCATTGCGTTTCACCTCATTTCCCGATCATGATACAGGAGCCATACTCGATATATGCGCTCATCACAATCTTGACTTTTCGGCTACCAGCATCCGCCTCATCCCAAACGGCGTGCGAACGGAGCAGCTTTACAAACGATTGCCGAAATATTATACCAAAAACGCGCCGGGATGTCAACCCCGGCGCGCCTGATTTTATCGTGATTTTATCGTGTACGCAAACGTTTTACGCCAGCAGCGGCTTGACGGCGGCGGCCAGGGCGTCCTTCTGGGCCTGGGCCTCGGCCACGTCCCTGCCGAGCGTGGTGAAGTAGGTCTTGATCTTGGGCTCGGTGCCGGAGGGGCGCACGACGACGGTGGCGCCGTTGTCCAGCGTGTAGATCAGCACGTTGGCGGCGGGCAGGCCGGTCTCGGCGCTCTTCTCATAGTCGGCGACCCTGACGACCTTGTGGCCGGCAAAGTCCTTGGGCGGGGTCTCGCGCAGGCCGGCCATGATGCCGGCCATCTTGTCCATGCCGGACAGGCCCGGGAACTCAAAGCTGTCGACCTTGTTGAGGTAGCGGCCGTACTGGGCATAGATGCGCTCGAGCTCTTCCTTGATGGAGGAGCCCTTGGCGCGGTAGTAGGCGGCCATCTCGCAGATCAGCATCGAGCCGATGATGGCGTCCTTGTCGCGCACATAGGGCCCGGCCAGGTAGCCGTAGCTCTCCTCAAAGCCGAAGATGAAGCGGTCGACCTCGCCGGCGGCCTCCAGCTTGGCGATCTGGTCGCCGATCCATTTAAATCCGGTCAGCACGTTGCGGCACTCAACGCCATAGTGCTCGGCGACGGCATCGGCCAGCGGAGTGGAAACGATGGATTTGCACATGACGGGGTCTTTGGGCATGGTCCCCTGCTCGATGCGCCCGGCGCAGATGTAGTCGAGCAGCAGCACGCCGACCTCGTTGCCGGTCAGCAGCTCATAGCTGCCGTCCTTGCACTTGACGGCGATGCCCACGCGGTCGGCGTCCGGGTCGGTGGCGAGCATGAGGTCGGCGCCGGATTTCTCGGCCAGCTCAAGCCCTAAGCGCAGCGCTTCGAAGATCTCGGGGTTGGGGTACGGGCAGGTCGGGAAGTTGCCGTCCGGGTCGCGCTGCTCCGGCACGACGGTGATGTCGGTGATGCCGATGTCGGCCAGCACATGGGTGACGGGCACAAGGCCGGAGCCGTTGAGCGGGCTGTACACGAGCTTGAGCCCGGCGGTCTTGCAGATGCCGGGGCGGATGGCGCGCGCCTCGATGGCCTGATAAAGCGCCTCGATGCAGTCGTCGCCGACGTACTGGATACTGCCGTCGGCCAGGCCCTTTTCAAACGCAATGGTCCTGGCGCCGGTCAGGATGTCGGTCTTCTGGATCTCGGCGTAGACGATGTCGGCGGCCTCGTCGGTCATCTGGCAGCCGTCCGGGCCGTAGGCCTTGTAGCCGTTGTACTTGGCCGGGTTGTGGGACGCCGTGACCATGATGCCGGCGTTGCATTTATAATACCGGGTGGCGAAGGAGAGCGCCGGCACCGGCATCAATGCCTTGTAGATGCGCACCCGGATGCCGTTGGCGGCCAGCACCTCGGCGGCCGTATGGGCGAACAGCTCGCTCTTGATGCGGCTGTCATAGCTGATGGCGACGGTCTGGCTGCCGCCCTGGGTCTTGACCCAGTTGGCCAGGCCCTGCGTGGCCTGGCGCACGACATACACGTTCATGCGGTTGGTGCCGGCGCCGATGACGCCGCGCAATCCGGCGGTGCCGAACTTGAGGGCCACGGCAAAGCGGTCCTGGATGGCGGCATCGTCGTCCCTGATGGCTTCCAGCTCCGGCTTGAGGTCGGCATCGTCGAGGTCAGCGGCCAGCCAGCGGGCATACATTTCCTTATACATGGTCTGCACCTGCTCTTTCGTGGTAAATTCTGCGTGGGGCGGTAAACTCTTCCCCGTTTATCTAAATATACCAACGCGCGCCGGGTTTGTCAATGAGAATTGTGCAATTTACCCTGTTTTTTGCGGCTTTTCCCGCCGTGCCCTTGTGCGGCAACACAAAATGCAGTATACTTGGGGAAAAGAGCAAAGGAGGGCGGCGGATGTTTGCGCGCATCACCAGTTTGGGGGTGACGGGCCTTTCCGGCTACGCGGTCACGGTCGAGTGCGATATCTCGGGCGGGCTGCCGCAGTTTGCCATGGTCGGCCTGCCGGATTCCGCCGTCAAGGAGAGCAGCGAGCGCGTGCGCTCGGCGCTCAAAAACCTGCGCTGGCCGTGGCCGGCCAGCCGCATCACGGTCAACCTGGCTCCCGCCGACGTGCGCAAGACGGGCCCCGTGTACGACCTGCCGGTGTTCGTCGGCCTGCTGGCGGCGCAGGGGCAGATCCCCGCGCCCGACCCCGCGCAGGCATTTTTGGGCGAGCTGGGGCTGGACGGCACCTTACGCCCGGTGGCCGGCGTGCTGCCGATGGCGCTGGCCGCCGCCGGCGCCGGCGCCAAAGAACTGTTTGTGCCGGCCGAGAATGCCGCCGAGGCCGCAGTGGCAGCCGAGGACGGCGGCCTGACCGTCTACCCGGCCCGGTCTGCCAACGAGGTCACGCAGCACCTGCGCGGCGAGGCGAAGCTGTCCCCCGCCCTGCCCACCGGCTACGACGCGGCCGGGGCGTGGCTGGGCCCGGATTTTGCCGACGTGCGCGGGCAGGAGGGCGCGCGCCGCGCGCTGGAGGTGGCCGCCGCCGGCGGGCACAACCTGCTGATGGTGGGCCCGCCCGGCACCGGCAAGAGTATGCTGGCCCAGCGCCTGCCCGGCATCCTGCCGCCCATGACCCGCGCCGAGGCACTGGAGACGACGGCCGTCTACTCGGTGGCCGGGCTGCTGCGCCCCGGCACCGGGCTGCTGGCGGCGCGGCCCTTCCGCAGCCCGCACCACAGCGTGAGCGCGGCGGCCATCGCCGGCGGCGGCAGCAATCCGCGCCCCGGCGAGGTCAGCCTGGCCCACAACGGCGTGTTGTTTTTGGACGAACTGCCGGAGTTCCACCGCGACACACTGGAGGTTCTGCGCCAGCCGCTGGAGGACGGCGCGGTGACGGTGAGCCGCGTGCACGGCAGCGCCCGCTACCCCTGCCGCTTTATGCTGGTGGCGGCGATGAATCCCTGCAAATGCGGGTACCTCGGCCACCCCACGCACGAATGCACCTGCACGCCCTCGGCCATCGAGCAGTATCGCCGCCGCATCTCGGGGCCGCTGCTGGACCGCATCGACATCCAGGTCGAGGCGGTGCCGGTGGAGTACGACGCCCTGGCCGCCGCGGCCGGCGGCGAGGCGAGCGCTGCCATCCGCGCCCGCGTGGCGGCGGCGCGCGCCCTGCAGCAGCAGCGCTATGCCGCGCTTGGCATCGGCTGCAACGCCGCACTGCCCAGCGCCGAGCTCCGCCGCTATTGCCCGCTGACCGCGGCCTCCGAGACGCTGCTGCGCGGCGCTTTCGCGCGCATGGGGTATTCGGCCCGCGCCTATGACCGCATCCTGCGCGTGGCGCGCACGGCGGCGGACCTGGCCGGCAGCGAGGTCATCGACACGGTGCACCTGTCCGAGGCGCTGCAGTACCGCAACCTCGACCGCAAGTTCGGCATCGGCTGAACGGCGCGGGCCCCGCGTGCCCGCACACAAATGGAGAACCCGGCGCCCGCCGCGGCACGGCGGGCACACGGTCTGTTTTCTGTCCGTCATCCATACCATGGCACCATAGAGGAGGTAATCTGTATGGACCTGCAATACCTGCTGCTGCTGCAGCACCTGCGCGAGGATATCCTGGGCGGGGCGTTCAATGATCTTGCTTTGCAGATCAGCGACCTGCACATCACGCCGCCCACGGTCACATCCTGCGGGGTGTGCGCGCCGATGAAATTGCGCGAGAAGATGGTCAGCGCCGCGCAGAACAGCAAGAATATGGCCAGCGGCCGGCACTTTTTGTAATACTGCCGGGCCAGCGTGCCGAAGTTGGCGGTGCTGGTCACGCTGTGCCCGCTGGGGAAGGAGTATCCGCTCGGGTACTCGATGGGCAGGATGTCGGCGCTGCGGATCCACGGCCGGTAGACGCAGAAAGTCAGTTTGAGCGTCTGCATCAAAAACCGCCCCAGGCCGACGTTCAGGAACAGCAGGCTGCCGGTCTTTTTGTCCAGCGCCCAGAAAAAGATGCAGGCGTACAGCCAGATAAAGATACCGTAGTGCATACTGGTGGTCATCTTTGCCAGCCGTCTGTGGGAGTGGATCGACGCCGACCCCCGGCGCGAGGTTCTCATCCCCATCGCCGGCGTGATCTTAAGCGCGCTGTTCCTTGCCTACATCTCGCTCAAGAGCTATCCGATGGACTATGTGGACGGCAAGCTGGTCGTGGACCCCAACAGCATGGTCAAGGACGGCTTCAAGGATGTGGGGCGGTTCTTTGGCCTGACCGTGGGCTGGTTTTTGGAACGGCGCTTCGTGCGCTTTACCATGGACGTGAGCCCGACCCAAAAGGGCCTGCGCGTCGCCGCCGGCGTGCTGGTGCTGATCCTGTGGGAAAAGACCGTCATCCCCGCCGCCGTGCACGCCATCGGCTCCAACTGGGGGTATTTCTTCATGATGGGGTCGGAGCTCATCGTGCTGCTGGCCGTGTACCCGTGGGTATTCCAGAAGCTGGAGCATTCGGCCAAGGAGCCGCTGCGCGCGGCATAAAATCCAACGCCATGAACATAACAGGCAGGGGCGCGGCCGTATCGGCCGCGCCCTTGCCTGTTTTTTGCCTTTTACAAGATCCCGTACTGCGCCTTGTAGCGCAAAATCTTTTCGACGCTGGCATCCAGGCGTTCGGCGGTGATGGTGCCGTCCTGCACGGCGGCCAACACGCCTTCATACGCCTCGGCCAGGCCGGCCGGCATCAGCAGCACGTCGCAGCCGGCCTGCAGCGCCCGTACCGCCGCCGTGCCGGCATCGTACTGGTCGGTGATGGCCTGCATGGCGAGCGAATCGGTGATGACGATCGGGTCATAGAGCTGTTTTTTGAGGATGTCGGTGACGATGGCGGCGCTCATGGTGGCGGGGGTGGTGGTATCGCCGGTCAGGTCCGGCACCGCCAGGTGCCCGACCATGACCGCGTAGCTGCCTTGTTCGATCGGCGGCTCGGTGCCCCAGCCGTAGGGCAGCCACTCGCAGCCTTCCAGCTCCTCGCGGGTCTTGTGCACGGTGGCCAGGCCGTAATGGCTGTCCTCGGCCGTGTCGCCATGCCCCGGGAAATGCTTGAGCACCGGCAGGATGCCCTCGCCCTGCAGCCCTTGGGCCATGGCGGCGGCCAGCGTTGCCACCTGCTGCGCGTCGTCGGAGAAAGCGCGCGTGCCGATGACCGGGTTGTCGGGGTTGGAGTTCACGTCCGCCACGGGGGCGAAATCGACGTTGAAGCCGTACTGCTTTAAATACGCGCCGATGCTCTGGCCCATCTCGCGCGCCGCGGCCTCGCCCTGCTCCCCCACCGCGGCCGCGCTCGCGTACTGCGGCGTGATGAATTCGGGGTGGTTGGCAAGGCGCGAGACGGCGCCGCCCTCCTCGTCGATGCCAAGGAACAGCGGCACAGCGCTGGCGGCCTGCAGATCGGCAAGGAACGCCGGCAGCTGCTCGGGGTCGGTGATGTTCTTTTTGAACAGCGCGATACCGCCCACCGGGTACCTGGCCAGAGCGGCGCGCATATCGTCGGTCAGCGCGCGCACGCCGTCGGCGTAGGGGTCGTCGATCTCCTCCTGCGTGAGCGTTTCGTCCAGCGCGTCGGGCCGGACAAAGAACAGCTGGCCGATCTTTTGTTCCGTCGTCATGCTCTGCATCAGTTCCTCCACGGGGTCGGTCTCGGGGGCCGGGGTGGGCGTCGGTCCCGGCGTTTCGTCCGCCGCGGCGGCCAGTGACTGTTTGGTGCAGGCGAACGCCTCGCGGTGCTGGCGCAGCACCTCAAACACCAGGCCGGGGGCATCGTCGGCGGCCAGATAACAGTTGTCGTCGCCGGCGTCGGCGCCAAAGCGGGCGGTCCAGGACGTTCCGCCATCGGTCACCGTCACCGCGGCGTTGGGCGCGTCCAGCCCGTAGGCGGCGTCGGCCTCGGGCGCGGTGACGGTCCATTCGGTCTTTATGCCGCAAACGGTGTTGGCCATACGCTGCACGCGGTCCTGGTCGAGCGCAAAGCCGGGGTCATCCTTGAGCTGCCATTCCTCCCCGCTGCGCACAAAGTCCAGTGTTTCGCCGCCGCTTTGCACCGTCATGCCGGTCAGGGCGCCGGCGTCCAGCTCGTTTAGGGTCTGCGCCGCGTACAGGGCACGGCGGCTCTTGCACAGACCGGAGAAATCGACCGAGCTGACGGTGTACACCGTTTCCTCCCCCGCCGGGCGCAGGTAGTAGCTGTCGGTCATGCCGTTGACGGCGCCGACGGTGAAGGAATAGCTCTTCTCCCCGGCGGTCAGCGTGACCTGCGCGGTGGGGTCGTCAAAGCCCATGGCGGCCACGTCGGCCCCGGGGCCAAGCGCGCTGGTGGGGACAAGACCCGCCAACCCGGCGGCCGTCTGCTGCACGGCGGCCTGGGCCAGCGGCAGCGCGGGGTCGTCGGTCAGGGTCCAGGCGCCGGCCGCATCCTTGACAAGGCACAGCGTATCGCCCGCAAAGGTATATTCCACGCGGTCCACCTCTTCCGCTGTCAGCGGACAGATCGGCGCGTCGGCGTCGGCCGCGTCCCCATTCTGGCCGCGCAGGGCGAGCAGCGCCGCGCCCAGCAGCAGCACGGCCGCGCCCAGCAGGGCCAGCGGCAGCCATTTTTTGCGTGTCATCGAATTCCTCCTTTTTTAGCGGCGGCGGCGGGCCAGGCACCACACCGCGCCGCCGATGAGTATGGCCAGCGGCAGCGCGACGGTAAAACCAAGGCCCAGCGCCGTTCCCGCCGAGGCGGGCACGTTCAGCGTGGCCGCGCTTAAGGACTTGGCGTCGATGACCGTGCCCTGCCGGCCGGTGAGCCAGTTGACCGCGCTGCCCAAAAACTGCGCGTTGCCGCCGTTGACGGCCTGGTCGATGCTGTCCAAAAAGGTATTGCCGCACCCGACCCAGATCAGCCGGGCGCCGGTGCTCACGTTCTCGCCCGCCACCGCCACGCTGAAGGGCCCGGCGGGGTCGTCCTCGCCCTTGCGCAGCCACTCGGCCGTGGCATAGTCCTGCATGGCGTAGGAGGCATCGGTGGTGGTGAGCAGCGGCGTGCAGAAGTATTCCGGCTCCTCGTCGGTCAGGATGCCCTGCGCCATCGGCGTGAAGACGGCCATGCCGTGGGTGATGCCGGCGGTCGCCTCGGTACTGGCGATGTCGGGCAGGATATAGGCCGCGTTGGCGCCGTAATAGTAGTGGTCGGGGTCGTCGTCGAGCAAGAGACCCTCCTGCCGGTGCAGCCCGCACTCGGCGAGCAGCGCGTCCAGCGTGGGGGTGGCAAAGGTCAGGTCGGTATCGACGAGCAGCGCCCCGCCGCCGTCGAGATACTCCCGCACAAGGTCGGCCTCGTCGGCGCTCAGGTCGGTCTGCGGCGCGTTGATGAGCAGCGCGGCCGCCTCCGCCGGCACGCTGCCGGCCGAGGCAAAGTTAAGCGTTTGGACGCTGACGCCGAGGTTTTGCAGCGTGTCGGTAAAGCCGGCGGGCAGCTCCTGCTCGCCGTGGCCGGACAGCTGGCAGAGCACGCAGCTCTCGGTGCTGCACACGCGGGCGATGCCGGCGGTGATGGCGTTCTCGGCCGAGAGCGTGTAGGCGCCGGCCTCGTAGTCGGCCGTGTACAGGTCCCCGTAGGAATCCAGCACGGTGGAATTGTCGCCGCTGACCAGAATCACGCTGTCCACGCGGGCGTTCTGGGCGCCGTACTGCTGCGGGAAGGCCGGGTAGAGGTTAGGGTCCCGCTGTTCCCAGGTAAAGTGGGAGGTAAGCCCGGCGTAGCGGTCCAGCGTGTGGGTGATGTTGGGGTCTTCCTGCCCGGTGATGCCGAGGTAATAGGCGGTCACATCCCGGTCCAGCCCGGCCAGCAGGGTCTTGGTGGTCTCGGTCAGGGTAAACATCCGCCCGGCCGAGATGTCGAACTCGGTGTACTGTCTGGGCAGCGCGCCCACCACAAGGTTGAGCAGCACCAGCACGGCCAGCAGCGCGGCGGCCAGCACGCTGGCGTAGGCGCCGCTGCGCAGGGCGCGGCGGCGCTGCCCGCGCACATCGGCGGGGACATCGGTCTTTTGCAAATGCGGCAGCTTCATCGTGCGCACCCCCCTCAGCTCCAGCGGCGCTTTTCCAGCGTCTGGCCGGTCAGGAACAAAAACAGCGCGATGACCGAGAGATAGTACACGACGCCGCCCACGCTGAACAGCCCGCCTACAAAGCCCTCGAACGGGGCGAACAGGTCGCAGGCCTGCAGCGCGGCCGAGAAGGCCGCCACCAGCCAGGCCGGGCGTGCCCAGAAGAGCGCTGCCAGCACCGCCGCCCCGGCGGCGAACACCGCGCACCCGGCCAGGACGCTCTTGCACACGAAGCCGACGGTGAAGGCGGCCGCGATGAGCACGGCACAGAAGGCCAGCAGCGCCGTGCCGTCCCCCACCGTGAACAGCGTGCGGATGCCGCTGCTCAGGTAGGCCAGCAGCAGCAGGCCGAAGGTGGCGAGGTAGGCGACGATCTGGTTCTCGGTCACGGCCGACACCCAGGTGCCGACAGCGATGCAGGCGGCGGCCAGCAGGCAGTAGGCAAACAGCGCGGCATAGGCATTGACGAACAGCACCGGGCCGAACGGGGCCAGCAGCAGCGGCAGCACGGCGGCCACGGCGCAGGGCACGCCGAACACCGCCAGCTGGGCCAGATACTTGCCGCCGACGATGGCCGGGATGGACACCGGCGCCGTGAGCAGCAGCTGGTCGGTCTTGCTGCGGCGCTCATCGGCAAAGCTGCGCATCGTCACGGCCGGCAGCACGAACAGCAGCAGGATCGTCGAGGAATACAGCACGATGCCAAAATCCGGCGATTGGCCGTATAAATTGTAATTGAACCAGTACAGCCCGAAAAAGGCCACGGTGACGGCGGTGACGATGTAACCGACCATGCCGGTAAAGCTCGCGCGCCATTCCCGCACAAAGATCGCCAGCATCCCTCACCCCTCCTGTTCCGTTTCGTTGGGCGCCGGAGCAGCCGGCTCGGGCTCCGTTTCCGGCGCGGGCAGATCCGCCGGAGGCGCCGGGATTTCCGGTGCGTCCGGCTCCGCCGCCGCATCCGGCACCGCGGCGGCCGGGTCCTCCCCGGTCAGCTGTAAGAAGATATCCTCCAGGCTCAGGTCCTCGCGCGTCAGGCTCAGGACCGGGCAGCCGGCGGCGGCCAATGCAGCCGAGAGCGCGGCGCGCGGGTCTCCCGCTGGTGCGTCGGGCAGCACGGCGGCGGTAAAGCTGACCTCGTCGTCCTGCGCGGCGGTGACGGTGACCGCGCCGAGGCCCGGCACGCTTTGCGCGGCGGCAAGCACGGCCGCCTCGTCGCCCTGCGCGGTGACCGCGAGCACGCTGCCCCCGGCCAGCCGCGCCGAGAGCTCGGCCGGCGTGCCCTCGGCGGCCAGCCGCCCGTGCGAGAGGATGAGCACGCGGTCGCACACGGCCTGCACCTCGCTCAGGATATGGCTGGAGAGGATGACGGTGTGGCTCTTGCCGAGCTCCCGGACCAGCTCGCGCACCTCGATGACCTGGGCCGGGTCCAGCCCGACCGTCGGCTCGTCCAGAATCAGCACCGGCGGCTCGCCGAGCAGCGCGGCGGCCAGCCCCACGCGTTGGCGGTAGCCCTTGGAAAGGTTTCGCAGCAGCCGGTGCTCGAGCTCCCAGACGCCGGTGCGCTGCGCCTGCCTGCGCACCTCGGCGGCACGGGCGGCCCTGGGGCGTATGCCCTTGAGCGCCGCTGCAAAGGAGAGGTACTCCCCCACCGTCATGTCGTTATAAAGCGGCGGCTGCTCGGGTAGGTAGCCGAGCGCGGCCTTGGCGGCCCTGGGCTCGGCCAGGATATCGTGCCCGTCCACCCGCACGGCGCCCGCCGTGGGCGACAGATAGCCCGTGATGATGTTCATCGTGGTGGATTTGCCGGCGCCGTTGGGCCCCAAAAGGCCGTACACGCAGCCGTCGGCGGCGGTGAAGGAAAGGTCCTCCACCGCCAGACGGCCGCCGTAGCACTTGGACAGGTGTTCGACTTCAAGCAAGGACGCGCGCTCCCTTTCTGTAACAAAATGCCCCTTTGGGCCGCCGCCCGCCAGACAGGGGGCGGCCCAAAGGGTATTATAGCAGGGGTTTGTGATAAAAACAAAAAATTTTGGTAAAGATGTGTGAAAACTACACAAGCTCCACCCTGTAGTGCCGCAGCCAGTGGTCGAGCTGCAGGAACCAGGCGATGGTCTGGGGGCGGGTCATCAGCTGGCCGTACCAGGGTGTACCGTCGCGGCCGTCGTCGCCGGCGAGCAGCGCCTCCAGCTTTTGCTTTTGCAAGAGGCGCAGCAGCGGCGCCGCCGGGTCGGCGATGACGGCGCGCAGCCGTTCGCTGACCGCGGCGAGATAGGCCGGGTGCCAGGTCTTGGGGTAGGGGCTCTTTTTGCGCCAGAGCACCTCATCCGGCAATACGCCGCGCATCGCCTCGCGCAGCAGGCCCTTCTCGCGGCCTTCATGGTCCTTGAACTCCCACGGGGTGCTGTACAGGTACTCGGCGATGCGGTGGTCGCAGAAAGGAACGCGCACCTCCAGCGAATGCCACATACTCATACGGTCCTTGCGGTCGAGCAGCGTCTGCATGAACCAGCGGAAGTTGAGGTTGACCATCTGGCGCATCCGGCGCTCGTCGGCCGAGAGGCCCTCGCGCACCGAGGTCTCGGCCAGGGTCTGTTGGTAGCGCTCGTCAACAAAGGCGGCGGGGTCGATGTCCCCCAGCACGCCGGGGCGCAGAAAGCTTGCGCGGTAGGCTGTCGACTGTGCCCACGGGAAGCCGTAGCGCTCCCGGACGGTCTTATCGCGGTACCACGGGTAGCCGCCGAAGATCTCGTCCGCGCACTCGCCGGAAAGCGCCACCGTGGCGTGGGGCTTGATGTGCTCACAGAAAGCCAGCAGCGAGGCGTCGACGTCCGCCATGCCGGGCAGGTCGCGGGCCTCGGTGGCCGCGTACAGCGCCGGCACCAGGTCGGCGGTATCCAGGGTGATCCAGTGGTGGCGGGCCGTGAGCGCGGCGTTCATCCTGCGGATGTAGGGCGCGTCGGGGCTGGGCTGGAATTTGGTGGCGTGGAAATACTGCTTGTTGTCCCGGTACCCGACCGAGAAGGTGTGCAGCGGCCTGCCCTGCTTTTTGAACACCTCGCTGGCCACGGCCGAGATGATGCTGGAATCCAGCCCGCCGGACAAAAACGTCGCCACCGGCACATCGGAGACGAGCTGCCGTTCGATGGCGTCGAGCACGAGCTCCCGCACGCGCCGGACCGTGGCGGCAAAATCGTCCGGGTGCTCGTGGTCAACGAGCTGCCAGTAAAGGCGCGTTTGCAGCGTGCCGTCGGCGCTGCTGAACACCGCGCACTCGCCGGGGCGCAGCTCCCGCACGCCCGAAAACACGCCGCAGCCCGGTGTGCGCCCCGGACCCAGCAGCAGCACCTCGGCAAGGCCCGCAGCGTCGACGCGGGGCGGCACCAGCGGATGGCAGAGCAGCGTCTTGAGCTCGGAGCCAAAGATCAGCGTGCCGCCGCGCAGCGCGTAAAACAGCGGCTTGACGCCGCAGCGGTCGCGGGCCAGGAACAGCCGCCCGGCCCGCTTTTGCCAGACCGCAAAGGCAAAAATGCCGTTGAGCCTGGCAAGGCAATCCTCGCCCCACTCGGCATAGGCGTGGAGCAGCACCTCGGTGTCGGAATGGCCCTGGAACGTGTGCCCCAGTGCGCAGAGCTCGGCGCGCAGCTCCGGCGTGTTGTACACTTCGCCGTTATACACGAGCACATAGCACTCGCCGCCCTGCTCATACTGCATGGGCTGGCGCCCGCCGTCCAGGTCCACGACGGCCAGCCGCGCGTGGATGAGCGCCGCCGGTCCCTCGATGTACATACCGCGCTGGTCCGGCCCCCGGCGCGAAAGCGACTGCTGCATGGCGCAGTAGATCTTATACTGCTCGGCGTTTTGGCGGGGGTCCTGCCCCACCTGGCCCGCGATGCCGCACATAAAAAGCCCCCTTGCCTATGTTGCTTTTGCAAAGCATCCTATGCAAAGGGGGCCGAGCGCTATTCCGGCCGTGGCTCAAATGCAGAATATTTTGTTGATGATCGGTATTTTTTGGATGATGACTGTCGTCAGAAAGGAAAGAATGAACACGCCGGCTGTCAACAGCAGCCAATTTGCCCCATTTGGCAGCACGAACGGGTCAAACTTTACGACCTTGTATATCACATTGATAAACAGCGCGTGCAAAATGTATATCCCAAACGTTTTTCTGCCGATGTAGGACAGTACCGCCCCGTCGATTTTTTCACAGGCAGGCTGCAGGGACACCGCGAGGATAAAATATGCGCCGCTCATCCACAATATCGCGAAATGGGCATACCCCAAATCGCCGTCCAGAATAAAGACAGAAAGGAAAAGGAACATATGGGCACAAAGTAAATTGACCGCCGCGTACTTTACAGGGATCGGCCGTTTTGCCAGATAATGACCCAACAGAAGATACAAAAGATACGGTGTCTGGACCGGCAGATAAAAACCGACCTCAAATCCGGTCATGATTCGCAGGGTCGGGAACAGGATCGTAAAAACGGTCAATACAGCCAACAGATATTGCTGCTGCTTGTCATCGAGATTCCTGAGCAGCAGCTTCAACGCCGGTATAACAAGGTAAATCCCTGCCAGCATATACAAATACCACATATGGGTCCAAAGCTTGTCGGAGAGGATGTTCCCAAACGCTTTGAACAGGATCGGCAGGGTTACTTTCCTTTCCGCATACACAAGCTCCATCAAGGCGTAGACATATCCGAAAGAAAACAACGGGATCAAAACTTTTTTTAAGCATTTCGCAGTGTTGAATGTTTTGTTTTCATCCAGCCATATCCAGCCGGTGATCATCAAAAAGCACGGCACGGCAAACCGGGTGCCGTTGATCCAATAATATCCCGTGTAACCCCCCCCCGAAACGTTCAGCGCCCTGCTGCACCAGGTGGTGGGTTATGACTGCTATACAGCCAAGTATCCTCAGCAGTTCGATATTCGCATAGCGTTTTTTCATCATAACGATTTACCTCCTTACCGCAGCGCGGCGGCGATGCGGTCGGCGATGACGTGGGCGACATCGTCCTTGCTCTGCAAAGGCAGCGCCTCGCTGCCGGCCGGCGTGATGAGGGTGACGACGTTGGTGTCGACGCCGAAGCCCGCACCGGGCGTGCCCAGGTCATTGGCGACGACCATGTCGAGGTTTTTGCGCCGCAGCTTGGCGGTGGAGTTTTCCAGCAGGTTCTCGGTCTCCATCGAGAAGCCGCAGACGAACAGGTCGGCCGGCTTGTGACTGCCCACCCATTCGAGGATGTCCTCGGTGCGTTCGAGCGCCAGCGTCAGCGCGCCGTCCTGCTTCTTGAGCTTGTTGGGGGCCACGGCGGCCGGGCGGTAGTCGGCCACGGCGGCCGCCATGATGAGCGCGTCGGCGTTCATTGCGTGCTCCTTGACGGCCAGAAACAGGCTGGCGGCCGATGTAAAGTTTACTGTCTTTACAAACGGCACCGGCGGCAGCGTGATGTTCTGCGCCGCCAGCAGCGTGACGTCGGCCCCACGCAGCATGCAGGCGCGGGCGATGGCGTAGCCCATCTTGCCGGTGGAACGGTTGGTCAGCACCCGCACGGGGTCCAGCGGCTCCTCGGTGGCGCCGGCGGTGACGACGATCTTGCGCCCGCGCAGGTCCTGGTCACAGGCGACGGCGCGCAGCACATAGTCGACGAGCAGCCCCTCGTCCGGCAAACGCCCCGCGCCGGCATCGCCGCAGGCCAACGTGCCCGACGCCGGGGGGATGACGGTGAAGCCGTACCCGCGCAGGATGGCAAGGTTGTCCTGCGTGACGGCGTTTTGCAGCATCTGGGTGTTCATGGCCGGGGCCACGAGCTTAGGGGCTGTAGCGGCCAGGGTAACGGTGGTGAGCATATCGTCGGCAATGCCGTGCGCCAGCTTGGCCAGCACATTGGCGGTGGCGGGCGCGATGAGCAGCACGTCGGCCGCCTGCGCCAGCGAGACGTGCGCGACGTCATACTGGAAATCCCTCTCGAACATATCGACGACGCAGCGGTTGTTCGTCAGCGTCTCGAACACCAGCGGCGTGATGAACTGTGCTGCGTTTTTGGTCATCACCACATGAACGTCGGCGCCCAGCTTTTTGAGCGCGTGGGCGACGTTCGGCATCTTGTAGGCGGCGATGCCCCCCGTCACGCCCAGCACCACGGTCTTGCCCTGCAGCGTCATCCTGTGTGCCCTCCTTTGGTCAGAAGCTTGTCTCCAGTATAGCATACCTTGCGCAAAAAATCCACTGCCGCCCGCCGTATTGCAAAATCCCCCGCCGCCCGGTATAATAGGGGCACGATATTCTGCAAAAAGGGGGCGGCGCGCGTGCTGCTGGCCGTGGACATCGGCAACACCAACATCTGCATCGGGCTGCTGGACGGCCCGGGCCACACCGCCGTGCGCAGCACCACGCGCATGGTCACGCGGCCGCGCTGCACGGCGGACGAGTACGCCGCCGAGCTCAAGTTCCTGCTCGACCGGCTGGCCTTTGACACCGCCGCGTGCGAGGGCGTGATCTTATGCAGCGTGGTGCCGGGCCTGACCGCGACACTCGCCGCCGCCTGCCGCCGCCTGACCGGGCGGGAAGCACTTTTGGTCCGTCATACGCTGGACACCGGCCTGACCTTTGTCATCCCCGCGCCGGAGCGCCTGGGGCAGGACCGCATCGCCGACGCGGCCGCGGCGGCCGCCGCCTATCCCCTGCCGCTGCTGACTGTGGACCTGGGCACCGCCACCACCTGCAATCTGGTGGACGCCGAAAAGCGCTTTCTGGGCGGCATCATCCTGCCCGGTGTGCAGACCGGGCTGCGCGCGCTCAATGCCGGGACGGCGCAGCTGCCCAACATCGCGCCGGACGCGGCCGCGCCGGTCATTGGCGCCGACACGGCCGCTGCTTTGAGCAGCGGGGCCATCCACGGCACGGCGGCCATGCTGGACGGGTTGGCCGACCGCGTCGAGGCGGAGCTCGGCGCGCCGCTGACCGTTGTCGCCACCGGCGGGCTGGCGCCCGCCATCCTGCCGCGCTGCCGCCGCACCGTGCAGTATGACGCCGACCTGCTGTTCAAGGGCCTTGCGCTTTTGTGGCAGAAAAATGCACGTTGACACGGTCGGCGGCATATGCTACAATACCCCCAAACTGAACAGGCCGGGGCGACCCGGAGCCGGGTCACGCAGTGACAGTGGTACCCCCACGGGACAGAAGTTTGCAAATTTGCAAAAACCAATGCCCGTGGGCATTTTTATACAGTTTTTGCCGAAAGGCGGTGCAGATATGACGGTTTCGACCCCTGAGGAACGGCGGGCGGCGGCAATGCGCGTCTCGGCCGTGAGCATCGGCGCCAACCTGGTGCTGACGGTGTTCAAGCTGGCGGCGGCGCTGCTGGCGCATTCCGGCGCCATGCTCAGCGATGCCGTGCACTCGGCGTCGGACGTGTTCAGCACCTTCATCGTCATCATCGGGGTCAACCTTGCCGCCAAGGACGCCGACGAAGAGCACCCCTACGGCCACGAACGGTTCGAGTGCGTGGCCGCCGTCCTGCTGGCCGTCGTGCTGGCGTTGGCGGGGGTTGCCATCGGGCGCGCGGCGCTGGCGCTGCTGTTCGGCGGGGCCGCGGGCGTGCCGGTGCCGGGGGTGCTGGCGCTGGCGGCGGCGGCCGTGTCCATCGCTGTAAAAGAGGCGATGTACCGCTATACCCGCCGCACCGCCAAGGCCATCGACTCCGGCGCCTTACTGGCCGACGCCTGGCACCACCGCAGCGACGCGCTCTCCTCCATCGGCGCGCTCATCGGCATCGCCGGGGCGCGGCTGGGCTACACGCTGCTGGAACCGGCGGCCAGCCTTGTCATCTGCCTGTTTATCCTGAAGGCCGCCTATGATATCTTCCGCGATGCCACCGACAAGATGGTGGACCATTCCTGTGATGAGGCGACCGAGGCGGCGCTGCGCCGCTGCGCCGCCGCCCAGCCCGGTGTGCTGGGTGTGGATGTGCTGCACACGCGGGAGTTCGGCAGCCGCATCTACGTCGACATGGAGATCGCCGCCGACGGTGATATGCCGCTGCGCGAGACCCATGCCATCGCCGAGCGCGTGCACGCCGCCATCGAGCAGGAATTCCCGCAGGTCAAGCACATCATGGTGCACGTCAACCCCGCGCCGCAGGACCCGCCGTCCCGGCAGGCCGGCGCGCCGCCGCAAAGCGAATGACGACCCAGCGCAGACTTTGACATTTTTTGAACATTTTCCCAAGTTAGCCGTTGCTAAAGCCTAGGCAACGGCGTTTTTTTATGGTATCATTTGTATATCCGTAAAGGTTCGCAGCATGCCCCGCCGGGGCCGGCCGCGTACCACACAGACCCCGAAACACAGATGGAGGGATAAGCGCTTTGAGTAGATTGCAGATCATCCGTGCCGACCGCGTACAAAAGACGATGGACCTTTTGTACGAGGACCTGGCACACCGCAACGCCGCTGCGCCGGAGGGCAACTGCGCGGTGGAGCAGACCGCCGCGCTGGTCGGGCTGTGCCTTTCGCAGAGCTGCGGCAAATGCGTGCCCTGCCGCGTCGGGCTCGACCAGATGCGCAAGCTGATGTACAAGATCCTGGACGGCGACGGCACCATGCAGGACCTTACGATGCTGGAACGCACGGCCCGCGTCACGATGGATTCGTCCGACTGCGCCATCGGTGCCGAGGCCGGCCGCAGCGTGCTGGCCGCCCTGCAGGGCGCGCGGGAGGACTTCGTGTCTCATGTGCAGAAGCACCGCTGCGTGGCCGAGTTCAAGCCCGTGCCCTGCCGCCGCGCCTGCCCGGCCCACGTCGACATCCCCGGCTACATCGCCCTTGTCAAGGAAGGCCGCTACGCCGACGCCGTGCGCCTGATCCGCAAGGACAACCCCTTCCCCTACGCCTGCGCGCTGGTGTGCGAGCACCCGTGCGAGGGCCGCTGCCGCCGCAGCCTGGTCGACGATGCCATCAACATCCGCGGCATCAAGCGGGTGGCGGTGGATAAGGCCGGCCATGTGCCCGCCCCCGCCTGCGGCCCCGATACCGGCAAAAAGATCGCCGTCGTCGGCGGCGGGCCCAGCGGCCTGACCGCCGCGTGGTTCCTGCGTTTGATGGGCCACAGCGTGACGGTGTTCGACCAGCGTGACCAGCTGGGCGGGATGCTGCGCTACGGCATCCCGCGCTACCGCCTGCCGGACAAGTATTTGAACGAGGACATCGAGGTCATCCTCTCGACCGGCGTCGAGGTCAAGCTCGGCGTGCGCATCGGCGAGGACATCACGCTGGACGCCCTGCGCAAGGAGTACGACGCCGTGTATCTGGCCATCGGCGCGCATACCTGGCGCGCTTTGGGCGTCGAGCATGACGACGCACCCAACGTCTTCTCGGCCGTGCAGATGCTGCGCGACATGGGCGACGGCAAGCCGATGGACCTGACCGGCAAAGACGTCGTCGTGGTCGGCGGCGGCAACGTCGCCATGGACGTGACCCGCACCGCCAAGCGCCTGGGCGCCAAAACCGTCAAGTGCGTGTACCGCCGCCGCCAGGTCGACATGACCGCCCAGGTCGAGGAGGTCGAGGGCGCCATTGCCGAGGGCTGCGACATCGTGCCGCTGAAGTCGCCCCTGCGCGTCGAGGTCGACGAGGCCGGCAACGCCGTGGCGCTCATTGTGGCGCCGCAGATCCCCGGCCCCTATGACCGCGGCCGCCCCAAGCCCGTGAACGCGGCCCGGCCCGAGGAGCGTATCCCCTGCGACATCATCATCGGCGCCATCGGGCAGGTCATCGACAGCAAGGAGCTGGCCGACGAGGGCGTGCCCACCAAGTGGAACCAGCTGCTGAGCGATACCTTCACCGCCATCGACGGGCTGCCCGGCGTGTTCGCCGGCGGCGACTGCTCGAGCGGGCCGAGCACGGCCATCCGCGCCATCGAGGCCGGCAAGACCGCAGCCGGCAACATCGACGAGTATCTGGGCTTCCACAGCGAGCCGCCCGCCCCGCCCGAGATCCCGGCCGCCAGGCACCAGGCGCGCGGCGCTGTGGGCCGCATCAACATGGTGGAGCGCGACCCCAGCGACCGCAGCGATGACTTTGACATCATGGAGATCGGCATGACCGACGAGGAAGCCAAGCAGGAGTGCAGCCGCTGCCTGCGCTGTGACCATTACGGCTACGGCGCCTTCCGCGGCAGCAGAGAGGAGCGCTGGACCAAATGGTAAAACTGACGATCGACGGCAAGCAGGTCACGGCGCGCGACGGCGCGACCATCCTCGAGGCCGCCAGCATGGCGGGCATCAAGATCCCGACCCTGTGCTACTTGAAAGAGATCAACGAGATCGGCGCCTGCCGCGTGTGCGTGGTCGAGGTCGAGGGCAACGAGAACCTGTGCGCGGCCTGCAACACGCTGGCCGAGGACGGCATGGTCATCCACACCAACTCCCCGCGCGTGCGCAACACCCGCCGCACCAATGTGGAGCTGATCCTTTCCGCCCACAACACCGCCTGCACCAGCTGTGTGCGCAGCGGCAACTGCACGCTGCAAAGCCTGGCGCAGGACCTGAACATCACCACCATCCCCTACGAGGTCAGCTACAAGCCCAACAACTGGCCGCAGGACGTGCCGCTCATCCGCGACCGCGACAAGTGCGTCAAGTGCCTGCGCTGCATCAACGTCTGCGACAAGATCCAGGGCCTGGGCGTGTGGGACGTGGTCGGCACCGGCTACCGCACCACCGTGGGCCTGCGCGAGGGCGCTTCCATCCAGGACATCAACTGCTCGCTGTGCGGGCAGTGCATCACCCACTGCCCGGTCGGCGCTTTGCATGAGCGCGACGACACACAGAAGCTGCTGGACGCGCTGGCCGACCCCGAAAAGATCGTGCTGGCCCAGGTGGCGCCTGCTGTGCGCAGCGCCTGGGGCGCCGACGCCGGTGTGCCGCAGAAGAAAGCCACCGTCGGGCGCATGGTCACGGCGATGAAGGCGATGGGCTTCGACTATGTGTTCGACACCGACTTTGCCGCCGACCTGACCATCATGGAGGAAGGCAGCGAGCTGCTGGAGCGCATGAAGACCAAGGAGCACTGGCCGATGTTCACGAGCTGCTGCCCGGGCTGGGTGCGCTTCGTCAAGCAGAACTACCCCGAGTTCCTGCCCAACCTGAGCTCCGCCAAGAGCCCGCAGCAGATGTTCGGCGCCATTGCCAAGACCTGGTTCGCCGAGAAGCTGGGCGTCGCCCCCGACAAGATCGTGAGCGTGTCCTTCATGCCCTGTACGGCCAAAAAGTATGAGTGCGACGTGCCGCAGGTCAGCGACAGCGGCGCACAGGACGTCGACATGGTGCTGACCACCCGCGAGCTGGGCCGTATGCTGCGCTCCAGCGGGCAGATCTTGGAGATTTTGCCCGAGAGCGATTTCGACCAGCCGCTGGGCCTGGGCACCGGCGCCGGCGTCATCTTCGGCACCACCGGCGGCGTGATGGAAGCCGCGCTGCGCAGCGCGCACTATCTGGTCACCGGCAAGAACCCCGACCCGGACGCTTTCAGCGCCATCCGCGGCATGGAGGGTTGGCGCGAGCGCGACGTGAAGGTCGGCGATGCGACGCTCAAAATCGCCATTGCCAGCGGCCTTGGCAACGCGCGCAAGCTGCTCGAGGCCATCAAGGCCGGCAAGGCGCAGTATGACTTTGTCGAGATCATGGCCTGCCCGGGCGGCTGCGCCGGCGGCGGCGGCCAGCCCATCACCGACGGTGTGGAGCTGGCGGACGTGCGCGGCGAGGTGCTGCGCGACCTGGACGAGAAGTCGGCCATCCGCTTCAGCCACGACAACCCGTTCATCAAGCAGGTGTATGACGAGTACCTCGGCAAGCCCCTGTCCGAGAAGGCCCACCACCTGCTGCACACCGACCAGAGCGCCTGGGACCTGACCCCGCCCCGCGCGTGATGCTAACATAAGGTCCCGGGCCCGCACGGCAAGCCGTGTGGGCCCGGGATGCTTATTGGGCGAGCTGTGCGCCGAGCTGACTGTAGACGTTGCGGGTGTCGAGGATATGGAAATCCTCACTCCGAACATCGCCGGGGGCGCCGGCGGTGACAAGGATGTATTCCCGGCCGCCCAGGTTGGCCATGCTGGCCATGCAGTGCCCGGCCTCGTCGGTATAGCCGGTCTTGCCGCCCAATATCTCGCCGCCCGTCACCTGCGGGCCGTTCAGGTCACGGAACAGCGTGCTGCGCACGGTAAAGCCCTCGGGGTGCAGATCGCTCGGCGGCACGGTATGGCTGTGGGCGGTAAAGATGGCGCGGAAATCCGCATTTTGCAGCGCCGCGCGCAGCAGCAGGGCGATATCGGCGGCAGTGGAAACGTGACCGGGGTCGTGCAAACCGGTCGGATTGCAGAAATGTGTATCCGCCATGCCGAGCTCGGCAGCTTTCCCGTTCATCTGCTCTACAAACGCTTCCTCGCTGCCCGCCGCGGCCAGCGCCAGCGTCAGGCTGCACTCGGCCCCCGAGGGCAGCATCGCGCCGTAGGCAAGGTCCCGCACCGTGGCCGCCTCCCCCGGCTGGAAGCCGGCCATCGAGGCGTTGGCTGCCCACAGCCCGGCAAAGATGTTCTCCGGCACGGTGAGCACGGCGTCAAGGTCGGGCAATTCTTCCAGCGCCAGCAGCACGGTCATGATCTTGGTCATGGAGGCGGGGTAGATGGGCTCCGCCTCGCCGTGCGCGGCGACCACCGTGCCGGTCCCGGCCTCTGTCAGGACAGCGTGCGGGCTATAGAGCGTCGAGAGGTCAACGGTATATGCCGGCGCGGCCGTGGGCGGCGGCGGGGCGTCCGCCGGGGCGGCCCCACGCGGGCGCAGCAGCAGCCCCGCCCCCAGTGTGAGAAGCAACGTGACACAAAACAGCCGTGTAAGCCCGGCCGGCCCCCAATGGCGGCGGGAACGCAAAGCCATAAAAACACCCTTCCCGGACAAGCGGTCCTGTCCTCTCTCCATTGTAGCGGGCAGGGCCGGCAGGTGCTTTAAGGAAGGGTATGCAAATGCTTAAAGATCGCCTAAGCTTTGCTTTTGATTTTTAGGACAGTGCTTGTATCTCTACCCGTTCGGCCAGCGCCTCGGCGGCGGCTCGGTCCGGCGGGCAGGTGCCGGGCAGCATACAGGCGGCCGCGGCGGCGGCCACGGCCAGGCGCAGGCTGGCCGGCGGGGCCATGCCCTGCTGCCGGCCCAGCGCCAGCGCCGCCGCCATCGTATCGCCGGCGCCGACGGTGCTCTGCACCGGTATCGGCACGGCGGGCGCGTACCAGCCGCCGTTTTGGGTAAAGAGCGCCGCGCCCTTTGCCCCCAGCGAGACGCACACCGTGCCCACGCCGCGCGCCAGCAGTGTCTGCGCCAGGTCGGGCAGCCTGTCGGGGGCAAGCGCCGCCGCGTCAAGGCCGAGATACCCGGCCAGCTCGCCGGCGTTGGGCTTGACGATGTCGGGCGGCACGGTCCCCTCCAGCGCCGCCGCCAGCAGCGGTCCGTCGGCGTCGACCAGCACGGCGGCGCCGCGGCCCTTGAGGCGTGCGGTCAGGCTTGCATAGATATCCGCCGGCACGCCGGGCCCGGCGCTGCCCGCCAGCACGAACAGCACGCCGGGCCGGGCCAGCGCTTCCAGCCGTTGGGCCAGCACCTCAATATCCCGGGGCGCGGCGGCGGGGCCGGGCTCGTTGAACTCGGTCAGGGCGCCGTCCGGCGTGACCAGCTTTAAATTGGTGCGCGTTTGGCCCGGCAGGGTCACAAAATCGTGCGGTATCCCCTGCCGGTCGAGCGCGGCGCACAAAAAGCGGCCGGCTTGCCCCGCCGCAAAGCCGCAGGCCAGCGTCCGCCCGCCCAGCGCCGCCACGGCGCGGGAGACGTTGATGCCCTTGCCGCCGATGTCGGTGCGGAGCGCCTGCAAACGGTGCAGCGTGCCGGGGCGCACGGCCGGCACGGCGGCGGTCCGGTCCAGCGCGGGGTTGAGGGTGAGGGTGATGACCATTTTTCCCTCCTGCAAAAAGCGGGCCGCCACTTGGGGCGGCCCCTACGGTATGGATGTACAAAAATTTACGGATTGGGGCTGTTTTTTAGGATAACGTCGTGGCTGCCGCCCTCAACGATGGAGGTGGACGACACCACGGTCAGGCGGGCCTTCTCCTGCAATTCGGGGATGGAGAGCGCGCCGCAGTTGCACATGGTGGAGCGCACCTTGTACAGCGTGCTCTGCACGCCCTCGGCCAGCGGGCCGGCGTAGGGCACATAGCTGTCCACGCCCTCCTCAAAGCTCAGCTTGGCGGCGCCGCCCAGGTCATATCGCTGCCAGTTGCGGGCGCGGTTGGAGCCCTCGCCCCAGTATTCCTTGACGTAGTTGCCGCCCACGCGCAAAAGATTCGTCGGGCTTTCGTCAAAGCGGGCGAAGTAGCGGCCCAGCATGACGAAGTCGGCGCCCATGGCCAGCGCCAGCGTGATGTGGTAGTCATGCACGATGCCGCCGTCGGAGCAGATGGGCACATAGATGCCGGTCTCTTTGTAATACTCGTCGCGGGCCTTGGCGACCTCGATGACCGCCGTGGCCTGCCCGCGGCCGATGCCCTTGGTCTCACGCGTGATGCAGATGGAGCCGCCGCCGATGCCGATCTTGACAAAGTCGGCCCCGGCCCTGGCCAGGCACATAAAGCCGTCGCGGTCCACGACGTTGCCGGCGCCCACCTTGACGGTGTCGCCGTAGCGCTCGCGGATCCAGGCCAGCGTCTGCTCCTGCCAGGCTGAGTACCCCTCGGACGAGTCGATGCACAGCACGTCGGCGCCGGCCTCGACGAGGGCGGGCACGCGCTCGGCATAGTCGCGGGTGTTGATGCCGGCGCCCACCACATAGCTCTTGTTGTCGTCCAGCAGCTCGTTGACGTTCTCTTTGTGGGAATCGTAGTCCTTGCGGAAGACCATGTACTGCAGCCGGCCCTCGGCGTCGACAAGCGGCAGAGAGTTGATCTTGTTGTCCCAGATGATGTCGTTGCAGTCATGCAGCGAGGTGTCGGCGGGGGCGGTGACCAGCTTTTCCAGCGGCGTCATGAAGGAGGTCACCTTGAGCTCCGGCCCCATGCGGGACAGACGGTAGTCACGGCTGGCCACGATGCCCAGCAGCTTGCCGTGGGCGGTGCCGTCGTCGGTGATGGCGACGGTGGAGTGCCCGGTGCGGGCCTTGAGCTCCAGCACGTCGCCCAGCGTCGCCGTCGGCGGCAGGTTGGAATCGCTGGTGACAAAGCCCTTTTTGTAGGCCTTGACGCGGCGCACCATCTCGGCCTCCTGCTGCGGCGTCTGGGAGCCGTAAATGAACGAGATACCGCCCTGTTTGGCCAGCGCGATGGCGAGCTTTTCGCCCGAGACCGACTGCATGATGGAGGATACCATCGGGATGTTCAGCACGAGTGGGCAATCCTCCTGCCCCTTGCGGTACTTGACCAGCGGGGTGCGCAGGTCTACGGCGTCGGGGATGCACTCGGCTGAGGAATAGCCGGGGACCAGCAGATACTCGCCAAAGGTGCGGGAAGGCTCCGGGAAATAGTAGGCCATAGATACTTCTCCTTTTCCGTGCGGCAGGTGTGGTACAGCGTGGTAAGGTACTATACTACAGGTTGAGAGTATCGTACCACAACGGCGGACAAATTGCAAAAGGGATGGCGGAGAATCTTTCCTGCCAGGGCCGCAAAAAGTTGTGGATTTTGCACAAAGAGGTCCTTTTGCCCGTTCTTGACAAAGCGCCGCGGGCGGCGTATACTATATCTCGTACCAACGCCCGGATACGGGCACAAAATCATGGTATCCATAGAGGAGGAGCAAAATGTCTACTGTGACAACGAATACTGCCGGCAGTGATGCGCTCAACACCCTGTTTGCGGCCCTGGGCGCGGCCGCGGCTGTTATCGTCGTGATCGGCATCCTTTGGGTGGCGCTCAACATCGCGGCCACCTGGCGCATCTTCACCAAGGCCGGTGAGGGGGGCTGGAAGTCGCTGATCCCCGTCTACAACAACTATGTGCTGTACAGCAAGGTATGGTCCACGGTGTGGTTCTGGGTGACCATCGTGCTCAACGCCGTGGTGTTCTACACCCAGCCGCAGGCCGTTGCCGAGGGCGCGTCGATGACGCCCATGCAGATGGTGGGCGCCGTGTGCATGGTCGCCAGCATGGTGCTGTATATCCTGCTCAACTACAAGACTGCCAAGGCCTTCGGCAAAGGCATCGGATACACGCTGGGCCTCATCTTTTTGCAGCCCGTCTTTTTGATGATGCTGGGCTTTGGCAGCGCGCAGTACCAGGGGCCGCAGTAACAGGCATCACACACAAACCGCCCCGGCCGCCCGGCCGGGACTTTTTGCGCCGCAAGGGCTTGACTTTGCCCGCCGGGGTGTGCTAGAATAGCCCTTGCACAGATATGCGGAAGTGCTGGAATAGGCAGACAGGCACGTTTGAGGTGCGTGTGTCGACGACGTGTGGGTTCAAGTCCCATCTTCCGCACCAAAAAATTGGCGCTATTTCGTAAGAAATAGCGCCTTTTTCATGCTGGTAACACACTTTCTAACACACTTTGTTTTTGTCGCCCTCCTGGACAGATGCCAGCAGCGGAACCAAGGCCGCAAAGATTGCCTCAACGTCGAGCGCCGCGCAGCGCGCGGGAAAGTCCCATCTTCCGCACCAACGAATTTTCTTGAAAAACGCTGTCTTTTTTCTTGCATACCGGTCCGAAATATGGTAGAATCAACCCCAGCGGACCGCCGCGCACAAGGCGCGGCGGCCAACGGCAAAACACATCGTTAAGGAGTGTATTTCTATGGGTTTCCTGACTGGTAAGACCGCCATCATCACCGGCGCCGGCCGCGCCGTGCTCAGCGACGGGCGCTGCGGCTCCATCGGCTACGGCATCGCCACCGCCTACGCCAAGGAGGGCTGCAACCTCGTCATCACCGGGCGCAACGTCAAAAAGCTTGAGGACGCCAAGGCCGAGCTGGAGGAGAAGTACGGCATCAAGGTTCTCATCATGCAGGCCGACGTCAACGCCGGCGCCGACAATGAGGCCGTCGTCAACGGCGTCGTCGCCAAGACCGTCGAGACGTTCGGCGGCATCGACGTGCTCATCAACAACGCCCAGGCCTCGGCCTCCGGCGTGTCGCTGGCCGACCACACCACCGACCAGTTCAATCTGGCCCTGTACAGCGGCCTGTACGCTGCCTTCTACTATATGAAGGCCTGCTACCCCTACTTGAAGCAGAGCAAGGGCAGCGTCATCAACTTTGCGTCCGGCGCGGGGCTCTTCGGCAACAAGGGCCAGTGCGCCTACGCCGCCGCCAAGGAGGGCATCCGCGGCCTGACTCGCGTCGCCGCCACCGAGTGGGGCCCCGACGGCATCAACGTCAACATCGTCTGCCCGCTGGCCTGGACCAGCCAACTCGAGCAGTTCCAGAAGGCGTACCCGGACGCCTTCAAGGCCAACGTCCACATGCCCCCGGCCGGCCACTATGGCGACGCCGAGCTGGAGATCGGCCGCGTCTGCGTGCAGCTCGCCAGCCCCGACTTCAAGTATATGAACGGCGAGACCCTCACCCTTGAGGGCGGCATGGGCCAGCGTCCGTGACGCAGCGCTGCGCACTGTAAAGTTTTGCGCCCCGGCATTTTTGCCGGGGCGCTTGCTTGTTGTTTGCCTTTTATCCCTGCCCGCTGCGGGTGCGGGCGACGGCGTCCTGCCAGCCCTTGTACAGGCGCTTTGCCTGCCGGCGGCCCATCTTTGGTTTAAAAGTACGCTCCAGCGTCCACTGTTGTTTGATCTCGTCGCGGCTCTGCCACACGCCGGTGGCAAGGCCCGCCAGGTAGGCGGCGCCGAGGGCCGTCGTTTCGCGGATGAGTGGGCGGCGCACGACGGCGCCGGTGATGTCGGCCTGGAACTGCATGAGCAGGTCGTTGGCTGAGGCGCCGCCGTCCACGCGCAGCTCGCGCAAGGCAAGCCCCGTGTCGGCCTGCATGGCGCGCAGCACGTCGGCGCTCTGGTAGGCGATGGATTCCAGCGCCGCGCGGATGATGTGGTTGCGGTTGGCGCCGCGCGTCAGGCCATAGATGGCGCCGCGGGCGTACATATCCCAGTAGGGTGCGCCGAGCCCCGTGAACGCCGGCACCACATACACGCCGTTCGCGTCGCTTACCTTCGCGGCAAAATACTCACTGTCGGCGCTCTCGCGGATGAGACCGAGCTCGTCGCGCAGCCACTGGATGACCGCGCCGCCCACGAACACACTGCCCTCGAGCGCGTACTCGACGGTATCGCCCAAACGGCAGGCGATGGTGGTGACCAGGCCGTTTTGGCTTTCGGCCGGTTCGGCACCGGTGTTCATGAGCATGAAGCAGCCGGTGCCGTAGGTGTTCTTGACGTCGCCGGGGGCAAAGCACGCCTGCCCGAACAGCGCCGCCTGCTGGTCGCCGGCGGCCCCGGCGATGGGCACCTCGACGCCCGCCATGTTGACGGTGCCGTACACCTCGCTCGAGCTCTTGACCGGCGGCAGCATACACAGCGGGATGTTTAAAGCCGCGCAGATGTCCTTATCCCACTCCAGCGTATGGATGTTGTACAGCATGGTGCGGGCGGCGTTGGTGGCGTCGGTCACATGGACCTTGCCGCCGGTCAGCTTGTAGATGAGCCAGCTGTCCACCGTGCCGAACAGCAGCTCGCCGGCCTCGGCGCGCTGCTGCGCGCCCTCGACGTGGTCGAGCAGCCAGCGGATCTTGGTGGCCGAGTAGTAGGCGTCCGGCAAGAGGCCCGTCTTTTGCCGGATGACCTCGGCCGGCATGGTCTTGACCAGCTGCTCGACCAGCGGCGCCGTGCGACGGCACTGCCAGACGATGGCGTTGGCGATGGGCTTGCCGGTCGCCTTCTCCCACACGACGGTAGTCTCGCGCTGGTTGGTGATGCCGATGCCGGCGATGTCGGCCGGGTCGGCGCCGGTGCGGGCCATCAGCTCGCTGAGTACGCCGGACTGGCAGCTGTAGATCTCGATGGGGTCATGCTCCACCCAGCCGGGGTGGGGGTAATACTGCGTGAACTCCCGCTGGGTGACGCCGCAGATGTTCTGTTTGGCGTCGAACAGGATGGCACGGCAGGAGGTCGTGCCGGAATCCAGCGCGATAACGTATTTTTTGCTCATGCCTGCTCCTTCCCGATATGGTCCTCGATCCAGCCGAGGCAGTAGTCGAACACCTCGTCACGGTTGGTCTCGTTGTGCATCTCGTGGCGGCCGCCCTCCCAGATCTGGCAGGTCAGATCCTCGACGCCGGCGTCGCCCAGCATCTGCCACACGTCGCGCACGCCCTTGCCGCAGCTGCCCACGGGGTCCTGGTCGCCGGCAATGAGCAGGATGGGCAGCTTTTTGGGGATGTGCTGCGCCCAGCGCTTGGAGCTGACGTGGTCCAGTACCTTGACCATCTCTCGATAGGTGCCGACGGTGAAGGTAAAGCCTCCCATCCCGTCCGACAGCAGCTCGTCCCGCCAGGCGGTGTCGCGCGTGAGCCAGCCGTTCGGGTCCTCGCCGGGCTTTGGCTTGCCGTGCACCAGGTGCACGACCTTTTGCGAAACAGCCGTCTCCCCCATCGTTTTGGCCAGCACGCTCAGCACACGCGCCCCCGCAAAGTTGGTCAGGCTGGGGCCGGCCGTGCCGCTGATGATAAGGGCGCTGATGGTCTCGGGCCAGACCTCGGCATACCAGCGGGCATAAAAGCTGCCCATGCTGTGCCCGTACAGGATAAGCGGCAGGCCGGCAAAGCGCTCGCGCAGCATACCGTTGAAGGTGTGGATGTCCTTGAGCACGTTGAGGCGGCCGTCCTTCTCGCCGTAATGGCCGCGGGTCTCGCCCTCGGCGATGCTGTGGCCGTGGCCGAGGTGGTCGTTGCCGGCAAAGGCGATGCCGTGCTCCGCGTAGAATTTGGCCACGTGCTCATACCGGCCGACATACTCGGTCATGCCGTGGACGAGCTGGATGACCGCACGCACGGGGACGTCCGGCACGGTGTACAGGTAGGCGGCGATGGTGTGCTTGCCGTCCGCCGAGGGATACGAAATATGCTCGCATTGCAGGTCTGCCATAGGGTCCCATCCTTTCCGGGCCGGGAGAGGCCGGCCGACTGTTGAACTATTACCCAATAGTATAGCAGAATCATGGAAAAATGCAATGCAATCTGCACAAATCAAGGCGGATTTTTGTGCCGCCGGCATAGCCGCCGGCACACAAAAGCCGGCCCCCGCGGAGAGTCCGCAGGGACCGGTGAAAAAGAAGGACAGTGGATGGCAACAGCTTTATTCGCCCCTGGCGCAGTCCGAGCAAAGGCCAAAGGCCATCAGGCTGTAGCTTTCGGCCTGGATGCCCGGGCAGGCGTTGAGGAAGTCCTGCAGTTTCTGGGCGGGGATATACAGGCTTTCGACCTTGTGGCAGCGGCGGCAGTACAGGTGCTGGTGGGGCGCGGTCTCGCCGTCAAAGCGGTCCGCCGCGCCCGGCACAGACACACGCCGGATGTCGCCCCTTTCCACCAATGTGTTCAGGTCGCGGTACACGGTGCCAAGGCTGAGCCGGGGAGATTCCGCGCGCAGCGCGGTGCAGATCATCTCCGCCGTGGGGTGGTCATTGCGGGCGCGTACCTCCCGCAGGATCAACTCCCGCTGATGTGAGTAACGCATGGGGGCTCTCCTTCAAAGGCGCTGAAAATGGGGTCAGGACGGGACATAAACGGCAAAAATACAACTTTTTCTCATGTTTATTATAGGGGATAGCGTCCGGCTTTTCAATAGGGGGACTTGTGACATTTTTACGAATAACAGGAACAAATCACAATGTGCAAAAAAGCCGCCGTCGTTTGCCGACAGCGGCTTTGAGCAGGCTTTTGGGAATCAAGTTCCACCCTGTTCCTCTTTAATTTTTTTCCAGTAATTTGCAAAGGCCTGTTCGTTTTTGTTGTCGCCGGGGATATAGTACTGCGCGTCCTTGATGGCGTCGGGCAGGTACTGCTGGTCCACCCAATGGCCCTTGAAGCTGTGGGCATACTTGTAGTGCTGGCCCCTGACCAAAGCGTCGGCGCCGTCGTAGTGCTTGTTCTGCAGCTGGCGCGGGATGGGGCCGCTGCGCCCGGCGCGGACGTCGGCGGCCGCGGCCTCGATAGCGCTGACGCCGGAGTTGGACTTGGGCGCCGTCGCCACCAGGATGACGGCGTCGGCCAGGGGGATCTGTGCCTCGGGCAGGCCGACGGCGTTGGCGATGTCCACCGCCGCCTTGACGATGGGGATGATCTGCGGCCAGGCAAGGCCGACGTCCTCACAGGCGCAGACCATCAGGCGGCGGCAGGCGCTGGGCAGGTCCCCGGCCTCGAGCAGGCGGGCCAGGTAGTGCAAAGCGGCGTTGGGGTCCGACCCGCGCATGGATTTCTGGTAGGCGGAGACGATGTCATAGTGGTCGTCGCCGAGCTTGTCGTACCGCATGGCGGTGTGCTGCGCGACCTGCTGCACCATCCCGAGCGTCACGGCGCGGCGGCCGTCCTCGACAGGGGCGGCGGTGACGGCAAATTCCAGGTTGCCCAGCGCCTTGCGCATATCGCCGCCGGCGCTCTGGGCCAGGTAGTCGAGCGCCGCCGGATCGATGTCGACGGCGGCATCCTCCTCGCCCAAACGCGCGGCAGCCTTGCGCAGGCCGTCGGCGACGTCGGCGGCGGTCAGGGCCTTGAACTCGAACACCGTGCAGCGGGACAGCAGCGCGTTGTAGACATAAAAGTACGGGTTCTCGGTGGTGGAGGCGATGAGGGTGACGGTGCCCTCCTCGACACATTCGAGCAGGCTCTGCTGCTGGCGCTTGTTGAAGTACTGGATCTCATCCAGATACAGCAAAATGCCGCCCTCGCCGGCCAGCGTGCCGATGTCGGCCAGGACCTTTTTGATATCGCCGGTCGAGGCGGTGGTGCCGTTGAGCTTATGCAGGTGCATACCGCTTTGGGCCGCGATGATGCTGGCCACCGTCGTCTTGCCGGTGCCGGAGGGGCCATAGAAGATCATGTTGGGGATGTGCCCGCTTTCGACCGTGCGGCGGAAGACCTTGTCCGGCCCCAGCAGATGCCGCTGGCCGCACACCTCGTCCAGCGTGCGCGGGCGCAGGCGGTGCGCCAAAGGTTCCATGCGGTTTCCCTCCCTGCTGTCTTGGTTTCCTACTTGCATTATACCCGCTGTGCATGGTAGAATCAAGTAAAACCATGCGGAAACGGGGCGTTTGCTTGACAAAGAAGGAACTGGCGCTTGTGTGCATCGAACGACTCAAGGCCGAATACCCGCTGGCCGATTGCACGCTGGACTATGACCACGCGTGGCAGCTGCTGGTCGAGGTGCGCCTGGCCGCCCAGTGCACCGACGAGCGCGTGAACGTGGTGGTGCAGGACCTGTTCGCCAAATATCCCACCGTGGCAGCGCTGGCGGCGGCGGAGCCCGCGGACATCGAGGCCATCGTCAAGCCCTGCGGGCTGGGGCACAGCAAGGCGCGGGACATCAGCGCCTGTATGCGCGTGCTGCATGAAAAGTATAACGACGGCGTGCCCGATACGTTCGACGCGCTGCTGGCCCTGCCCGGCGTGGGGCGCAAGAGCGCCAACCTCATCATGGGCGATGTCTTCGGCAAGCCGGCCATCGTGACCGACACGCACTGCATCCGCCTGTGCAACCGCATCGGGCTGGTGGACGGCGTCAAGGAACCGGCCAAGGTGGAAAAAGAGCTGTGGAAGATCGTCCCCGGCGAGGAGGGCAGCGATTTCTGCCACCGTCTCGTGCACCACGGCCGCGCCGTCTGCACGGCCCGCACGGCCCCCTACTGCCATGACTGCTGTTTGCAGGACATCTGCCGCAAAAACGGCGTCACGCCGAACCCCTCCCCCGCCCCGGCCAGGGCCGCGGCGGTGTGACTGCATTAAGGAGGCGAGCCTATGCGACATCTCATCGACCCCGAGGATTTCACGCTGGAAGAGACCCTGCGCCTGATGGACCTGGCCGACCGCATCCACGACGACCCGGCCGCCTATCAGAACGTGGCCGCCCGCAGGCGCCTGGCCACGCTGTTCTATGAGCCCAGCACCCGCACGCGGCTCTCGTTCGAGGCGGCCATGCTCAATTTGGGCGGGCAGGTCATCGGCTTCCCGGACGCGGGCGTGTCGAGCGCGGCCAAGGGCGAGACGGTGGCCGACACCATCCGCATCGTCAGCTGCTATGCCGACATCGCCGCCATGCGCCACCCCAAGGAGGGCGCGCCGGCGCGGGCCGCGCGTTACAGCCGCATCCCGGTCATCAACGCCGGCGACGGCGGCCACAGCCACCCCACCCAGACCCTGCTCGACATGATGACCATCCGCCGCCGCAAGGGCACGCTGGACGGCTTGACCATCGGGCTTTGCGGGGACCTCAAGTTCGGGCGGACCGTGCACTCGCTCATCAAAAGCCTGGCCCGCTGCGAGGGGATGCGCTTCGTGCTCATCTCGCCCGAAGAGCTGCGCGTGCCGGACTATATCATCGAGGAGGTGCTCGCCCCGCGCGGCATCCCCTTCACCGAGGTGCGCAGCCTGGAGCAGGCGCTGCCGGAGCTCGATATCCTGTATATGACCCGCGTGCAGCGCGAGCGCTTTTTCAATGAAGAGGACTATGTGCGGCTGAAAAACAGCTATATCCTGACCGAGGACAAGATGAAGCTGGCCCGCCCCGACATGGCGGTGCTGCACCCGCTGCCGCGCGTCAACGAGATCAGCCTGGGCGTCGACGACGACCCCCGCGCCGCCTACTTTGAGCAGGCGCAGAACGGCGTGTATATGCGCATGGCGCTGATCATGACGCTGCTGGGGCTTAAAGACCCCAAGACCGGGGAGGTGGCGTTTGTATGCTGAAGGTCGACGAGATCCAAAACGGCGTGGTCATCGACCACATCACGGCCGGCACCGGGCTGGCGCTCTACCACCTGATGGAGCTGGAAAAGCTGGCCGGGGCCAGCGTGGCGCTGTTGCAGAACGTGCGCAGCGAGAAGACCGGCAAGAAGGACATCATCAAGATCGAGGGCGACGTCTCGCACCTGAGCTTTGATATCCTGGGCTACCTGGACCCCAAGATCTCCATCACGGTCATCGAGGACGGGCACATCGCCCGCAAGGTGCGCCCGCAGCAGCCCAAGCGCCTGGTCAACGTCATCAAATGCACCAACCCCCGCTGCATCACCAGCATCGAGGAGGAGTGCGACCACATCTTTCTGCTCACGCCCAGCGGGCGCTACCGCTGCGCCTACTGCGAGCAGGAGTTCACGGTCAAGCCGCAGTAAGGAGGTCAAACGATGCCGAAAGCAAAATTCCGCCTGAATGGCGACGCCGCGCTGGTCGCCACCATCCGCGAGGGCCTTAAGCGCACCGGCGGCTACTGCCCCTGCCGCATCCAGCACATCCCCGAGAACATCTGCATCTGCGCCGAATTCAAGGCCCAGCTCGCGGACCCGGACTTCCACGGCCCCTGCCACTGCGGGCTGTACGTCAAGGATTGAAGGCGGCCGCTGCCCGCCCGGATCTCTTCACCGCGCTATGGAATCGCAGAAAGAGCGCTGCCGATAAGCGGTTAGCTCTGACCAGATAGGGTTATCTAAAAAGAAAACCGTCACTTTGAACTGCGACCCGTCAAGAGGACAATGAAAAAGAATAAGGATTTTCACAGCCAGCGGGAAACTGCTGGCTGCTTTT
>CANRLV010000013.1 GCA_947631565.1 uncultured Gemmiger sp. | reverse complement strand
CCTCTACGGCGGACTCCGCCGCGGCGCCCGCCGCCCCGGAAGCGGCCCCCGCCCCGGAGGCAGCCGCCCCGCAGCCCGCGCCCGCCGGCGCCCCGAACGCCGGCAGCGCCTACCCCAACGTGGGCAGCAGCGGCATGAACACCGCCAACACCGCCCGCACCGACTACACCGAGCCCGCGGCCGGTGGGGCCGCGCAGCCCGCCGGCCAGCCCGGCGGCGCGTACAACGGCTACCAGTACAACTACAACTATAACCCCCACACCCAGCCCCAGGGCGGCTACGCCAGCAGCATGAACGGCGGCGGCGCGTACAACGGTTACAGCTATTCCAGCGCCCCGCAGCCGCCGCAGCCGCCCAAAAAGAAGCACGGCGGCGCCAAAAAGGTGCTGCTGCGCATCCTTGCCGGGCTGCTGGTGCTGGCCCTGGGCGCGGCCGGCGGCTTCGGCGGCGCGGTGCTGGCCGCCCGCATGGGCCTTGCCGGCTCCAGCGTGGTCGTGCAGCAGGTCTCGCCGCGCGACGACGGGGACACCCCGCAGGGCAGTGCGGTCGGTGCCACGCTGCCGCTTAAGGACGTTGCCTCCATCGTGGCGCCCAGCGTCGTTGTCATCACCACCGAGCAGATGGTCAGCACGCCCTACAACTGGTTCGGCGGCAGCTATGTGCAGAGTGGAGCCGGCTCCGGCGTCATCATGAGCGAGGACGGCTATATCCTGACCTGCGCCCACGTCGTCAACGGCGCGCAGAACATCAAGGTCACGCTGGCCGATGACAGCGAGTACACGGCCGCCGTCGTCGGCGCCGACACCAGCACCGACATCGCGGTCATCAAGATCGAGGCCACCGGCCTGACCCCGGCCGTCATGGGTGATTCCGACACGCTCGCCGTCGGCGAGACGGTGCTGGCGGTCGGCAACCCGCTGGGCCGCCTGGGCGGCACCGTGACCGACGGCATCATCAGCGCCATCAACCGCGAGGTCAGCGTCCAGAGCAACGCCATGACCCTGATCCAGACCAACGCGGCCATCAGCCCCGGCAACTCCGGCGGCGGCCTGTTCAACGCCAACGGCGAGCTGATCGGCATCGTCAACGCCAAGAGCCGCTCGGTCGATGCGACCGGCAGCCCGACCGAGGCCGAGGGCCTTGGATTCGCCATCCCGGTCAACGCGGCGCTCAGCGTCGCCCGTGATCTCATCGACGTCGGGTTCGTGCAGCGCCCGGCGCTGGGCATCACCGTCATCACCATCGACGACGCCCAGATGGCCCAGCAGTACGGCGTGACCAATTATGGCGTCTATGTCTACCAGGTCACGCAGGGTAGCGGCGCCGACGCCGCCGGCGTGCAGATGGGCGACCGCATCGCCGCCGTGGCCGACGTGCCCATCTCAGTCAACAGCGACCTGACCGACTATTTGGCCGACTGCGAGGTGGGCGACACCGTCACGCTGCAGATCGAGCGCGACGGCCGTCTCATCACGCTGGACGTGACCTTGGGCGTCAGCACACAGTAAAAAAGCAACAAACGCGCCGCCCCCGGCCCGCAAAGGACCGGGGGCGGCGCGCCTTATCCGTTGTTTTCCCGCCAGCGGGCGCCGAGCTGTTCGAGCGCCCGCTTTTCGATGCGGGAGATGTAGCTGCGGCTGATGCCCAGCCGCTCGGCCACCTGCTGCTGGGTCAGCGGCGCGCGGCCGCCCAGACCGTAGCGCAGCGCCAGCACCCGCTGCTCCCGCGGCGGCAGCGCCGCCACCAGCCGCCGCAGGCGGGCGGCGGTGTCCCGCCGCTCACAGCCGTCGGTCATCACGGCCTCGTCCGGCAGCACGTCGGCCAGCGTCAGCTGCCCGCCGTCATTGCCGGCGCCCTCCAGCGGCTCCTGCAAACTGACCGTGGGCACCTCGCGCCGGAGCTTGCGCAGGTACATACGGATCTCGTTCTCGATGCACTGGCTGGCATAGCTGGCAAAGCGCACGCGGCGCTCGGGACGGTAGGTGTCCACCGCCTTGATGAGCCCGATGGTGCCGATGCTGATGATATCGTCCTGCGCGCTCTGCACGGCGTAGTATTTTTTGGCCACATGGGCCACCAGCCGCAGGTTGTGGCGGATGAGTTTGTCCCGCGCCGCCGCGTCGCCTGCCTGCAGGGCCGCAAAGGCAGCCTGCTCCTCGGCCGGCGGCAGCGGCCGCGGAAAGCTCCCGCTCTCCAGCCGCAGCGCCAGGTACAGCACCTGCCCCGCCGCCGCCTGCAAAAACAGCGCCAATACCCCCAACATACACTTCACCCCCCGCACAGTGTATGCGGGGGCAGGGTCGTCCCGTGACGGGGATTTGGGGGATGGCAAGCCCATTTTGCCCCGGGAATTTTGGGAGCCGGTATTGAAAAGTGTGATTTTTTGAGTATAATAAATATTGAAAAGTGTTGTTTTTAACAATATATTTCTATTGAAAAGTGTATTTATTGACGGTCTATTCTTGTTGAAAAGTGTGAGGTTTCCCATGTTATACCGAAAAATTCGGCCTTTTATCGAAAATTATATGAGATCCGAAACCAACAAGGTACTAGTCATCGACGGGGCCCGACAAATTGGGAAGACATTTATCATCCGCCATGTCGGGCAGAAGCTGTTTAAAAATTACATCGAGCTGAATTTCGCAGAGGACTGCAACGGTCCCAAGCGGTTTGAGCAGGTCCGCACTGTGCAGGACTTCTATTTCCAGCTCAGCACGCTGGCCGGCGAAAAAATGGGCAAAAAGCAGGATACGCTGATTTTTCTGGACGAGATACAGGTATATCCGCATCTGCTGACGATGCTCAAATTTTTGAAGCAGGATGACCGGTATACCTATATCGCCTGCGGGTCACTGTTGGGTGTGACACTGAAAAAAACGACCTCTATCCCCATCGGCAGCATCGAGGTCCAGCGGATGTTCCCGCTGGATTTCGAGGAATTTCTGCTCGCCAACGGGTTTGGCCGCTATGCCGTCGACGGGATGCGGCAGGCCTTTGCTGCCGGACAGAGCCTGGACGGGGCCGTGCATACGCGGGTCATGGACCTGTTCAAAAAATACCTTCTCATCGGTGGCCTGCCCGACGCGGTGAATTCCTTTTTGGCAGATGCCAACATCGTCCGGGTGCGGGCCATCCACAGTGACATCCGCCAATTTTATGTTGACGATGCGGCAAAATACGAACAGGACAACAACCGAAGACTGAAGATCCGCCGCATCTATGACTTGGTCCCCTCCAACCTGGAAAACAAGAAGAAGCGGGTGGTTTTTCAGAACATCGAGGAGAAAAAAGGCAGACGCTTTGCAGACTACCAGGACGAGTTTGAATATCTGATCTCCGCCGGCATCGCGCTGGACGTCAACGCGATCGCAAACCCTATGTTTCCGCTCGCACAGTCGGTGGGAAAAAACCTGCTCAAGCTCTATTGGAACGACGTCGGGCTGCTGAGCAGCGCCCTGTATGGCCCCAACATCCGCGCCGTAATGGATGACGAAGCCGGCATCAATCTTGGTTCAGTCTATGAGAGCGTCGTTGCGCAGGAACTGGCCGCCCACGGGCACCGGCTGTTCTATTACGACAACCGCAGCAAGGGCGAGGTGGATTATCTCATCGACGACTACGACGATTTGGCCGTCGTGCCCATTAAGGTGAAGTCCGGCAAGGATTATACCGTCCACAGCGCGCTCAGCCACTTTGTGGGCAATGAGGACTATCATATCAAAAAGGCATATGTGGTCTCCAACGAGAGAACGGTCAAAAAAGACGGAAAAATCATCTATATGCCGATTTATTATGCGATGTTCTTCTAAACGGGAATTTAAGCTGTAATTTATTGCAGGATACAAAAACCACCAGCCGGGGGACTCCTCACCGGCTGGTGGTTCTGCGTTTCCAGAGCAGATATTTTTCGTAGTCATGCAGGGCGGCAAGCTCCTCCTGGCTCAGGCGGCTTTTGCGGCGGCGCTCCTCGCCGGAGGGGTCGTAGTCGGAAAGGCCCAGCAAATAATCGGCGGAGGTGTTGTACAACTCACAAATCAGCATCAATTTATCACCGGGCGGGTAGTTGCGGCCCTGTTCCCAGTTGCGTACCGTCTGCACACCAACGTCCAGTGCCCTTGCCAGATCATATTGTGTTTGTTTGTAATCCTTGCGTATTTCCGATAGCCGTTCGCCAAGCACTTTCATCACCATCCTGACAAAAATATACAATTTTCTGTTGCAAAGTGCATACAATCGTCAAGATATTGGTACTTTTAGCCGAAAGTGTCAATATTTGGTAGCTTTATAGATAAAATAGGTGGTATTTTACCCTTTTTTAAACCAAAAATCCGGGGGCAGTATGGAACGGCAGGTCAAATCCAAAGAGCGGGTAGCGGCACACGGAGAAGTGTTTACGAACCCCCGAGAAGTCAACGCCATTTTAGACCTTGTCAAGCCGGAGACCGAGCGCATCGACAGCCGCTTCCTGGAGCCGGCCTGTGGAGAAGGAGCTTTCCTGGCCGAGATCCTGCGCCGCAAGCTGGCGGTGGCTTTGCGGGAATCGCGCATCCCGCGCCGCAAAAGCATCTCGCTGCCCGACTATGAGAAAAAGGCCGTCATCGCGGCGTGCAGCATCTATGGCGTAGATATTTTGCAGGACAACGTCGAAATTTGCCGCCAGCGGATGTTCGATATCTGGAACGGGGAGTACACCAAGGTCTGCGGCAGGGCAGCGAACGACGAGACCCGCCGCGCGGTGCGGGTCATCTTCAAGCGCAACATCGTGTGCGGCAACGCGCTGTCCATGCGCTGCGTGGATGCCAACGGCCAGGACACCGACCTGCCCATCGTCTTTTCCGAGTGGTCATTCATCACCGGCGCCAACCTGCAGCGCAAGGATTACCGCTTTGACAGGCTGCTGGAGGAGGCCCAGGCCCAAACCGGGCCGGAGCAGCTGAAACTGCCGGATGTCTCGCCCGCCGCGCCGCCGGCGGAGAGCGAGCTGCTGCGGCAGGTCGTAACACATTACCGAAAGGTGCAGGACGATGACGAAACGAACGGCCCCGGCAACGTATAACCCCGATGTGCTCAGCTGCATCGCGAACCTGTCCAACGACGAGGTGTTCACCCCGCCGGAGGTGGCGAACGCCCTTTTGGATATGCTGCCGCAGGAGCTGTTCCGCAGCCCGGACACGACCTTTTTGGACCCGGCGGTCAAATCCGGCGTATTTTTGCGCGAGATCGCCAAGCGGCTCATCGTGGGGCTGGAGGATGCCATCCCCGATTTGCAGCAGCGGATAGACCACATCTTCCAAAAACAGCTGTACGGCATCGCCATCACCGAGCTGACCAGTCTGCTGGCCCGGCGCAGTGTGTACTGCTCAAAATACCCGAACGGCCCATACTCCGTCTCAAAATTCCCCGACATACAGGGCAACATCCGCTTCAAGCGCATCCGGCACCGATGGCGTGACGGGCGCTGCATTTTCTGCGGCGCGTCGGAAGCCGAGTACGGTGCCGCCAAACGCGGCGAGGACCTCGAGACCCACGCTTATGAGTGGATACACACACCAACGCCGGGGGATATCTTCAACATGAAATTCGATGTCATCGTCAGCAACCCGCCGTATCAGTTGAATGACGGTGCAGGTGGCGGCAGTGCAACGCCAATATATAATTTATTTGTTGAACGATCCATAAAACTTGCTCCGCGTTATTTATCAATGATTATACCTTCCAGGTGGTTTTCAGGAGGTAAGGGCCTTGATGAATTTCGCAATCTGATGCTTAATTCTCAACATTTGAGCAAGCTGTATGACTATCCGCTTTCTTCAGATTGCTTTCCAAGCGTTGAAATAAAGGGCGGTGTTTGTTATTTCCTTTGGGAAAGAGATTATCGTGGGGAATGTCAAGTTACAACTTGCCGTAATGGCGAAACCTCTACGATGATACGTTCGCTGTTGGAAAACGGAACATCCACATTTATCCGATACAATGAGGCTATATCGATTTACAGGAAAGTAAAAGCCTTACAAGAAAAATCGTTTTCTGAACTTATCAGCGCTCGAAAACCTTTCGGTCTGTCTACAAATGTTACAGGAAACCAGCTAAAACAGGCCGGTAGCATCAAGCTATACGGCAACAAAAGCATCGGCTATATAAACCCGCGGTACATTACCGCTGGCACAGAAATGATCGACAAGCACAAGGTGTATATTTCCTACGCATACGGCGCCGGCGAGGACTTCCCGCATCAAATCATCAACAAGCCGTTTTACGGTGAACCGGGGTCGGCTTGTACAGAAACGTATTTGGTCATTGGTCCATGTGAAACAAAACAGATTGCGGAAAATATCATCAGCTATTTATCGACAAAATTTCTTCGTTTTCTCGTCCTGCTATTGAAAAACACACAGCACGCCACCAAAAACGTATATCAGTTTGTCCCCATGCAGGACTTTTCCCGTCCGTGGACGGATGCTGAGCTCTACCAAAAATACGGTCTGAGCGACGAGGAGATCGCCTTTATTGAATCCATGATACGCCCGATGGAATAACGAGGAACGTACAATGCCGACGATGGACTTTTTTCCCCAGCGCCCCGCAGACCATCCGATGATCTACGCCTACAGTGACAGCAGTTATCCCGGCTGTTTGAAAGTAGGCTATACCGCCCGCGACATCGACCGCCGCGTGGCGCAGCAGTACCCCACCAAGCGCCCGGACGGCTGCGCGCCGTACCATATCGTGGTGCGGGAATCCGCCATGTACCCGGACGGCGGCTCTTTCACCGACCATGCCGTGCACCGGATGCTGCGGCAAAAGCACATCGAGGGCGTGGGCGGCGAATGGTTCCGCTGCACACCGGACGATGTGCTGGCTGCCATCACCGCCGTGCGCACCCGCACCGCCAACGTCGAGGACCGCACCAAGACCTTTGGTATGCGCCCGGAGCAAAAAACGGCTGTGGCCCGGACGATGGCCTATTACAAATCTGCCGGCCAAGACGGCGCCGCCCACATCCCCAAGTTTTTGTGGAACGCCAAAATGCGCTTCGGCAAGACCTTTGCCGCCTACCAGCTGGCCAAGCAGATGGGCCTCAAGCGGGTGCTGATCTTGACCTTCAAGCCCGCCGCGCAGGCGGCCTGGCGGGACGACCTTCTGCAGCACGTTGATTTTGAGGGCTGGCAGTTCATCTGCCGCCCGCAGAACCCCGCCGAGCCGGGCATGGACGCCCAGTTCGAGCACTGCGATAAATCGCGGCCCATCGTCTGCTTTGGCTCTTTCCAGGACCTGCTCGGCGTCAACCGCGAGACCGGCGGCATCAAGGCCAACAACGAGTGGGTGCACATGATGAACTGGGACCTCGTCATCTTTGACGAGTACCATTTCGGCGCCTGGAAAGAGAACGCCAAGCGCCTGTTCGAGCAGGACGAGGACGTCTACGACGAGGACCTGAGCCGCTATGACCGCGGCAACGCCTGCGACGAAACGTGGCTGCCCATCACCACGCGCTACTACTTATACCTGTCCGGCACGCCGTTTCGCGCCCTCAACTCCGGCGAGTTCATCGAAGAACAAATCTATAACTGGACCTACGGCGACGAGCAGCGTGCCAAGGCCGCGTGGACAGGGCCGGGCAACCCCTACCGCGCCCTGCCGCGCATGGTGATGATGACCTACCGCATCCCGGACAACATCCAGGACATCGCCCGGCAGGGCGAATTCAATGAGTTCGACCTCAACGTATTTTTTGCCGCCGAGGGGCAGGGGAGTGCGGCGCGCTTCAAGTATGAGGACTATGTGCAGAAATGGCTCGACCTCATCCGCGGCGCGTATCTTGAGACAAACGTCGACGAACTCAAGCTCGGCGCGCAGAAGCCGCCCATGCCCTACTCCGACACGCGCCTTTTGAACGTGTTGACGCACACGCTGTGGTTTTTGCCCAACGTCGCCGCCTGCCATGCGATGGCTAACCTGCTGGCACAGCGGCAGAATACCTTTTACCACGATTACACCGTCAACGTCTGCGCGGGAAGCGCGGCGGGCATCGGCGCGGCGGCGCTGGAGCCGGTGCGCCGCTCGATGGGCGACCCGCTGACCACCAAGACCATCACGCTCTCCTGCGGCAAGCTGACCGCCGGCGTCACCGTCCGCCTGTGGACCGGCATCTTCATGCTGCGCAACTTGACCAGCCCGGAGACCTATTTCCAGGCCGCGTTCCGCGTGCAGAGCCCGTGGGAGGTCGAGAACGACGACGGCACCCGCACCGTACTCAAGGAAGAATGCTATGTCTTTGACTTTGCGCTGGACCGCGCGCTGCGGCAGATCTCGGACTACAGCTGCCGGCTGAACGTGGCCGAGAGCAACCCCGAGAAAAAGGTCGGCGAGTTCATCCATTTTCTGCCGGTGCTGGCCTATGACGGCAGCGCCATGCGGCAGGTGGACGCCGGCGAGATACTGGACATCGCGATGGCCGGCACCTCGGCCACGCTGCTGGCCAAGCGGTGGGAGAGCGCGTTGCTCGTCAACGTCGACAACGAGACGCTGGCCCGCCTGCTGGCCAACGAGGAGGCCATGCAGGCGCTGATGCGCATCGAGGGTTTCCGCAGCCTCAACGCGGACATCGAGACCATCATCAACAAATCGGCGGCGGTCAAAAAGGCACGGCAGGAGAAAGACAGGCTGACCCCCGCCGAGAAGCGGGAGTTGACCGAGGCCGAGAAGGAGTACAAGAGCAAGCGCAAGCTCATCCAGGAAAAGCTCATCAAATTTGCCACCCGCGTGCCGGTGTTCATGTACCTGACCGACTACCGCGAGTACAGCCTGAAGGACGTCATCACGCAGCTGGAACCGGCGCTGTTCAAAAAGGTGACGGGGCTGGAGGTCAAGGATTTTGAGCTGCTGGTCTCGCTCAACGTCTTCAACGAAGCGCTGATGAACGACGCCGTGTACAAGTTCAAGCGGTATGAGGACGCCAGCCTTTCCTACACCGGCATCGACCGCCACGCCGGCGAGGAGGTGGGGCTGTACAACACCGTCATCACCCGCCGCGATTATGAGCGCATGGCCGGGCTTTTGCAGGAATCGCAGCGGGCTGCCGGTACGGAGGCGGCCGCTGCCGCGGTGGCGAAAGCGGGCGCCGCGGCAGGCAGCTCTGTGCCTGTGGCCAACACCCAAAAAGCAGCTCCGGCGGTACCCGCGCCCCCTCCCGCGCCGACATGGCGCCCCGCCTTTGTGGTGCCGGTGCCTGCAGCCTCGGCGGCTCCGGCCAGGCCCAAGGCGGCGGTGGATGTCTCGGGCGTGGCGGTCGGCAGTAAGGTCAGTCACCGTGCTTTCGGCAGGGGCACGGTGGTACAGCTGGACGGCGGCTATGTCCGCGTGGATTTTGCCGGGATGCAAAAGTCGTTCCAGTTCCCGGCCGCGTTCGCGGACGGGTTCTTAAAAGTGGAATGAACGATATGAAAAGAGGGTCGAAGCCTCGGCCCTCTTTTAGTTATGTGACTCAAAAATAGGGTACTCTTGAAAAATTCATCAAAAATTTCCCGGACTGATGATTTAGCACCATAATGTAGCAGAAGCACTTGCATATTGGGGAACTTTTTGCTATTATACATCCATAAAAGTTCCCTACAAACGGGAGATAGAAAATGGAAGCTGAATATGCTCAAATCCAGGAGCTGTTGCACCAGAAGGCAGATTATCAGGCCCGCCTTAGGCTGATACCGTATGACGGCAGCCCAGAGATCAAGGAACGCGATGAGCAGCGCTACCTGTATGTGCGCAAACGTGTGGGCAGCCGCCTGACATCCACCTATGTGGATATCTATTCCGAGCCGCTGTATGAGCTGCTGCTGCGCAACGCGCGGGAGGCGCGCGAGCTGCGCAAAAACATCCGCCGCGTGGAGAAGGAGCTGGCCAAGCTCGGCTATACCGAGACCGAGCTGCCGCCGCGTGTGTTGCTTAATTTGGACTTTGCCCGCGCCAACATGAAGGCCAACATCTACGACCAGGCAATTTTGGAAGGCGTGGCCACGACCTTCCCGCAGACGGAGGACATCATTGACGGCGGCGCCGTGGCCGGCATGACCGCCGCCGACGTGCAGAAGATCTTGAACCTCAAGCACGCGTGGGAGTTCATCTTGGACAAGGATGTGCTCGGCTACCCGACGAATTACGATATTCTTTGCCACATCGCTCGCCTGGTCAACGAAGGCTTTTTTGCCGACGGCGGGCGTATCCGCGGCGTGCCGGTGACCATTGGCGGCACGAGCTATGTTCCGCCGCTGCCCATCGAAACGGTCGTCAAAGAGAATATCAGCGTCATTTTGGCCCGTGCCGGGGATGCGGATGCCGTTGATACGGCCATCCGCCTGTGCCTGTACTGCATGAAAGCGCAGGTCTTCAACGACGGCAACAAGCGCGCCGCGGTGATTTTTGCCAACCATTACATGATTGCACAGGGACAGGGCCTGCTGGTCATCCCGGAGCAGAACGTGCCAGAATTCAAGCGCCTGCTGGTCGCCTGTTATGAGGACCGGGACGGTGGCGAGACGGAAGCTTTCATGCGCGCCAAGTGCTGGCGGACCTTTTGAGAATGGCACCGACAAAATAGAGATCACAAAACGATACAGAAAAGCCCGGTCTGGCAGGGGAGAAGTTCCCCGCCAGACCGGGAAATTTATGTTGGCAGCCTGCCCTTTACAGCTTCCCCTTACCCGATAATTTTCAGCATCAATAATTATGAGTACCTCACCTTCAATTCTGCAGAAGCCAATCCGCCACGTCGATGATCTGCACGCCCTCGTACTGGTACGCCTCCTGGCGGGTGCGGGTGAGAAGCAGCTTCGGGTATGCGTCCCGGATCCTCAGCAGCGACTCGATCTCGCGCTGGAAGGTGTCGGGGTCGTCTATGCTGCCCGAAACCTGGATATAGACCTTTTCATCGCGCTTGATGGCGACAAAGTCGATCTCCTTCTTATACAACACCCCGGCATACAGCTCATATCCCCGGCGCAGAAGCTCGATGGCGACGATGTTCTCGATCATCCTGCCGTAATCGGCGTTTTTTGTGCCCAGCTTGGCATACTTGAAGGAGTGGTCGCTGAGATAGTATTTATCATTTGACGCCAGGTACCGTTTGCCCTGGATATCGTACCGTCTGACCTTGTAGAACGCAAAAGCGTTGCAGAGATACTTGATATAGGCGCTGATGGTGCGGTCATTTGTTTTGTTGTGCTCTCTTATAAAGCTTGCGGCCACGCTGCGGGTGGAAATCTGATTGGAGATATTATCAATTAAGAAATCACAGAGACGCTCCATCAGCGGCATGCTGCGTATCCGATACTTGCGCTGGATATCCCGGACGATCAGCGTGTTGAAAACATCGGAGATATAGCTGTATTTCGATTCCGGTGTTTTATAGAGATAGGAGCCGGACATTCCTCCCTCCCGGATATAGCGGTTCAAGGCGGAATACTGGTCCGTCAGATCAAAGTACTGCATGAACTCCGCAAAGGAGAAGGGAAACACCTCGATTTCAAAGGTGCGTCCGGTGAACAGGGTCGCCAGATCACTGCTCAGCAGGAAAGCGTTGGAGCCCGTGATGTAAATGTCGTATTTCTCGGAAGCGTGAAGGCTGTTGATGGCTTTCTCAAAGCCATCACACATCTGGACCTCGTCAATGAAGATGAAGTTGTTTTTCCCCGGTGTATATGCTTTTTCGATATAGTCATTCAGTGCATGATATTCAGTCAGACCCTCATACGCAGTCATATTGAAATTGATATGAATGATGTTCGCGCTCGGATCGGTGTCCAGAACATGGGCCATGAAAACCTCCAGCAGCTTGGACTTTCCGCTGCGCCGGACGCCGGTAATGACTTTGATATCCGGGGTGCCCATGACATCCTTCAGCTTGTTCAGATAGAAGTCACGCTTGATCAATCGCACGGCAAACCACCTCGTTCGTATTATACCGCAATCTATTTCGCAAAATCAAGTATTTTTCAAAAATGCGAAACAGAAAGGTGCCCGGCAGGAAGAGCCCTGTCGGATGCTTATATTCAAAAAGCACTTATCTATTATGTTGGGAACTTTTCCGCCTTTTTCGACCGGAAAAAGTTCCCCGATCGCAGGACATCCTCCCAAAGGGTAGAAATCGCTGTCGGTTTCTGGTATAATACTGGGTAGAACGCGGAAAGACGCGGCAAACCCTACCCATACGGGAGCGACCATGAGTATTTTTGACCTGATATCCCTGCTCGGCGGGCTGGCGATGTTTTTGTACGGTATGCGCCTGATGGGCGACGGCCTCAAGGAAGGCTCCTCCGGCACGCTCAAAACGGCGCTGGAGCAGCTGACCAACACGCCGGTCAAGGCCTTTCTGCTCGGGCTGGCCATGACGGCGGTCATCCAGTCCTCCACCGCCACCATCGTCATCACCTCGGGCCTGGTCGGCGCGGGCATCCTGTCGCTGCACCAGTCGCTCGGCATCATCGTGGGCGCCAACGTCGGCACCACGGTCACCGGGCAGATCATCCGCCTGCTCGATTTGAACGCCGAGGGCGCCTCTTTCTTGAAGCTGTTCCAGCCCTCGACGCTGGCGCCGGCGGCGCTCATCGTTGGTATCGTCATCATCATGTACCGCGGCAGCCGCGGCCCCGGCACGGCCGGGCAGATCGCTATCGGCTTCGGCATCCTGTTCTCCGGCCTGCTCAACATGACGGCGGCCGTCAGCACGCTGGCCGAGAGCGGCATCATCGAGCGATTGTTCTCGCGCCTCGGCGGCAACCCCGTGCTCGGCTATCTGACCGGCGCCGGCGTCGCCTTCGTGCTGCAAAGCTCCTCGGCCAGCATCGGCATCCTGCAGGCGTTCTCGACCTCCGGCCAGCTCACCTTCGGGGCCATCTACGCGGTGCTGGTCGGCATCTATCTCGGCGACTGCGTGACCACCGCCATCGTCTGCAACATCGGCGCCAAGCCGGAGGCCAAGCGCGTGGGCACCGTCAACATCCTGTACAACCTCGGCAAGTCGCTGCTCATCCTGCTCGCCGTCGCCATCCTGCACCGGCTGGGCGTGCTGGACGGGCTGTGGGGCCGGGTCATCGATTCCGGCGGCATCGCCAACACCAACACGCTGTTCAACCTGGCCTGCGCGCTGGCGCTGTTCCCCTGCCTGCGCGGGCTGGAGCAGGCCAGCTACCGCCTTGTCCCGGATAAGCAGGCCCCCGCCGCCGGGCCGGAGGACGCCATGGCCGACGCCTTCAGCCCCGCCTTCTTCAGCACGCCGGCGCTGGCCCTGGGCCGCTGCTATGAGGCGCTGCTCGCCATGTACGAGGTCGGCCGCGCCAGCGTCGACAAGGCCTTTGACGTCATCGAAAGCTATGACGCCGACGCCGTCGCCGACATCACCGCCGCCGAGGACCGCGTGGACGCGATGGCCGACCGCATCAGCAACTATCTGGTGCAGCTCTCCGCCCACCTGACCGTGCCCTACCACATCGAGATCTTGAACCACTACTACACCGTCGTCACCGAGTTCGAGCGCCTGAGCGACCACGCCATGAACGTGGCCGAGATCGCCGCCGATATGCAGGCGCACGGCGCCAAATTCTCGGCCGCCGCCCAGCGCGAGGTCAAGGTGCTGCGCGGGCTGCTGGACACCATCCTCGACTACAGCCGCACCGCCTTTGAAAAGCGCGACGTCGACTCCGCCCGCCACATCGAGCCGCTGGAGGAGGTCGTGGACGACATGGTCGGCACCCTCAAAAGCAGCCATTTGGAGCGCCTGCGCGAGGGGAAATGCACGATTTTTGCCGGCAGCGAGTTCCTGGACCTGCTGACCGAGGCCGAGCGCATCTCGGACACCTGCTCCAACATCGGCATGGCCACCATCGTGCGCGCCACGCCGGAGCTGGCCCACCAGGTGCACGACTACGCCGGTATGCTGCACGCCGGCCGCGACGAGGACTTCAACCGCGAGTATCAGCAGGCCCACGCCGAGTATTTCGCCCGCCTGACGGCGCTCAAAAGCTGACCGGCCGGGGGCGTTTGGCGGCCCCTTTTGCGGATACAGTACGGATAAAACGCAAAATTTTCCTTATACCAGCACCAAAAAACGCGGTATCATGGTACTGTCAGGGCAGTACCGTCGGGCCGCCGCCGGGCTTTTGCCGGCGGCGGCCCTTGTTTATATTTTTTCCCCGAAAGGAGCGATATCCCATGGCAGAATTCGTCAGGCTGGACCCCGGCACGCTGAAAGCGCTGCGCGAGGTCAACCCCCGCATGATGAGCTACAACATCGAGTTTGCCGAGGTCACGGGCGGCACCTTCTGGAAGGCCTACACCCCCGGCCAGATCGCCGGCACCGAGCCCTTCAATGTCGATATGTCGGGCGGGCTGGCTGCGGCCTACAAGGACCTGATGCAGGTCTATCCGCCCATCGATCTGTATGACGAGAAGCTGCGCAAGCTGGCCAAGGAGTTCGGCCCGCTGTGGGTGCGTGTGTCCGGCACCTGGGCGACCAAGACCTACTATGATCTCGACGGCAAGATGGGCGGCAAGGTGCCGGAGGGCTACTTAAACACCCTGACCCGCGAGCAGTGGGTCGGCGTGCTGGACTTCGTCAAGGCGGTCGGCGCCAAGCTGATGGTGTCGGTCTCGGCCTGCCCCGGCGTCTACGGCACCGACAAGGGCCCCATCCCGCCCTGGACCCCGCATGAGGCCGAAAAGCTGTTCAAATTCAGCGCCGATTACGGCGTGCCCATCAGCGGGTCGGAGTTCGTCAACGAGCCCAATATGCTCAGCGACACCGGCTTCCCGGCCGACTACACGGCCGCCGACCATGCCCGCGACCAGAAGATTTTCTATGATTGGCTGAAGGCCAACTACCCGGACTGCCTCTACATCGGGCCCTGCTCGGTCGGCGGCGAGGGCGGCGGCTTCGGCAAGGAAGGCGAGGACGCCGGCAAGAAGGCCGGCGGCGGCGTCGAGATGGTGCTCAAGACCTGCTCCACCCGCGACCTGATGGGCCCCGACCCCTGCCCCCTGGACGTGTACAGCTACCACTACTACAACGGCGTGTCGGAGCGGCTGGCCGGGGCCATGCCCGCCGGCCACTGGCTGCCCGAGGAGGCCAACAGCGAGGCGTACCTGGCCGTGGCGCTCAACAATGCGCGCGGCAACGCGCCTTTGCGTGACGAATACTGCCCCGGCGGCGAGATGTGGGTGACTGAATCCGGCGACGCCGGCGGCGGCGGCGATACTTGGGCCTCCACCTACCTGGACGTGCTGCGCACCCTCAACGAGGCGGGCGGCTTTTCCGCCATCACCGACGGCGTCATCTTCCACAACACGCTGGCGGCCTCGGACTACGCCTACCTCGACCGCGTCACCCACGAGCCGCGCCCCAACTACTTTGCGGTGCTGCTGTGGACCCGCCTGATGGGCACCACCGTCTATGACACCGGCGAGCCCACCCGCATGGGCGCCCATGTCTACGCCCACTCCCGCAAGGACGGGCAGGACGGTGTCGTCTACCTCATCATCAACAACTCCGAGACCGAGGCGACCACCGTCGAGCTGCCCAAGGAGGCCACGCGCTACACGCTGGCCGGCAAGGGCGGCAACAAGCGCGCCACCGTCATGACGCTGAACGGCTGCGACCTGACCCTGGGCGCCGGCGATGCCCTGCCCGACCTCTCCGGCGCGCCGCAGGCCGCCGGCAAGGTGGTTTTGGAACCTATGACCTGTACATTCTTTGTACTGTAAACCCTAACCCAATACAGGCGGCCCCGGCTTTCGCCGGGGCCGCTTTTGCGCAAAAAAACCGGACAAGGTAAAAACCTTTTGTACGGGGCGACGAATGTGAAAAAATTTGCAGTTAGCTATTGACAACTATAATTAGCGGTGGTAAACTCATACCGTAAATACAGCCCGGCACGGCCGGGCAGGGGAGATGTTGGGTATGCCTTTGACGATGGCACAGGTGGGCGCGCCCGCCACCATCCGCAAGATCACCGGCCGGGACGAGGTCCGTCAGCACCTGGCGGAGCTGGGCTTTGTGGTCGGGCAGGACGTGCTGGTTTTGACCGACCTGGGCAGCGGTCTCATCGTGCAGGTCAAGGACAGCCGCATCGCCCTGGACAAATCCATGGCCAACCGCGTGTTGGTGTAAGCAAGGGGGGTATCGTGATGACTTTGAAAGACGTCAAGGTCGGCCAGACCGTCACCGTCAGCCGCCTGCACGGCGAGGGACCGGTCAAGCGCCGCATCATGGACATGGGCATCACCAAGGGCACGCAGATCTATGTGCGCAAGGTGGCGCCGCTGGGCGACCCGATGGAGCTCAACGTGCGCGGCTATGAGCTGAGCGTGCGCAAGGCGGACGCCGAGATGATCGAGGTGCAGTAGGGCGGCTTGCCGCCCGCGCGCCGGCCCCGCTGCGGGGCGCTTTTTTCGCCCCTTGCGTTAGCCAAAGCAAACCAGAGTTAGTATAGTATAACCAGGAGGGATATCCATGGCACTGAAAATTGCCCTTGCGGGCAACCCCAACTGCGGCAAGACCACGCTGTTCAACGCCCTGACCGGCTCCAACCAGTACGTCGGCAACTGGCCGGGCGTGACGGTGGAGAAGAAGGAGGGCCACTTAAAAAACCATAAGGACGTCATCGTCCAGGACCTGCCGGGCATCTACTCGCTGTCGCCCTACACGCTGGAGGAGGTCGTGGCCCGCAGCTATCTGGTGGGCGAGAAGCCGGACGCCATCCTCAACATCATCGACGGCACCAACATCGAGCGCAACCTCTACCTGACCACCCAGCTCGTCGAGCTGGGCATCCCGGTGGTGATGGCCGTCAACATGATCGACCTCGTGCGCAAAAACGGCGACCGGATCGACCTGGCCGAATTGAGCAAGGAGGTCGGCTGCCAGGCGCTGGAGATCAGCGCCCTCAAGGGTGAGGGCATCCTGCCCGCCGCCGAGGCCGCCATCAAAGCCGCCGAGAGCCACAAGGCCGGCGAGCTGCCGCACGTCTTCACCGGCAGCGTCGAGCACGCGCTGGCCCACATCGAGGAATCCATCGAGGGCAGGGTGGACCGGCGTTTCCTGCGCTGGTACGCGGTCAAGCTGTTTGAGCGCGACGAAAAGGTGCAGCAGGAGCTGTCCCTGCCCGCCGATTTGCTCGCCCACATCGACGAGCACATCGCCGACTGTGAGCGCGAGATGGACGACGATGCCGAGAGCATCATCACCAACCAGCGCTATGCCTACATCAACAGCGTCGTCACCAGGGCGGTCAAAAAGAGCAGCCACATCGGCGATCTGAGCATCTCGGACAAGATCGACCGCGTCGTCACCAACCGCGTGCTGGCCATCCCCATTTTTGCCGTCGTCATGTTCTTTATCTATGCCATCGCCATGGGCACCTCGGTCGCGGACGGCGGCATCGGTATCGGTACCTTCGGCACCGACTGGGCCAACGATACGCTCTTCGGCGAGCTCGTGCCCGGCCTGTTTGACCGCCTGCTGCTGAACGCCGCCGGCGAGCCGGTCGTGGCCGATTGGCTCTACGGCCTCATCCAGGACGGCATCGTCGCCGGCGTCGGCGCGGTGCTGGGCTTCGTGCCGCAGATCCTGGTGCTGAGCTTCCTGCTCGCCATTCTCGAGGACGTCGGCTACATGGCGCGCATCGCCTTCGTCATGGACCGCATCTTCCGCCGCTTCGGGCTTTCGGGCAAGAGCTTCATCCCGCTGCTGGTCGCCACCGGCTGCGGCGTGCCCGGTGTCATGGCCACCCGCACCATCGAGCAGGACCGTGACCGCAAAATGACCATCATGACGACCTGCTTCATCCCCTGCGGCGCCAAGATGCCCATCATCGGGCTGTTCGCCGGCGCCGTCTTCGGCGGCAGCCCGCTCGTCGCCACCTCGGCCTTCTTCATCGGCATCGGGGCGGTCATCGTGTCCGGCATCATGCTCAAAAAGTTCAGGTCCTTCGCCGGCGAGCCGGCGCCCTTCGTCATGGAGCTGCCCGCCTACCATGTGCCCGCCTGGGGCAACGTCTTCCGCGCCACCTGGGAGCGCGGCTGGTCTTTCATCCGCCGCGCCGGCACCGTGGTGCTGGTGTCCAGCATCGTGCTGTGGTTCCTGCAGGGCTACGGCTTCGTAGACGGGGCCTTCGGTGCGGTCGAGGACAACAACCACTCGCTGCTGGCGGCCATCGGCAACGCCGTGGCGTGGGTGTTCTACCCGCTGGGCTGGGCCGGCAGCATGGCCTGGAAGGCCACCGTCGCCAGCGTGACCGGTCTCGTCGCCAAGGAGGAGGTCGTCAACACCTTCGGCGTGCTCTACCAGTACGCGGGCGAGGTCGACCTGATGGAGGATTCCAGCCCCATCTGGGCCGCCGTCGCCGCCGACTTTGGCCCCGTGCGCGCCTACAGCTTTATGATCTTCAACCTGCTGTGCGCGCCCTGCTTTGCGGCCATGGGCGCCATCAAGCGCGAGATGAACAACCCCCGCTGGACGGCCGCCGCCATCGGCTATATGTGCGCTTTCGCCTATGTCGTGGCGATGATCGTCTACCAGCTGGCCGGGCTGGCCGTGGGCGAGGCCGGGTTCAGCATCTTCACCGTCGCCGCGCTGGCGGCGCTGGCCGGCATCCTCTACCTGCTCTTCCGCCCCGCGCCGAAATTTGACGAGCACCACAGCGTGACCAGCGTGGCCGCCGCCGAACGGTGATTTCAACAAAGGGGTGACCTTGTATGCTTGCTTTTTTGGGTCCTGACCTCGCCACCGTGGTGGTGGCGCTGGTCCTGTTCAGCCTCTGCCTGGCCATCATCGGCCGCGCCGCCGTCCGGCGCCACCGCCAAAAGGACCGCGGCGACCTCGGCTGCGGGTGCGGCTGCGCGGGCTGCGCCGGCTGCTCCGGCTGCGTGGGCCGGTGCGAGCACCCGATGCGCAAAAACGGTTGAATCCTCTTTCTACAAGAACGCTGGAATACCAGTTTCTCGACAGTCTGCAGCGAGCCCCGGCGCCAAAGGCGCCGGGGCTCGCTGCAGTTTAATGCCAATGTTCACGGCTTTTCCAGCCGGTAGCCGAGGTCCAGCAGGCACTGGATGGTCTGCGCGGCGGTGCGGCGGTCGTAGAGCTTTTCGCTCTCCGGCAGCTCCGCATAGGGCACAAGGCAGGGGTGGGTGCGGGCGGCATCGTCACGCTGGGGGCCGTACCGCCAGCCCTCGGCCAGGCGGCCGGCGGCCCAGGTATCGTGCACGGTCTCGGCGATGTGTTCCAGCGCCGGGCGCAGCGCGGCGGGCAGGTCCTCGGGCTCTGCGGTGTGGGGATGCGGGTCATACATCGGTCTCACCTCACGGTTTCTGGGCGGGGGGCGCGTCGTGCTTGAACATCGTGCCCCAGCCCTTGTTTTCGTCCTCCATCTGGGCCTCGCTCATCTGGACCAGCAGCTGGAAGGCCTCCTCCTCGCTGTGGCCGGCAAAGGGCCCGCTGTGCGAGTAATACTGGTGCAGGCAGGCGGTCAGCCGGCTGGCGTTGAAGCGGTATTTGGTCCACAGGTCCTTGGCGTTGAACAGCACCTGCAGGCTGGTCAGGATGGTGGTGGTGGCCGAGAGCAGCGTGATGATGAGCTTGGGCACGATGTCCGACGGCATGAACACCGACACCACCGGTACCAGCGCGCTCGTCACGACGGCCAGGATGGAGGTGGCGTAGTAGATTTTTTTATTGTACTGGCTCTTGCTCTCGTAGTAGGCGATCTGGTCCTCGATGCGGCTGCGGATGTAGCTTTCCCGCGCATCGGCGCCGCTTTGGTAGGCCGCGCCGATGGAAAAGGTCTCAGCCATTTTGCTCTCCCTCCTTGTCCGGGTCATAATAGGTTTTCAGCCCCACGCGGTACACGCGGAACGGCGCGGTGAAGCGGCCGTCCCCGTCCAAAAAACTGTACAGCGTGATCTCCTCGTCGTTGGTCATGCCGAAGCCGTCCTCATCCGCCCAGTAGCGGCCGTCCGGCTGGACCTGCCACAGCATACGATGGCGCGCGTCCGGCAGGCGCTCAAAATCGGTGCGGTAGCGCACGCGGGGCGGGGGCAGCTCCCCCAGCGCCTTGAGGTGGGGGTCGCTCTTGTCAAAGCCGGGGAAGTGACGGATGATGCCGTCCCCATCCACAACGGTGCGGCGGATGCCGCGCCCGGGGTCCAGGAACACGACCTTGCATTCCGCATGCCCGGGGCCAAAGCTGACATACTCGCTCAGGTGCGGACCGGTCTCCTCGTCCGGCGCCTCCGGCGCTTTGCCGGGCGCCGGGCGGCGCAGCCATTCCCAAAAGGACATCGCGGCACACCCCCTCTGCATGGTATCGTTGTTTTGTTTATAGCACACCGGCGCGGCGCTGTCAAGGCCGGGTCAGGGCGCCAGCAGCGCGCGGGCGCGGGCGGCCAGTTCCTCCGGCGTGCAGACTGGGTAGGCCACCGGCAGGCCGCTGTCGGCATCCCGGCAGAACACCTGCCGCGTGGCGGGCAGGTAACACATCAGGCCGGGGATATCGGCCCTGGTCTGCCAGCTGTCCATGTCCAGGCACAGGCCGGTCAGCAGACCGGCACGGTCGCCCAAGTACAGCGTGCGGGTCTCGGCATCCACCTGCGCATACATCTGCATGGCGCCCCGGTCCGGCTCCCGCGGGTAGGCGGCCACGATATCGGCGAACCGGCAGGTACACAGCACCGTGCCGGCGGCGGTGTCCAGCAGCCACATCGTGCCGTTGGTGGCGCGCGCCAGCAGCAGCCGGTCTTCATCCAAAAAACGCAGCTGCGCGGCGTATTCCGGCAAAAGCGCTAGGTCATAGGTCTGCAGGGCACGGCCGCCGGCGATGTCGTACAGGCACACCGTGCCGTCTGTGCCGACAACGGCGAACCACGGCTGCACGTCGCCCAGGGCCATCGGGCCGCCGCAGTCCGTCGAGGGCGGCACGGCGATGGTATACCAGGCGTCGCCGGCGGTGTCATACAAAGCGTAATGGGTCATGGGGCCGTTGTTTTCATCGCACAGGGCCAGTGCCAGATATCCGTTGTTGCCGGCGGCCAGATAATCGCTGCTGCCGGAAACGGCGGGGTGCTGGCCACTCAGGTACCAGGACCAGACCCCCTGCCCGGCATACGAGAACAGCTGCAGCGGGCCGGCATCGCGCGACCAGGCCATTTCATCACTGTTGATATTCATCAGCACGGTCAGACCGGGCACGCCCGGCAAAAAGGGCGAGGCAGCGCTGTGGCTGTAATAAAGAAACTCGTCCTGCCAGGCAAGCGGCAGGTCCTCCGTCAGGTCCTGCACGGCGCCGGTCGAGGTATCCAGCACGGTCTGTTGGACAAGCAAAGCCCGCGTTCCGTCCGCCGAGAGGCCCTTCAGGGCAAGGTCGGCGCCTGTATACGCCCACTGCTCGCGCATGGTCAGGGTCTGTGCGTCCAGCAGGGTCAGTCTGTCGTGGTCCCAATCAAAGAGCCCTGTCGCCAGCAGGCTGCGGCCATCCGGCACCGGGTACAGGCTCAGGTAGGTCTGCCCGGCAAGCGGCCCATCCTCCGGCATGGGGGCGGCGCGGTCGTCGCCCAAAAGGGCATACAGGTCGAATTGCGCCGGCGCATCGGCGGGTATGGCGCAGAGACGTTCCGGGACCGCGCCGCCGCCGGCGGCAGCCATCGAGAGAACGGGTGAGCCGGTCTGCGCGCAAAGGACCGGCCCATCCGCCTCCAGCGCCAGCAGGCTGCCATCCGCCAACGCCAACCGCGCGGGCGTATCGCCGTCGGCGGGGAAGAAGGCCACCGCCGTATCCGTAAGGGCGGTGTAGGAAAGGACCTCGCCGCTGTCCGCCTGCAGGCGGACCAGGTTCGCGCCGTGTACCCACAGGGCGGTATCGCCGTCCATGTACAGGGTACAGAACGTGCGCTCAAAAACCGTTTCCGGCGCCAGCGCATACACGCGGCGGTAGAGTGGCTCCTGCCGGCCGGGGCGGTAGGCGCTGACCCATTGCTCCGCGCCGCCGGCGTCCGCGACCAGCAGGTCCCCCGCCGCGGTAAAGGCGTAGCGGATGGCGTAAAAGCTTTGGGTCGCAAGCTCCCAGCGGCCCAGGATCTGCCCGCTGGCACTGTCACCGACAAAAAGCGTCTGCGGCGCCTCGTCATCGCCTTGGACCATCATCACGGCCCAGAGCTTGCCGTCCGGCGAAAACACGACCCCCTCGGGGTTGGCGCTCCCGCCGACGTCGCCGGCGCAGGCCAGCGTCAGCGGTACGGTCCGATCCCCGCCGCCGTACAGGTCTTGAAAAACAAACTCGGCGCCACGGCCGGCAGCCTCATCAAAGGTGCTGCGGGCAAAGGCCAGCGTCTGCCCGTCGGGGGCAACGGTGACGGCGGCGTCGGCGCCGCTAAGTTTGCCGCCCAAGAACGTTCCGTCGGCCAGGACCAAGAACGTTCCGTCGGCCAGGAGCGTCCCGTCGACCAGGTCGAACACGCCGACGCAGGGAACACTGATGCAGACGGCCAGCAAAAGGCCATGCTCATCTACCACGGTCAGGCGTTCGGGGTACATGTCGCAGGCGGTGGTCCACAGCAGGGCGCCGTCCTCCGTGTCATAACACCGCAGGACCGAGTTACTGTCCGCACAGATGACGCGGCTGCCGTCGGCGGTCACGGTCAGGCAGACCAGGTCGGTGTCTTCCTCCACGGTGCGGACCTGGCGCAGCGCAGGGGGCTGGTAGAGGTACAGCGCGTCCGCCAACGCTTTTTCGGCCTCGGTAAGGTAAGGGCGGTCGGGGGCCGCAGCATCCGGCAGGGCGGCCAGCGCGCTGCGCAGCGCGCCGTCGCGGTCGCCGCCGGCCAGCTGCTGCTCACTGAGCAGGGCCAGCGCGCGGGATTCGTTCTCCTGCGCCTGCGCCTCGCTGGCCAGAGCACGCTGCTCGTTCTGCTGCGCCAGGGTCATCTGGCGCGCGATCTCACGGTTGCGGTCCAGCAGCATCCCCGCGAACACCGCAACAACGCCGGCCGCCGCCAGGGTGGCAGCCAGCACCCGCTGCAGGATGTACTGGCGCCGGCGCTGGCGCAGGGTATCGTACGGGCAGTGCAGCAGCGCCGCCATCAGGCGCAAAAATTCGCCGCGCAGCCGCCACAGCACACGCAGGCGGTGCGGCAGCAGCCGGTTGGCCGGCGTGATAGGGTTGGTCTCGTCGGCAATGTTGGCGGCCAACGGCTCGACCTGCTCGACCACCGTCACGCCGTCCTCGGCATAGACCTCGGTCAGCCGCTTGGGGAAAGCGGCGTCCTGCGTGCCGGCGGCCAGCACCGCCAGCACGTTGTCCCGGTCATGGCTGCGCAGAAAATACTCGATCTCGCGGTCCACCCAGATGGACTGCGGCGTGTCCGGCGTGCAGATGACGATGAGGAACTTCGAATGGTCGAGCGCGGCGCGCAGCTCGGCGGTCAGGTCGCTGCTCAAGGGCAGCTCGTCCCGGTCGCGGAACACGCGGCCGACGTGCTTTTGTCCGTCCTGCCGCAGATCTTTGGGTATGCGGTAGTGCTCGATCAGGCGGTGCAGGCGGGTCGCCACCGCGGTGTCCAGCGGGCGGTGGCGGTAGCTGATAAAAGCGGCATAGTCCCCGGTCACGGCGGCGCCCCCTTTCTGCGTTCCCCTTTTTAACGTTCCTTTGGGCCGCGCCTTACGCCAGCGCGGCGATCATCCGTTCCACGATGGCGGTGGCGGTGGCCACATAGCTCTGGACCGAGAACTCGGTCAGCTTGTGGGGGCTGTCGTCGGCGTTGTCGCTCATCGCCCGTAAGATCAGGCAGGGCACGCCGTTGCGCCCGGCCACCTGGCTGACCGCTGCGCCCTCCATCTCGACGCAGTCGGGGTGGCACTTTTCCGCGATGGCGTTCTTGGCGGCGGCGTCGCCGATGAACAGATCGCCGGTGGCGATGCGCCCGGCGATGGCCGTCACGCCCAGGGCCTTGCAGGCGTCCATGGCGGCGGCGAGCAGAGTCGGGTCGCCCTCATAGGCCTGCAAGAACGGCGCACTCTCGGCCAGCATACGCAGCTCGGCGTCATGGTAAAACACCGTCTTGCCCACCACGACGTCGCCGATGCCGATGGCGTCGGACATATTGCCGGCGATGCCGGAGAAAAGGATGCGCTGCGCGCCGTAGCGGGTGATGAGCACCTGCGTGGTACTGGCGGCGTTGGCCTTGCCCATGCCGGCGCAGCACACGACCAGCTGCTGCCTGTGCAGCGTGCCCCGATGGTAGGTCACGCCGGCGTAGGTCTCCGCCGCGACGTTTTCCAGCTTGTCGCACAGCGCCTGGACCTCGATGTCCAGCGCGCCCATGATGCCGTAAACCATATTGTTGTATCCTCCTTATACGTTGAACAAAAACTCGATGACGTCGCCGTCGCGCACCACATACTCCTTGCCCTCGGTGCGCTGCAGGCCCTTGGCCTTGACGGCCGCATAGTCGAAGCCGGCGGCGGCCAGGTCGTCATAGGCGATGACCTGGGCGCGGATGAACCCGCGCTCAAAATCGCTGTGGATTTTACCGGCCGCCTGCGGGGCTTTGGTGCCGGTGCGGACGGTCCAGGCACGGCACTCTTTCTTGCCGTCGGTCAAAAAGCTGATGAGCCCCAGCAGCGTGTAGCTGGCCTTGACCAGGTTGTCAAGACCCGTGGCCGTGATGCCCATCTCGGCCAAAAAGGCCAGCTTTTCCTCCTCGCTGGCGCCGGCCAGATCCTCCTCGGTCTTGGCGCAGATGGGCATGGCCTGCGCGCCCTCGGCGGCGGCACGCGCGGCGACCAGCGGCCAGTAGGGGTTCGCGTCCAGCCCGCCCAGCAGGTCGTCCTCGCCGACGTTGGCGGCGTAGATGACCGGCTTGGCCGAGAGCAGGCCCAGCTCGCGCACGGCGGCGGCCTGTGCCTCGTCGGCGCTGTCAAAGGCGAAGGTGCGGGCCGGCTGCTGTGCCTCGAGGTGGGCGGCGAGCGCCGCCAGCCACACCGCCTCGGCGGCGGCCGCCTTGTTGCCGGTCCTGGCCGCCTTCTGCTGCCGGGCCAGCCGGTTGTTGATATGCTCCAGGTCGGCGAGGATGAGCTCCAGGTCGATGGCCTCGATGTCGCGGATGGGGTCGACGCCCTCCGGTTTGTTGACGTCCTCGACAACGTGCACGATGTTGTCGTCGTCAAAGCAGCGCACCACATGCACGAGCGCGTCGCATTCGCGGATGTGCCCCAAAAACTTGTTGCCCAGCCCGGCCCCCTGCGAGGCGCCCTTGACAAGGCCCGCAATGTCGACGAACTCCACGATGGCGGGCGTTTTCTTGGCGGTCTGCCAGACCTCGGCCAGCTTGTCGAGCCGCGGGTCCGGCACGGCGACGACGCCGGCGTTCGGCTCGATGGTGCAGAACGGATAGTTGGCCGCCTGCGCGTTGGTGGTCGAGGTGATGGCGTTGAACAGGGTGGATTTGCCCACGTTGGGCAGCCCCACGATGCCTAATTTCATATTGTGTCACATCCCTTGCAGAATCGCTGTGTATCATGACCTCTTTATTATAACGGGCCTGTGCCGGAAATGCAAATCAACAAGGCCTTTTCCGGCAAAAAACCGCCCCGGCCCGGGATTTTCCCGGGCCGGGGCGCACTGGTTTGGTATGCCGCGCGGGGCGCTATTCCACTTCTATCTCCTTGATGTTGAACTCGTTGCCTTGCACAAGCCAGGTGTGCTCGCTGCCGCAGTGGGGGCAGACCTTGGCGTACTTGACCGTCTCATAGTCCTGCCCGCAGTCATCGCAGTGGGTCACGGCCGGGATGGTCTCGATAATGAGCTTTGCCCCCTCCAGCAGCGGCTCCTTTTTGGCGGCCCAGTTCCAGCAGTCGGTCAGCAGCTCATGCACCACGCCGGACACCTCGCCGATCTCCAGCGTGACGGAATTTACACGCTGTACGTCGTTTTTCTCCGCGACCTCCTTGACGTCGCGGACGACATAGAACACCACACCCAGCTCGTGCATCTCACTTGTCCTTTTTCTTGCGGGCGATCTTGATGGCCCGCTGCGCCTGGTAGGGCAGGATGGCCTTGAACTTGTCCTCGGCCTTGATCATCCTGGTACACTCGGGCCGGTCGCGGTGCAGGGTGATGGCGTCGAACGCGCATTTTGTCGTGCACACGCCGCAGCCGATGCACTTGTTGGGGTCGACGACGGAGGCGCCGCAGCCAAGGCAGCGGGCGGTCTCGATTTTGACCTGCTCCTCGGTCAGGGTTAGGTGGTTGTCGCGGAAGGACTTCGCGCCGACGCTCGGGTCGGTGCCCTCGACCTGACGGGAGGAATTGTCGTAGCTGGGCACCGTGATGTTGTCCTTGTCCAGCTCGATGAACTCCCAGCGGTTGCGGCCGATGGTCATGTGCCCGCCCTGCACATAGCGGTGCAGGGATTCGGCGGCATAATGTCCCTGGGCGATGGCGTCGATGGCGAACTTGGGACCGGTGAACACGTCGCCGCCGACGAAGATGTCGGGCTCGGCGGTCTGGAAGGTCAGCGTGTCGGCCACCGGGCCGCTGCCGCGGCCCAGCTCCACCTTGGCGCCCTTGAGCAGGTCGCCCCAGACGATCTGCTGGCCGATGGCGAAGATGACCCGGTCACACTCGACGGTGATGGTATCATTTTCATCGTAGACAGGCGCAAAGCGGCTGTCGGCGTCAAACACGGCGGTGCAGCGCTTGAAGACGATGCCCGTCACCTTGCCGTCCTTCGTCAGCACCTCCCTGGGGCCCCAGCCGTTTTGGACGGTCACGCCGTCCTCCGCGGCCTCGCGGATCTCCTCGGCCGAGGCAGGCATCTCTTTTTCCGATTCGAGGCACAGCATCGTCACGCTCGCGGCGCCGCTGCGGGCGCTGACGCGGGCGGCGTCGACGGCCACATTACCGCCGCCGACCACCACCACGCGGCCGGTGAACTTGCTTTCGCCGGTGTTGGCTGCGCGCAGATAGTCGATGGCGGTGGTGGCGCCCTCGGCATCCTCGCCGGGCACACCGGGCAGGCGGCCGGCGCTGCAGCCGATGGCGATGTAGAACGCCTTGTACCCCTGCGCGCGCAGCTCGTCCAGTGTCACGTCCCTGCCGACCTCGACGCCGGTCCTGATGTCGACGCCCATCTCGCGCATGACGTCGATCTCGGCCGCCAGCACATCCTTTTCCAATTTGTAGGAGGGGATGCCGTACTGCAGCATACCGCCGGGCAGCTCGTTTTTCTCGAACACGGTGGGGCGGTAGCCGCGCTCAGCCAGATAGAACGCCGCCGAAAGCCCGGCCGGGCCGCCGCCGATGACGGCGATCTTCTCCTCCCAGCGGCTGCGGTGGATGCTGGCCGGGATGACCACGGGCGGGATGTAGCGCGTCTCGGCCTTGAGGTCCTGGTCGGCGATGAACTTTTTGACCGCGTCGATGGCCACGGCCTGGTCGACGGTGCCGCGGGTGCAGGCATCCTCACAGCGGCGGTTGCACACCCGCCCGCATACGGCCGGGAAAGGGTTCTGCCGCTTGATGAGCGCCAGCGCCTCCTGGTACTGCCCCTGCGCCGCCTTTTTCAGGTACCCCTGCACGGCGATGTGGGCCGGGCAGGCGGTCTTGCAGGGGGCGGTGCCGGTCTCGTGGCAGTTGATGCGGTTGTTGTCACGGTAATCGGGGTCCCATTTCTCCGGGCCCCACTTGGTCTCGTCGGGCAGCTCGTGGCGGGGATATTCGATTTCCTTGCCCTGCTTGTCGCACAGCTTCTGCCCCAGCTTGACGGCGCCGGCCGGGCAGTACTCGACACAGCGCCCGCAGGCCACACACTTTTCCTTCTCGACGTGGGCCACATAGGCCGAGCGGGACATATTGGGCGTGTTGAACAGCTGGCTCGTGCGCAGGCCGTTGCAGATGTTGACGTTGCAGTTGCAGATGCCGAAGATCTTGTTCTCGCCGTCGATGTTGGTGATCTGGTGCACGAAGCCATTGTCCTCGGCACGCTGCAAAATGGCCATCGCTTCCTCATAGGTGATGTCATGACCCTTGCCGGTCTCGCGGCAGTAGTCGGCAAAATCGCCGACGCCGATGCACCAGCCGTAGTCGTCGTCGCCGCAGCCGTCGCCCAGCACCTTGCGCGAGGCGCGGCAGCTGCACCGCCCCACGCCGATGTGCCCCTCGTACTTTTTGAGCCAGTAGGAGAGATGCTCGAGATCCACCGACCGGTTCTCCATCGAGATGGCCTTCTCGACCGGGATGACGTGCATACCGATGCCGGCGCCGCCCGGCGGCACCATCTGGGTGATGCCGGCCAGCGGCACATAGGTCATGCGCTCAAAGAAAGCAGCCACGTCCGGGTGGTCGCGCAGGCGCGGGTTGGACCGGTCGGGCAGCTCCTCCATGTTGAACAGCTCGGCCGCGCCGGGCACGAACATGGGCAGGATATACCGCCGCTCGGACTGCGGCGCGGTGCGCCCGTCGTGGTCATAGTGGTAGCCGTAGTCGTACTCCAGCAGGCCGATGTAGCTCATCTCGCCCAGCAGCTTTTCCAGCGCCGGGCGGCCGGCCTCGTCGACGCCGCATAAGGCGCACAGCTCGTCCAGCGTGTAGGGGTGGCGGACCTTCATCTTCAAAGCGACGTCCGCCATCTCGTCGGAAATGATCTCGGCCAGGCCCCAGTATTCGGCGTCCTCGACCTTGACGCCGCCCAGCTTGTGCGCGGCCACGTCGGTGATCTTGCGGCCCAGCTTCAGGATCTTTTTGCGGGGCGCGGCGTCGTGCTTGTGGTTGGCAGGCCAGTTCTCGTACACATGACTCATATCCATGGCAAAGCTTCCTCCTGTTTTCCATTGTCGTTTCAGTCCTGCTGCCAGCCGCGCACCTGCGCCTCCAGCCAGGCGGTCCAGGCATCCATGCCCTCGCCGGTGCGGGCGCTGACGGGGAAGATGGCGGCGTTCGGGTTGCGCATACGGATGCGCTCCTTGCACCTCTCCAAATCAAAATCAAAGTAGGGCAGCACGTCCAGCTTGTTGATGAGCACCGCGTCGCAGACCGTGAACATCAGCGGGTACTTGAGTGGCTTGTCGTCGCCCTCCGGCACGCTCAGGATCATCGCGTTCTTCACGGCGCCGGTGTCGAACTCGGCCGGGCAGACGAGGTTGCCGATGTTTTCGAGCACCGCCAGGTCCAGATCGCCGGTCTGCAGGCCGGCGAGGCCCTGCGCCGTCATCTCGGCGTCCAGATGGCACATACCGCCGGTGTGCAGCTGGATGGTGCGCACGCCCAGCGCCGAGATGGCTTTGGCGTCCACGTCGGAGTCGATGTCCGCCTCCATCACACCGATGCGCAGCTTGTTCCTGAGCGCTTCGATGGTGCGGGTCAGCGTCGTCGTCTTGCCCGACCCCGGCGAGGACATCAGGTTGAGCAGGAACAGCCTTTTGGCCTTGAGCTCCTGCCGCAGCGCCTCGGCGCGGCGGTCGTTGCCGGCGAACACGCTCTGCTTGACCTCCAAAACGCGCACGGCATCCATAGGGCATCTTCCTCCTGTCACGGCGGGATACGGCGATAAAACTGCTGTGCTTTTTTCGTCCGCCCGACTGAAATTTTGTGGATATCTGCCAATATAGTACCATACCGGGAGCGTCCCTGTCAAAGGATTTTTCCTTTTTTGTTTTTCACACGCGCACAGGCCCGCCGCCGCGCGTACAGGCGGGCGGAGGCGTTCACGGCAAATCTTCAATTTGTTCTTTCTTTTCTCACAATTACCGATTATAATAAAACCATCGCATAGAAAAGGGGGGTCCGTCCCGATGGCCAACGAAAAGATCCTGGTGGTGGACGACGATAAAAACATCTGCGAGCTGCTGCGCCTGTACCTGGTCAAGGAGGGCTACAGCGTGCTGCTCGCCTATGACGGTGCCGCCGCGCTGGCCGAGTTCGAGCGCAGCGCGCCGGACATGGTCCTGCTGGACGTGATGATGCCCGGCATGGACGGGTGGGAGGTCTGCCGCAAGATCCGCGCCGCCGGCAAAACGCCGGTCATCATGCTGACCGCCAAGGGCGAGACCTACGACAAGGTGCTGGGCTTTGAGCTGGGCGCCGATGATTACATCGTCAAGCCGTTCGAGCCCAAGGAGGTCACCGCCCGCATCAAGGCGGTGCTGCGCCGCTGCGCCGCCCGCGAGGAGGAGGACAAGGGCATCTACGATTTCCCCGACCTGCACCTGGACATGAACCGTTACGAGCTCAAGGTCAAGGGCAAGGTGGTCGAGGCGCCGCCCAAGGAGCTGGAGCTGCTGGCGTGCCTCGCCAGCCACCCCAACCGCGTCTACACCCGTGACCAGCTGTTGGACGAGGTGTGGGGCTTTGAGTATTACGGCGATTCCCGCACCATCGACGTGCACGTCAAGCGTCTGCGCGAAAAGCTGGAGGGCGCCAGCGACCAGTGGAACCTGAAAACGGTGTGGGGCGTGGGCTACAAGTTCGAGGTCAAGGAATAAATGGACCGCCAGACCGGGCCGCAAGCCGCCCCGGCCGCCAGGCCGGCCAAGCCCCCCAAAACGCCGAAGACCTTCGCCGGGGAGCTGTTCTCCAGCATGGCCGTCATGCTGCTGCTGGGGCTGGCGCTGATGTGCGGCATCCAGACGGCGCTGTCCACCGTCTATTTTGCGCGCGAGCGCCGCGCCGCGCTGACCAGCGTGCTGGACGGCGCCGCCATGCTCAGCCAGCGGCTGGCCGGCGAGGGCACCGTCGTCACCCTGCCGGACACCGACGCCGCGCTTTTACAGAACGCCCGCGACCGCCTCGCCCTGTTCGAGACGGTCTCGGGCGCCGTTGTGTTCGTGGCCGACGGCGACGGCAACATCCTGCTCAGCACCGGCCCGGACGACAACTTTACCGGCCGGCCGGTCAGCGCCGACCGCCTGCGGGCAATGGACGGCGGTCAGGACCGCATGGAGCAGAGCGACCTCGGCGGCGTGCTGACCCGGCGCTGCTATGTGGCCGGGCGGGCGCTGCCGCTGGGCGGCGCGGCCGGCTACCTGTTCGTGGCCACGCCGATGGATATGCTGCGCCGCTACCTCAGCGATATGCTGGGCATCTTCGTCTTCTCGGCGCTGCTCATGCTGCTGTTCTCCGGCATCGTCTCGCTGGTCATGACCCGCCGCCTGGCGGCCCCCGTCCGCGCCGTCAACGCCGCGGCGCGGCGGCTGGGCAGCGGCGATTTCTCCGCCCGCGCGCCCGCCGCCGGCTACCAGGAGCTCGAGGACCTGTCCGCCGCTTTCAACGATATGGCCGCCCGCCTGCAAACGATTGATAACGCCCGCGGGCAGTTCATGGGCAACATCGCGCATGAGCTGCGCACCCCCATGACCAGCATCCAGGGCTTTATTGAGGGCATGCGGGACGGCACCATCCCGCCCGAGGAACATGAAAAATATCTCGCCGTCGTCGCGCAGGAGACAGCGCGCCTGTCGCGTCTTGTGCAAAATATGCTGGACATCACGCGCCTCGAGGCCGGCGAGGTGCCCATCCATGCGCGCGAGTACGACATTTTCACCACCGTCACCGACGTGGTCCTGGCCGACGAGCAGCGCATCGAGGAGGGCCATATCGACATCGAGGGCCTGGGCGGTCCGCCCGCCAGGGTCTGGGCGGACCCCGACCTTGTGCACCAGATCGTCTACAACCTCGTCGACAACGCCATCAAGTTCACGCCGCCCGGCGGCGTCATCCGCTTTGCCGCCGCCCCGCAGGGGGAGCAGCTGGCCCTGAGCATCGAGAACACCGGCACCGGCATCGCCGCCGACGCGCTGCCCTATGTGTTCGAGCGCTTTTATAAAGAGGATCGCTCCCGCGGCCTCAACACCCGCGGCGCCGGGCTGGGGCTGCACATCAGCAAGGTGCTGGTCGGCCTGATGGGCGGCACCATCCGCGTCGAGAGCGAGGAGGGGCAGTGGTGCCGCTTCACCTTCACGCTGCCGGCCAAGGCGCCCTCTGCCGCGGACGCCCCCGCCGGCCCGGACACCGGAAAAAAGAAAAAGCGCCGCCGCAGGCAGCCCGGCGCATAAGCAAAAAAAGGAGGTCCCCGCCATGCAATATCGCCCCGACCGGCACGGCCGGCCCATCTCGCTGCTGGGCTTTGGCTGTATGCGCTTTGCCCGCAAGGGCGCCGGCATCGACCTGGCCGCCGCCGAGGCCCAGCTCACCGCCGCCATCCAGGCCGGCGTCAATTACCTGGACACCGCCTACATCTACCCCGGCAGCGAGGCCGCCGTGGGCGAGGTGCTGGCCCGCACCGGCCTGCGCGGTCAGGTCAGCCTTGCCACCAAGCTGCCGCAGTATCTCGTGCGCTCGGCCGGGGACCTTGACCGCTATTTCGCCCAGCAGCTGGAGCGCCTGAAGACCGACCACATCGAGTATTACCTCATGCATATGCTCACCGACGTCGAGAGCTGGCACAAGCTCGAGGCGCTGGGCGTGCGGGAGTGGATCGCGGCCAAAAAGGCAAGCGGCGCCATCGGGAACATCGGCTTTTCTTTTCACGGCAACACGGCGATGTTTTTGCAGCTGCTCGACGCCTATGACTGGGACTTCTGCCAGATCCAGTACAATTATCTCGACGAGAACAGCCAGGCCGGCCGCGCCGGGCTGGAGGCGGCCGCCGCCAGGGGGCTGCCGGTCATCATCATGGAGCCGCTGCGCGGCGGCAAGCTGGTCAATATGCTGCCGGCCAAAGCGAAGGAGCTGTTTGCCGCCTCGCCCCGCGGCTGGACCCCGGCCGAGTGGGCGCTGCGCTGGCTGTGGGACCAGCCGGCCGTGACCTGCGTGCTCTCGGGCATGAACAGCCTCGATATGGTCGAGGAGAACTGCCGCATCGCCGCCGACGCCAGGGCGGGCGCTTTGACCGAGAGCGACCGCGCCGTGCTGCGCGGGGTCAAGGCGGCCATCGAGCACGCGGTCAAGGCCCCCTGCACGGGCTGCGGCTACTGCCTGCCCTGCCCCAAGGGCGTCGACATCCCCGGCGCCTTCCGCTGCTGGAACGAGATGTACACCGAGACGCCCGCCGCCGGCCGGCGGGAATACTGGCAGGTGGTCAGCCTGCGGCGCGAGCCGGCCTTCGCCACCCAGTGCGTGGGCTGCGGCAAATGCGAGCAGCACTGCCCGCAGCACCTGCCCATCCGCGCCCTGCTCAAACTCGCGGACGCCGACCTGCGCCCGCCGCACTACCGGCTGGCGGGGGCCGTATCCAGGCGGTTTTTGTTCGGAAAGGGCGACAAAAACCCGGCCGCAAAATAGCCCCGCGCCCTTGCAAAAGCAAAGCGCCCGCGCTACAATAGGAGCATACTGTATATCCCATTTTTATAAAGGAGGTCCCCCTTTGGTTACGACATTCATGACCCGCATCACCCCCTACGGTCTGGACCGCAAGGTGTTCGTGTATCTGCCCGACGATTACAAAACGAGTGGCGAGCGCTACCCCGTGCTGTATATGTTCGACGGCCACAACCTGTTTTTTGACGATACGGCGACCTACGGCACCTGCTGGGGCCTGAAGGAATACCTGGATGCCCACCCGGACTTCATCGTCGTTGGGGTGGACTGCAACCACGAGGGCAACGACCGCCTGGTCGAATACTGCCCCTACAAGACCCGCCGCTGGGGCGGCATCACCGGCACCGGCAAGGCCTATCTGCAGTGGCTGGTCGACGAGCTCAAGCCTTACATCGACGCGCACTACCCCACCAAGCCGGGCCGGCGCTACACCGGCATCGGCGGCTCCAGCATGGGCGGCCTGATGAGCCTGTACGCCATCGCCGCCCACAGCGCTGTGTTCAGCAAGGCGGCCTGCCTGTCGCCCTCCATCAGCATCTGCATGGAGGCGCTGCTCGCCGACATCGCCAAGGTACATTTCCCCGGCCTGACCCGCGTCTACGTCAGCTGGGGCAGCAAGGAATGCCAGGGTAAAAAGGGCCTGGCCGAGCACACCGAGCGCGTGCTCTCGGTCGCGAACACCCTGCAGACGCGCGGGGCCGAGGTCTGGACCTGGCTGCAGGTCGGCGGCGGCCACTGCGAGGCCGACTGGGCCACCCAGGTGCCGCAGTTCATGAAATTCCTGTACGGCCACAACCGCTGAAACAACAGGGGAGGGGAACGCCATGTCCAGCGCCGTCATCTACTTTGCCCCCGGCCTTGAGGAGTGCGAGGGGCTGATCACCGTCGACCTGCTGCGCCGCGCCGGGGTCGCGGTCACCGTCGCCGCCGTCGGCGGCGAGAAGACCGTCGTCTCGTCCCATAAGGCGGTCATCACCTGTGACGCGCTGGCCGAGGACGTCGACCCGATCGCGTTTGACGCCGTCATCCTGCCCGGCGGGCTGGCCGGCGTCGCCAACCTCAAGGCCAGCGCGGCGGTGCAGAACGCCTGCCGGCAGGCGGCCGCCGCCGGCAAGGTGGTGGCGGCCATCTGCGCCGCGCCCTCGGCGCTGGCGGTCTTCGGGCTGCTGGCGGGCAAAAAGGCCACCGTCTACCCCGGGCCGGACCTCATCGAGGCGGTCAGGGCCGGCGGGGCCGAATACACGGCCGCCCCGGTCACGGTGGACGGCAACTTCATCACCGGCGAGGCGCTGGGCAGCGCCATCCCCTTTGCCCTCACGCTGGCCGGCGTTTTGGCCGGGCCGGACAAGGCCGACCACGTCAAAAACGCCATCGTCTGCCGCTGACCCGCCCCCAACACAGCAAAAAGCCCCGGCGCCGACCGTTACAGGTCAGCGCCGGGGTATTTGTTGCGTATAAAGGTCAGCGCCGGTCGTGCCGCAGCTCGATCCAATCCAGGTCGCCGCGCTCCAGCCCGTGGATGAGCACCTCGGCGGTGGCGATGTTGGTGGCCACCGGGATGGTGTGGATGTCGCACAAACGCAGCAGTGTCACGTCGTTGGGCTCGCCGGGCTTGGCCGAGACCGGGTCGCGGAAGAACAGCAGCATATCCACCTCGCCGCAGGCGATCATGGCCGAGATCTGCTCGGCGCCGCCGCGCCCGCCCGGGAACAGGCAGCGCACCGGCAGCCCGCAGGCCTCGTGCACCATTTTGCCGGTCACGCCGGTGGCGACCAGTTCATTTTGCGACAGGATGCGCACATAGGCGGTGCAGAACTGGGTCATCAGTTCCTTGCGGGAATCGTGCGCGATCAGGGCGATCCTCATGGCAGGGTCCAACTTTCTTTCACAGCTTTTGCCGCACAAACGCAGCATATGCTTATTATAAAGCATAAAAATCGCCATTGCAAGCGCCGCGGGATGGACAAACCGGTGAAATTTGCGAATTTTTAGCGATAAGGGGCGGCGGGGGCCGACGCTGTGCCGCATTTTTTAGCGCATTGCCCAAAAACGTCTGCCAAATTTTGGCAGACGTGCCGGCTCGCCCGGTGGTATAATACCAATATGGAAAAACAGCGGGGCAGCGCACCCGGCGCCCCGCGCGTAAAGGAGGAGACCGCGATGAAAAAATCCGCACAGACCGTCCTGCGTGAGGGCGCGTACTATACCATCTCCGCCGTGGGCGGCCGCGTGCTGGAGGTCGCCGACTACAACACCGAGAACGGCGCCGCCATCCAGCTGTGGAACTACGAGGGCCAGCCCTGGCAGCAGTGGACCTTTGAGGAGGCGGTGGAGGGGCAGTACCGCATCAAGAACCGCTTCACCGGCAAGGTGATGGACCTGGCGATGCTGGGTGTGAACAACGGAACCTGGCTGCACCAATGGTCGGTGAGCAGCGGCGCCAGCCAGCGCTGGGAGGTCGTGCTTGCCGCGAACGGCCGCGTCAAGCTGCGCAACATCCTGGCCGACAAGGTCGTCGACCTCGTCGATATGTGCCTGGAAAACGGCGCCCGCGCGCAGATCTGGCAGGACGTCGACGGCGAGAACCAGCTCTGGCGGCTGGACCCGGTGCCGGACCGCCTGCTGCAAAAGGAGTTGGCGGCCCCCGCGCCGCGCCCGGCGCGCAAGGCGGCGGCCAAAACCTCCACCCGCACCCAGACCGGCAAGGGCGCGGCCAAAAAGACCGGCGGCAAGGCCGGCCGCCGCAGCAGCAAAAACAAGTAAAACCGTACGCGTTGCCGTGTTACAAAGGAACAGCCGCTCACGCTGTGGGCGGCTGTTCTGCTGCTTTTTCTTCTTTTTCTTCGTCAGCAGTCTCCGGGTACAGGCGGGCCAACAGCCGCTCGTACATGCCGGCTTGAAAAGCCATGAGCTGCAGCGCGGGATGGCGCTCGTACAGCTCTTTCAGGCTGGGATGGTCATACCCCTTCAGAGACTCTTCATACTCTTCTTCCAGCGTCTTTGGCATGATGATGCCTCCTTTTGCTCAGTATAAAACGCATAATGCTGAATGTCAATAGTCATAATAGAAATGCGGCAAGGTTTTATTTCGGCCGTATGCCCTCTATCATAATAACAGACGGGAGGGGCGGCCAATGAAGCAGGACTATTATGAAGAGTACCGGCAATTGGGCCTCAATATTGCCTATTACCGTAAAGCACGCGGATATACGCAGTTACAGTTGGCCGAAGAACTGGACATTGACCGCAGCCACATGAGTGGCATTGAAATCGCGACACAGGGCATTTCGCTGGACCTTGTTTTCCGCCTGTGCAAGGTGCTGGACATCACCCCGGTCCAGCTGTTTGACTTCCGCGCCTGAATTTTATTACGCTGAGAGTGCGCCCCACTTGCCGTGGGGCGCATTTCCTGCTATAATACGAGTCGAACGAGTTACCAAATATGAAAGGCTGTTTTTATGCAATTTACCGAACTGACCAACGTCGCGCCCGAGCTCATCCGCGCCACCCAGGCGATGGGCTTCACCGAGATGACCGAGATCCAGGAAAAGGCCATCCCCCTCATGCTGGCCGGGCACGATATGATCGCCAAGGCCCCCACCGGCACCGGCAAGACCGTCGCCTTCGGCATCCCGCTGCTGTCCAAAGTGGACCCGGCGCTGTGCAAGCCGCAGGCCGTGGTATTGAGCCCCACGCGCGAGCTGGCGCAGCAGATCGCCCAGGACCTCGAATCGCTGGCGCAGTTCCTGCCAGCCATCAAGATCGTGTGCGTCTACGGCGGCGCCGGCATGGACAAGCAGCAGCGCGCGCTCAAGGCCGGCTGCCACATCGTGGTGGCCACGCCCGGCCGCCTGATGGACCATTACCGCCACAAGGCCATCGACGTTTCCCGCGTCGGGACCGTCGTGCTGGACGAGGCGGACGAGATGCTCAACATGGGCTTTTACAAGGACGTGCGCCACATCATCGACCTGATGAAGAACCGCAAGAGCCTGTCCATGTTCTCGGCCACCATCAGCCGCGAGGTGCTGGACATCGGCTGGCTGTACCAGCACAACGCCGCCGAGGTCAGCGTGCAGCCGGTGGAGGATTCCAGCCCCAAGATCACCCAGTACAAGCTGCTCACCACCGGGCGCGACAAGCTGGCAGATCTGGCGCAGATCATCATCGGGCAGGGCTACAAGCGGGTCATGGTGTTCTGCAACACCAAGTACAACACCGCCATGCTGGCCAACCAGCTGGCGCGCAGCAACTTCAACGTCGACTGCCTGCACGGTGACCTGTCGCAGGCCGAGCGCAACCGCATCATGGGCCGCTTCAAGGCCGGCGAGATCGCCGTGCTCGTCTCGACCGACGTCGCCGCCCGCGGCATCGACGTCTCCGACGTGGACGCCGTCATCAACTACGACGTGCCGGAGGAGAATGAGCACTACACCCACCGCATCGGCCGCACCGGCCGCGCCCGCAAGGAGGGCGTGAGCTACCTGTTCTATACGAAGGAAGAGGAAAAGCGCGTCGACACGCTGCTGCGCCTGACCCGCAACGCCGAGGACTGCCGCGCCGTCAAGTTCGACTTCAACCATGAAAAGCTCATCGTGGAGCAAAAGCAGACGGGCGACCGCTTTCAAATCAAAAGTTATTTCTGAACAGACGAACCGCCCCCGCCGGTCCACAGGACCGGCGGGGGCGGCGCTTTGCCGGGGCAAGCATCAAATCACATAGTTGTCGCCGGGCTGGGCGGTGTGCATCAGGTCGGCGATGGTGTATTTTTCGAGATATTCAAAAATCACCCTGTCCAGCCCCTGCCACATCGGCAGCGTGCGACAGTCCGCCATCTTGGCGCAGGCGGCGGCGCCGCTTTCCAGGCATGCCACCGGTGACAGCGATTCCTCGGTCAGGCGCAGGATGCGCCCCACCGTGAATTTTTCCGGGTCGCCGTTCAGGCGGTAGCCGCCGCCCTTGCCGCGCAGTCCCACCAGGATGCCGTCGTGCACCAGCACCTTGACGATGCTCTCAAGGTATTTCTCCGAGATATCCTGCCGGGCCGCGATCTCTTTGAGCGGCACATACCCCTCGGTCTGGTGCTCGGCCATATCGGCCAGCATACGCAGCGCATACCGCCCGCGCGAGGAGATCAGCATCTTGCAGCGCCCCCTTTTTCTGCTATAAACCCAGTATACCGCAAGGTTGATGGTATTTCAACCGATTTTTTTGCAAAAACCCCTTGACAGGGCGGGACAGGGGGACTATAATTCCTGTAAACCTACAAGGTAAGTAGGTTATAAACCGCCCAAGAGGGCAGGAGGGAAAGAACATGAGCCGTATTTTTACTTCCGCTGACCAGCTCATCGGCGGCACCCCGCTGCTGGAGCTGACCCATACCGAGAAGGCCGAGGGCCTGCAGGCTAAAATTTTGGCCAAGCTGGAATATTTCAACCCCGCCGGGTCCGTCAAGGACCGCATCGCCAAGGCAATGATCGACGAGGCCGAGGCCGCCGGCAAATTGAAGCCCGGCGCCACCATCATCGAGCCGACCTCCGGCAACACCGGCATCGGGCTGGCCAGCGTGGCGGCGGCCCGCGGCTACCGCGCCATCATCGTCATGCCCGAGACGATGAGCGTTGAGCGCCGCCAGCTGATGAAGGCCTACGGCGCCGAGCTGGTGCTGACCGAGGGCGCCAAGGGCATGAAGGGCGCCATCGCCAAGGCCGACGAGCTGGCCGCGCAGATCCCCGGCAGCTTTATCCCCGGCCAGTTCTCCAACCCCGCCAATCCGGCCGCGCACAAGGCCACGACCGGCCCCGAGATCTGGCAGGACACCGACGGCCAGGTGGACATTCTGGTGGCCGGCGTGGGCACCGGCGGCACCATCACCGGCGTCGGCGCCTACCTGAAAGAGAAGAACCCCGCCGTCAAGGTGGTGGCGGTGGAGCCGGCCTCCAGCCCGGTGCTGAGCAAGGGCACGGCGGGCGCGCACAAGATCCAGGGCATCGGCGCCGGCTTTGTGCCCGACGTGCTGGACACCAAGGTCTATGACGAGATCATCCCCGTCACCAACGAGGACGCCTTTGCCGCCGGCGGCCGCATCGGAAAGACCGAGGGTGTGCTGGTGGGCATCTCGTCCGGCGCGGCGCTGTGGGCGGCCATCCAGCTCGCCAAGCGCCCCGAGAACGCCGGCAAGAACATCGTCGTCATCCTGCCCGACACTGGCGACCGCTACCTCTCCACCCCGCTGTTCGCCGGGGCGTGATGAAATCACTGCAAGAGAGGGGTTCGGCGTTACTGGCTGCGCCGGTCCGCCTGCGCCCCTCTCTTGGACACACCCCGTCGCAAAAAATGCCGTTCGCATGCCCAAAGGGCGACTTGAACGGCATTTTTCGCTCTAGAGGTATCGGCCCCGGCGGCACATGTCCGCCGGGGCCGATGGGTTTAAAACGGTGCTTTGCTGTGTCACTGCCAGCTTTCCAGCAGCTTTTGCAGCAGCGCTTTCAGCGTGGCCTGCTCCTCCTCAGTCAGGGCGGCGTACAGGTCCTGCTTTTTGTCCGGCAGGGCGCGGGCGGCGGCCTTGCCGGCCTCGGTCAGGGCGATGGTCGCCATGCGGCGGTCCTGCTCGCTGCGGGTCTTGGTGATGTAGCCCTTGGCCTCCAGCTTGGCCAGCAGCTCGCTCACCGAGCCGGGCTGGATGGCCAGCGTCTGCTGTAGAACGCGCTGGTCGGTCTCGCCCCAGGCGGCCAGCAGCGCCAGCACGCTGCGCTGGCCGCGGTCCCGGTCGGCGCGGCGGTGCAGCGCGTGCTCGCACCGGTGCATAAGGCCGCTGAGTGATTCCGGGTCCTCCAAAAACTCCGGCGGGCGGGGCGGATGCGGCCGGTGCGGCGGCTCAGGACCGGGGCCGTGGGGGCCATGGGGGCCATGGGGACCGTGCGGCGGCGGCATATGCCCGGGCCCGTGATGGGGGCCGAAGGGCGGCTCATGCGGGCCGTGCGGGGGCGGCGGCAGCTCATGGCCGGGCCCACGGTGCGGCCCATGCGGCGGCGGGGGAGGCGGGGGCTCGTGCGGTTCCGGGCCGCGGGGCCCGTCCGGGCGCTCGTGCGGCGGCGGGGCATCCTGCGGACCGGGGCCGTCGGGCGGCGGGGCGGGACGGTCATCCGGCTCTTCCGGGGGCAGCGGGGGCGGGGCGGCATAGGCGCGCCCGTCCTCGCAGCCGGGGGCGTCCGGTGCACAGCGCTGCGGGCAGCCGGGGCAGGTCTCCGGCGCAGGGACGCGGTCGAAATCGTCTCGGTATTCGTTGCTCATCGTGGTCCCATCCTTTCTGATAAGCTCACTATTGTTTAGGTGCCTAACTATAGGATACACCATCCTGGCCCATTTGTCAAGGTACCTAAATAAAAAAGTTGGCAAAAATTTTTGCCCGGCGCGGCGCCGGCCTCGGCGGCGCCTTTTTTCCGCCGAACCCCTGTTTTTTGCGGCCTGGGTGTGCTATAATGGACCATATGCAAAATGCGGGGAAGGGGGGGACCGGCCATGGCAGGCAACGGCACGCAGCCGCCGCGGCAGGTATACCGCAGCGCGGCGGGCCGCGCCCCCAACGGCGCCCCGGGCCGCACACAAGGCCACGGCTCGGCCCGGCACACAGCGCCGCGCAGCGCCGCACCGCCGGCCGGCGCCGACCCGCGCATCCCCTCCCAGCGCGCCACCGCGCAGGGCGGCGGCTGGTACCAGGTGCCGCCGCAGCCGGCGCCCACCGGCCAGCGCCGCGCCCGTTCCGTCGCGCACCAGCTGCGCGAGAAGCGCCGCCGCCAGAAGCGCCTGCGCTTTTTTGGGGTGGTGGGCGGCATTCTGCTGCTGTCCGGCATCATCACGCTGCTGCTGCCGGCCGAGCTCACCCGCCCCGCCGGCGACGCGGCCGCCGACACCGGGGCCGACCCCGGCACGGTCGACCGGCAGCTGGTGGCGCCGCTGCCCTACGGCGGCCAGCAGGCCGAGATCCTGTCGCCGGCCGTCAACTGGGGCACCGTCGGCCCGCAACGGCAGGACGGGGAGGGCATTACCCTCACCGCCGCGCCCGCGGAACAGGACGCGCTGCCGGCCTTCGGCAACGTCACGACCCAGTGGTTTGCCGACGCCGCTTTCCTGGGCGATTCGCTCACCGTCGGCTACATCGACTACGACATCTCGGTCGCCGACGCCCTCATCTGCGCCTACACCGGCGCCAGCCCCAACCAGATCGTCAACCGCGCCGCCCTCACCCACCCGGAACGCGGGGACGAGATCCCGCTGGATGTGCTCGCCGCTGCCCAGCCCAAAAAGCTCTATGTGCTCATGGGCACCAACGCCCTGCGCTTTGGCGACAACAACGACGGTTTTCTGGCCTACTACGGCCGTATGCTGGACGAGCTGCGCGCCGCCCTGCCGAACACGATGATCTTTGTGCAGTCGGTGCTGCCGGTGCGGCCGGAGGCCCTGGCCGATTCGCCCGGACTGGCGCCCGAGACCCTGCGGGAGGTCAACGCCGCCATCGCCGCCCAGTGCAAAGAAAAGGGCTGCTATTTCCTTGATTTGAACGCCGAGTTCAGCGATGCCGCCGGCGCCCTGCAGGCCGACTACGCCCAGCCGGACGGTATCCACCTGACCACGGCCGGCTACCGCAAGTGGGTGGCGTTCCTGACCGCCCACACCCCCTATGACCGGCACAACCCCTACCAGCCGGGCAGCGAATGGTACCTGAGCGCCAATCTGCTGGACCTGCTCAGCGACCTGCCGTGAGATTTTATTCCGAAAGGATGGACCCGCGATGCCGCAGTACACCCCCGGCAATGACTACGAACAGTACCACAAGGGCGACGCGCCCTTCCAGTTCCCCATCTGGGCCATCATCGCCGGCTTTGTGACCTGGTGGCCGCTGGGCTTTTTCTTCATCATCGCCAACAGCGTGCTGCGCAGCTCGGCCAACACCGGGCCGCTGCCCAACAGCACCGCCGCCGCCGGCACGCCGCTTTACGCCCAAAACCGGACCGTGCGCGCCCGCGCCGACCAGAAGCTCAAGGCCGCCACCGCCAAGGTGGACAGCAAGGCCGACACCAGCAACCGCCTGTCCACCGTGCTGACCGTCGTCGGCGTCGTGCTGCTGCTGGTCGGCATCGCCGCCGTCGGCGAGCCTGTCAGCTACATTGCCGGCGACCTGCTGGCCGGCAATTCGTGGTGGACCATGTGGATCGAGGACCTGTTCGGGGGCCTCGCCATCCTCGGCGGCGGCATCGCCTCGCTGTGCGCCGGCATCACGACGCGCACCGGCGCGCGTATGCGCAAAAAGATCGAGAACATCGTCGGCAGCGCCGACCATATGTACATCCAGGACATCGCCGATGCCATCCCCTGCCGCTTTGAAAAGTGCTGCAAGCACCTGGAAAAGTGCATCGACAAGGGGATGTTCGGCGACGATGCGTATCTCGATATGCGCACCAAGTGCCTGGTCGTGCGCGGCCCCGCCCCGCAGCCCCAGACCAGGCCCAAGGCCAAACCGGCGCCGGCGCCCAAGCCCGAGAAGACGGACCGCTACCAGCAGATCTTGAATGAGCTGCGCAGCGTCAACGACGCCATCCCCGACGATGAGATGAGTGAAAAGATCGGCCGGCTGGAGACCGTCAGCGCGCGCATCTTCCGCCAGGCGCAGGCCAACCCCGACAAGCTGCCCCAGATGCGCAAATTCATGGACTACTACCTGCCCACGGCGCTGAAATTGCTCAAGACCTATGCCGAGCTGGACGCCCAGGGCGTCGAGGGCGACAACATCCGCCTGTCCAAGCAGCGTATCGAGCAGGCGATGGACACGCTGGTGGTGGCGTTCGAGAACCAGCTCGACCAGCTGTTCCAAAGCGATGCGATGGACGTCTCGGCCGACATCGAGGTCATGGAGAACATGCTCCGTGCCGACGGCCTGGCCGGCAGCGGCCCGCTGAACGCCCCGGCGCCGCCCGCCGCCCCGCCCGCCCCCCGGCTGGAGCTGTGAGCAGCGGAAAGGACAAAGCTATGCCCCAGGCAGACAAACAGCCGATACCCTTCGCCAGCTTCCGGCCGCTGGAGCAGGAGCTGGACGCCGACCTGCGCGCCGCCTTCGCGCGCGTGTACGCGAACAGCTGGTACATCTCCGGGCAGGAGGACGCCGCCTTTGAGGCCGCCTTTGCCGCCTTCTGCGGCGTGCGGCACTGCGTCGGCTGCGGCAACGGGCTGGACGCGCTCGTGCTCATCCTCAAGGCGATGGGCATCGGCCCCGGCGACGAGGTGCTCGTGCCCTCCAACACCTTCATCGCCACCGTGCTGGCCGTCTCGTACGCGGGGGCCGCGCCGGTGCTGGTGGAGCCGCAGCCCGACACCTTCAACATCGACCCCGCCCGCATCGAGGCCGCCGTCACGCCGCGCACCAAGGCCGTCATTGCCGTGCACCTCTACGGCCAGTGCGCCGACATGGACCCCATCCTGGCCGTCGCCCGCCGCCATGGCCTCAAGGTCATCGAGGATGCGGCCCAGGCCCACGGCGCCCGCTACAGGGGCCGCCGCGCCGGGAGCCTTGGCGATGCGGCCGGCTTCAGCTTTTACCCCGGCAAAAACCTCGGCGCATTGGGCGACGCCGGCTGCGTGACCACCAACGACCCCGCGCTGGCCGCGCGGGTGCGGGCGCTGGGCGACTATGGCTCCGACGCCAAGTACCACCACATCTATAAGGGCCAGAACAGCCGCCTGGACGAGCTGCAGGCCGCCTTTCTGGCCGCCAAGCTGCCCCACCTGGACCGCATGAACGCTGCCCGGCGGGACATCGCCGCCCGCTATCTGGCCGGCATCACCAACCCGGCCGTCAAACTGCCCGCCGTCGCCTCCGACTGTGAGCCGGTGTGGCACGTCTTTGCCGTGCGCTGCGAGCAGCGCGACGCGCTGGAGGCCCACCTGGCCGCCGCCGGCATCGGCACCAACAAGCACTATCCCACGCCCATCCACCTGCAGGGCGCCTACGCCGAGTGGGGGCTTGGCCCCGGCAGCTACCCGCTGGCCGAACAGATCAGCGCCACCGAGCTCAGCCTGCCCATGTACTACGGCATGACCGGGGCGCAGGTGCAGGCGGTCATCGATGCCGTCAACGCATTTGCCCCGTAAATGAAAGGAAGTCACGCTTTGCAGATCCAGACCATCGACATCCGCAGCATCACCGACCCCGGCGAGGGCACGCTCTCCTTTTTTGAAGCGGAGCGGGACCTGCCCTTTGCCATCAAGCGCATCTACTACATCCACGGCGTGCCCAAGGGCATACTGCGCGGCGGGCACGCGCACAAAAACCTGCGCCAGATGCTGTGGTGCCCCCGCGGCGATATCCTGATGCGGCTGGACGACGGCACCGAGAAGCGGGAGGTGCCACTCAACGACCCGACGAAGGGGCTGGTGCTCGGCTCCGACATATGGCGCGAGATGCTTTGGCGCGAGGCCGATTCGGTGCTCTGCGTCGCCGCCGACGCCTGGTACAGCGAGGAGGACTATATCCGGGATTATGACGAGTTTCTGCGCTATATCGGCAAAAAGAAATAAGGGCAAACAAAACCTCCGGCCGGTCCCACAGGACCGGCCGGAGGTTTTTTGTCGCTTACAAAAGCCGCGGCACACGTTCGCGCTCGGGCGCGCGCTCGCGGTCCAGATGGACCGCGATGACCTCCAGCGCCACGGCCAGGATCAGCCCGGCGGTGGCGTCCAGCACGCTGTGCTGCTTGAGCAGCAGCGTCGACAGGATGATGGACACGTCCAGGATATGCGCGCCCCACCGTACCAGGCGCCGGCGCCGGCCGGCAAAGCAGCTGCTCCGCTGATAGGCCATGTCCAGCGTGACCGAGTTGAACACATGGATGCTGGGGAAGACGTTGGTCGCGGTGTCGGTGCGGTAGAGGCCGCGCACCAGCACGGCGAAGATGTCATTGCCGGGCACATAGCGCGGGCGCAGGTAGATGCCGTTGGGCACCACGGCGCAGAACAGCAGCGAGATGGTCATGCCGGCGAACAGCGGCAGGCACAGGCGCCAGAACTCCGCCCTGGGCGCGCGCAGCAGAAAGTAGACAAGGGTAAAGAGGATCCACGCGAACCACAGGTAATACGGCACGATGGCATATTTGCAGAAAGGGATCCTGTCGTCCAGCCGGCAGTGCAGCACAAGGTCCGGCACCGTCACGCCGTTTTCCAGCAGAAAGAAGAAGCAGAGATAGAACCACCCATAGCACAACATGAACCGTACAGGATGGCGGGAACACCAACGATACATGGCAAAAACGCTCCTGTTACACGATACTTTGTGTGACCGAAGCACATTATACGCCGTTCTGCCGGCAAAATCAATAAAGAATTGGTGACAAAGTTGTAAAATCTGCTAAGCAGACCGTCACAAAAGCCGCCGCCGGACTTCCGGCGGCGGATGCAGCGTGTCGAGGAACTCGACACGCTGCAAAAGAGGGGTTCGGCCTGGCTGGCTGCGCCAGTCCGCCTGCACCCCTCTCTTGGACACACCCAATCGCAAAAAATATCGTTCTCATGCCTGACGGCGACTCGAACGATATTTTTTGCTCTAGAGGTATCGCCCCCGTCTGCACATGCGGATAGTTTTTCGCGCACATATGGGCCGACACTATGAATAGCATCAAGCACAGCTCGGAAAAATCATGCAGTACAATTTCTTGTACGCCTAAATGGTACTTTGGAGGGGTATAGGCGGCATAAGCTGTCTATACCTCTCTTGTTTCATGCTTTTTTGGCCGTATTGCTTTTCATTTAGGAGCGTTGTATAATGTTTCCGGCAGAGAAAACTATATGCCCGTCAAACCGGGATTTATAGGAGAGAAAACCGATGTATCCTAGTAAACAGGAAGCGTTAAGATTATTAAAGGAAGCGGAAG
>CANRLV010000012.1 GCA_947631565.1 uncultured Gemmiger sp. | reverse complement strand
ATTATCGTCCTTTTCTTTGCTTCTCACGGTGATTTATGACACCGCACGAAGGCTTGTGAAATCTTTGGATAAAAATCCCGGTTTGACGGGCATATAGTTTTCTCTGCCGGAAACATTATACAACGCTCCTAAATGAAAAGCAATACGGCCAAAAAAGCATGAAACAAGAGAGGTATAGACAGCTTATGCCGCCTATACCCCTCCAAAGTACCATTTAGGCGTACAAGAAATTGTACTGCATGATTTTTCCGAGCTGTGCTTGATGCTATTCATAGTGTCGGCCCATATGTGCGCGAAAAACTATCCGCATGCGCCGGCAGGGCCGATACCTCTTTTTCGACACGCGGAGCCGGGGGCTTTTCATTTGCAAAAAAATGTGGTACTCTGATACCAAGCGGATAATTTATGCACAAAGGAGCGAATACGATGCTGCAAGACGATAAGATCCTCGTCGGCAAGGGCGAGAACCCCGTATACCTGCTGCCGCAAATGGCCAACCGCCACGGACTCATCGCCGGCGCCACCGGCACCGGCAAGACCGTCACCCTCAAGGTGCTGGCCGAGGGCCTGTCCGACCTGGGCGTGCCGGTGTTTTTGGCCGACATCAAGGGCGACGTCGGCGGCACCGCCCTGCCCGGCGCCCTCAACGATAAGATCACCGAGCGCCTGAACACCGTTGGCGTCGACCCCGCCGCCTACACCCCCACCGGCTACCCCTGCCGCTTCTGGGACGTGTTCGGCAAGGGCGGCATCCCGGTGCGCGCCACCGTCACCGACGTCGGCCCGCTGCTGCTCTCGCGCCTGCTCGGCCTGACCGAGGCGCAGTACGGCGTGCTCAACATCGTGTTCCGCGTGGCGGACGACAACGGCTGGGAGCTCATCGATTTCAAGGACCTGCGCGCCATGCTCGCCTACGTCGGCGAGCACCGCAAGGACTACGTCACCACCTACGGCAACGTCACCACCCAGTCGGTGGGCGCCATCCAGCGCGCGCTGCTGGCGCTTGAGGAGGACGGCGCCGAGACCTTCTTCGGCGAGCCGCAGCTCGATATCCAGGACTGGATGCAGCCCGGCCCCGACGGGCGCGGCACCATCAACATCCTGCACTGTGTCGAGCTGGCACAAAAGCCGCTGCTCTACGCCACTTTCATGCTGTGGATGCTCAGCGAGCTGTACGAGACGCTGCCCGAGGTCGGCGACGCCGCCAAACCCAAGCTGGTCTTCTTCTTTGACGAGGCGCATATGCTCTTCGCCGACGCGCCCAAGGCGCTGGTGGACAAGGTCGTGCAGGTGGTCAAGCTCATCCGCAGCAAGGGCGTGGGCATCTTCTTCATCACCCAGACCCCGTCCGACATCCCGGACGAGGTGCTGGCCCAGCTCAACAACCGCGTGCAGCACGCGCTGCGCGCCTACACCCCGGCCGAGCAGAAGGCCGTGCGCACGGCGGCGCAGAGCTTCCGGGCCAACCCGAACTTCAAGACCGAGGACGCCATCGGCAGCATGGGCACCGGCGTGGCGCTGGTCAGCATGCTGGACGAGGAGGGCGTGCCGACCGTCGTCGAGCAGGCGACCATCTGCCCGCCGCGCAGCAGCCTGAACGCGCTGGACGCGGCCACCCGCGCCCTGCTCACCGCCAACGACGCCCTCTACGCCAAATATAAGGACGCCGTCGACGACCGATCGGCCTACGAGATCCTGGACGAGCAGAACCAGGCCGAGGCCGCGGAGAAAGCCGAGGAAGAAGCCGAGAAAGCCGCCGAGGCCGAGGCCAAGGCGCAGGCCAAGGCCGAGCGCGAGGCCGAGCGCGAGCGCAAGGCCCAGTACAAGGCGATGGGGCTGGACAGCCAGGGCCGCAGCCCACTGGAGCGCAGCCTGCAGAAGGCCACCAAGAGCACGGTGCGCAGCGTCGGCCGCAACCTGGGCCGCAGCATCACCCGCGGGCTGCTGGGCAACACCAACAAGACCGTGCGCAACGCCGCCGGCACCTTTGCCGGCAACATCGTCAGCGACCTGCTGGGCAATCTGTTCTGATTTTTGCAGCTAAAACAGCCGGGGGCGGCTCCTTTGGGAGCCGCCCCCGGCACTGCGTTTTCCGCAAAATCACGGGCACAATTTTTTCGCCAAATCGGCCAAAAAGCCGTCCTCGAACGGGACCCGGAGCCCGGCCTGGGGCAGCAGATCGGTGTAGAAATCGCGCCCGCCCAGCTTGCACAGCTTGAGGTAGTCGGCCCAGGCGGCGGGGTAGTCCGCGTCCATCCGGACCTTGAACTGCATGGCGCAGGCGGTGGCCAGGCAGTAGTCGATATAGTAGAACGGCATCTGGAAGATATGCCCCTGCTTTTGCCAGAACGCCCCGGCCAAAAACGGCTCGGCGTCCAGGTCAAGGTGGGGGCGGTACTGTTTTTCAAGGCCGCGCCAGACCTCGCGGCGCTCGGCCGGGGTCAGCTCCGGCCTGCTGTAGACGATGTGCTGGAACTCGTCCACCATGCAGCCGTAGGGCAGAAAGTCGATGCTGTCCTCGCTGTGCATGGCGCGGTATTTGTCCGCCTTGTCGCCGAAGAACAGCTCCATCCAGCGGTAGGTGAAGTACTCCATGCTCATCGAGTGGATCTCGGCCGTCTCCATGCCCAGCACCGTGCGCTCGCGCACCGGCTCATTGCGCTGCAGATAGCACTGGAAGGCGTGTCCGCACTCGTGTGTGATGACGTTGACGTCGCCGTCGGTGCCGTTGAAGTTGGCAAAGATGAACGGCGCGCGGTATTTGGGCAGGTACGCCTGGTACCCGCCCTGCGCCTTGCTGCTGCGCCCCAGCACGTCGAACAGCTCGTTGTCGCGCATGAAGGCGAAAAACTCCTTCGTCTCGGGGCCCAGCTCGCTGTACATCTGCTGCCCGGCGGCCAAAATCTGTTCCGGCGTGCCGGTGGGGGCGGGGTTGCCGTCGGCAAAATAGACGCCGTTGTCGCAGTAGCCAAGTCGGTCCACGCCCAGGCGCCTGCGCCGTTCCTCATTCAGGCGCGCGGTCAGCGGCACCCACACCTCCTTGACCTGTTTGCGGAAGGCCTCGACCTCCTTCTGGCCGTAGCTGTTGCGCTGCATACGCAGGTAGCCCAGCGGCACATAGTTGTCAAAGCCCAACTGCCGCGCCTGCTCGGTGCGGTTCCTGACCATCTGGTCGTAGATGTCGTCGATCTCGGCGCTGGCCCTCTGCAGCTGCTCCACCACCGCCGCCAGGGCGCGCCGGCGCACACTGCGGTCGGGGTCGATGAGGTGCGGGCGGATCTGCGAAAGGTTGTAGACCTTGCCGTCGAACTCGATGCGCAGCCCGGCGATGAGCACGTTGTAGCGCGTGGCCAGCGCGTTCTCGGCCTGCACCAGCGGGATGATCTTCTCGTCGTAGGCTTTCATCGCCAGCTCGATGTTTTTAAAGAAGGGCGCGCCCAGCTCGGCCTCCAGCTCGGCACGGAAAGGGCTGTTATACAGCCCGCGCGTGTAGGCCAGGTCAAGGTTTTGCAGCACGGGGCCGGTCTCGTCCCAATATTCCTGCTCGGCGGCATAGAAAGGGTCGGCGGTGTCGATGTCGTGGCGGATCGTGGCCAGCGTCAGGCTGGTCTCGATGGTCGCGCTCAGGTCATAGTAGTCCTTATGGACGGCCAGCTGTTCGGCGGCGCTCTTGGCCGCCGCGCTGCGGGCGATCAGGTCGCGGTAGGCGTCCTCGGCCCATGCGCGGTCGACGCGCTCATACGGCATTTCGGAAAATTTCATCAGGGTACCTCATTTCACGGTCAGGATATCGCAAACGGTCAGGGTATCTCCCTGCACCGTAAAGCACACGGTCGCGCCGGCAAAAGCCATGCGGTAGATCCGCGCGGGGTCGGCCTGGTAGGCGGGGCGCGGGTCGCAGGCCAGCACCTCGGGCAGGGCGGCGCGGGCATCGGCCGGCAGGCGATCGAGCAGGGCCGGCGGGCAGACCACGGTCAGGCGCTGCGGCGGCGCCGCCGCAAAGCCGCCGCGGGCGCCGGGCACGCTGTCGGCATAGGGCAGGTAGGGCTTGATGTCATAGACGGGCGTGCCGTTCAAAAGGTCGGCCCCCCGCACCCACAGCACGGGGCCCTCGCGCGCGGTCAGCTCCACGCGCTCGAGCGCCACGCAGGAAAGGCCCAGGGCGTTGGGGCGGTTGGGGCTGCGGCTGGCGAACACCCCCACGCGGGCGTTGCCGCCCAGGCGCGGCGGGCGCACGGTGGGCGAGAACGGCGCCGCGCCCGCCGCCTGCTTTTTGGCCACCTCGGAGAACTGCCAGACCAGCCAGATGTGGCTGTAGCCCTCCAGCCCGCGCACGGCGTTGGGGTCCCGGTAGGGCGGGCAGAACACCACCCGCCCGCGCGCCGCCGCGGCCAGCCCGCTCTGCCGCGGGATGCCGAACTTCTCGGCAAAATCCGTCTCGATGTGGGCGACGGGGACGATGCGCCAGCTTTCGTCGTTCATGGCTTCACCTCGGCAGCGGGGCGCCCTTGCCTTTTTGGGCAAAGCGCGGTAAAATCAAGAAAAACGCAGGGAAGGGGGCGGGTACGTTGTCCGATACACTGGCCAAAGGCCCGTCCCGGCCCCGCGTGTGGTTCCACGTCGACGTCAACTCCGCCTTTTTGTCCTGGTCGGCGGTGCTGCGCCTGCGCGAGGGCGGGCCCGATACACAGGACCTGCGCACCGTGCCGGCGGCGGTCGGCGGCGACGAGGAAAAGCGCCACGGCGTGGTGCTGGCCAAGAGCCTGCCGGCCAAACAGCATGGCGTGCGCACCGGCGAAAGCCTGTTCGCGGCGCGGCAGAAGTGCCCGGGCCTCATCGTCATCCCGCCCAACTTTGACTGGTATGTGCAGTGCAGCAAGGCGATGTTCAACATCTTCAGCGATTTCACGCCGGATATCGAGCAGTACTCCATCGACGAGGCCTTTTTGGACATGACCGGCACCGAGGAGCTGTTCGGCCCGCCGGAGGCGGCCGCGGCCGCGCTGCGCCGCCGCGTGCGCGAGGAATTGGGCTTTACCGTCAACGTCGGCATCGCGCCCAACCGGCTGCTGGCCAAGATGGCGTCGGACTTTGAAAAGCCGGACAGGACCCACACCCTCTACCCGCCCGAGATACCGGCCAAGCTGTGGCCGCTGCCGGTGCGGGACCTGTTCGGGGTGGGGCCGTCGGCGGCCAAAAGGATGAACGAGCTGCGCATCTTTACCATCGGCGACCTGGCCGCCGCCGACCCCGACCTGCTGCTGCGGGTCTTCGGCGCCCGCGGCGACGTCTATTGGGACTACGCCAACGGCCGCGAGACGGCGCCCATGGTGCGCGATACGGTCAAGGATTCGAGCTACGGCAACAGCGTGACGACGGCGCAGGACCTGCACCGCCCCGAGCAGGCCGACGCCACGCTGCTGGCCCTGTGCGAGAGCGTGGGCGCCCGCCTGCGGGCGGACGGCAAGGCGGCGCGCGTCGTCACGGTGCAGCTGGTGGACGCGGCCTTCCGCCGCCAAAGCCACCAGACCACGCTGCCCAGCCCCACCAACGCCACTGAAACGCTCTACCGCACGGCGCGGGAGCTGATGCGGGCCATCTGGCCGCGGCTGGGGGTGCGGCTGGTCGGCGTCACGGCCGAGAAGACCGGCACCGAGCGCTTTGAGCAGCTGGACCTCTTCACCGACGCCCGCCGCTCCGAGAAGCAGGAGGCCTTAGACCGCGCGGCCGATGAGCTGCGCCGCCGCTTCGGCGATACGGCGGTGCTGCGCGCAAAACTATTGGAACCCGAGACCCGCGGACCCGGCGCGCTGGGCGCCGCCAAGGAGAGGGACAAACGCAAAAACCCAAAACGGGAGGAGAAGTGAACGATGGACAACACACAAAGGACCGGCCTTGTGCTGGAGGGCGGCGCCATGCGCGGTATGTTCAGCATGGGCGTCATCGACGTGCTGATGGAGCACGACATCCGCTTTGACGGCGGCATCGGCGTGTCGGCGGGGGCGTGCTTCGGCTGCAACTACAAAAGCCGCCAGCCGGGGCGCGCTTTGCGCTACAACCTGCGCTTTTGCCGGGACAAACGCTATGCCAGTGTCCGCAACCTGCTGACCACGGGCGACTTGTACAGTGTGCCCTTCTGCTACGGCGCCGTGCCGCTGCGCTATGACCCCTTTGACGGCGCCGCCTATGACGCAAACCCGATGGAGTTCTACGTCGTCTGCACCGATGTTTTGACCGGTAAGCCGGTCTACAAAAAGCTCGACACCATGGGCGACGACGGCTTTACCTGGATACGCGCCTCGGCCAGTATGCCGCTGGCCAGCCGTATCGTCGAGGTGGGCGGCTACAAGCTGCTGGACGGCGGCGTGGCCGATTCCATCCCGCTTGCCTGGTTTGAGAGCATCGGCTATACCAAAAATGTCGTTGTCCTCACCCAGCCAAAGGGCTTTGTCAAGCAGCCCAACAGGCTGCTGCCCGTCATGCGGGCGACGATGCGCCAATACCCGGCCTTTTTGGCCGCCGTGGCCGACCGGCATGAGCGCTACAACGCGACCCTGCGCTACATCGACGGGCGCGCGGCGGCCGGGGCGGCGTTCGTGCTGCAGCCGGCGGCGGCGCTGGAGATCGGCGCCGTCGAGCGCGACCCGCGCCAGCTGCGCCGCGTCTATGACCACGGCCGCGCCGTGGCCGAGCAGGCCCTGCCCGCCCTGCAGGCGTTTTTGGCCGGGGAATAAAAGCGACTACTGCCCGCCGGCTTTGAAGCGCCGCGCGGCCTCGAACAAAGCCTTGGGCACATGGCAGTAGCCGCCGGGGTTTTTGTCGAGGTATTTCTGGTGGTATTCCTCGGCGGTGTAGAAGTTTTCGAGAGGGCGTACCTCGACGGCCAGCGGGCGGTCATACTGCGCCTGTAAGGCGGCCAGCGAGGCCTTGATGACCGGCTTCTGCACCGGGTCCAGATAGTAGATGCCGGTGCGGTACTGGTGACCGACGTCCCCGCCCTGGCGGTCCACCGCGGTCGGGTCGATGATCTTATAATACTGCTCGAGCAGCACCGGCAGCGGCAGGCGGGCGTCGTCAAACACGACGTGCACCGTCTCGGCGTGGCCGGTGTTCTCGTGCTTGACCTGCTCGTAGCTGGGGTTTGCGGTGCGCCCGTTGGCGTAGCCGACCTGCGTTTCCAGCACGCCGTCCAGGCAGTCAAAATAATGCTGGGCGCCCCAAAAGCAGCCCCCGGCCAGCCAGATCTCCTGCCGCATGGCCCTGCCTCCTTTGTGATTTTGCAATTAGTATACCACAAAGGGCAAAAACCTTCAAATTTGTTTACAGGTCTGAAACATCTGCGCCGTATACTGGGCCAAAGCGAGGTGACCGGGATGCAGATATGCAAAAAGGGCGCGGCGGCGCTGGCGCTGCTGCTGTTGTTGAGCCTGAACGGCTGCACGGCCCTGCTCGACACCGGCCCCGTCATCGAGGACGACCCCATCACGGTCAGCGGCGTGGACCCGGTCGAGAAGGCCATCCGCACCTGGGACGAGAGCCATGTGCCCTACACGATCGCCAACCTCGGCCAGGTGGACTATGACGACCTGCTGACCTATGCGGACGGGCAGGGTCTGGACATGGAGGATGTCCTGCGTCGGTGGGAGACGGAAGGCCGCCTGCCCGAGGGCTACGAGACCCAACTCCCGCAGCCGGGCGCCAGCGACATGACCTGGCAGGAGGCCGCCAACCGCGCCGACGCCGTGCGCCGTGCCGTCGGCTTCAACAAGCGGGAGGACCGGGACTGGGAGCTGGCCCTGTACGAGCCGCGCGGCCTGGACCCGCAATGGGGCCGCCCGCTGTTCCGGTGTTATTGCCTGGGCGCCGAGGGCGGCGCGCTGGAGCTGCGGCTGGACAGCGTGACCGGCAGTCTTGTCTACCTGAGCGATACGTCGCCGGATACCTCCGGCAGCACCGATGCCATGCGGCCCTATTGCGAGCTTTTGTGGCAAAGCCCCGCCAGCGCGGAGGATTACGCGCTGGCGCGGGACGTCCTCAACGGCTGTGCCCCGGCGCTGGACGAATTGCAGCAGCAAATGGCCGAGCTGGGCGCCGTGCTCGGCCTGCCGGAGCTGACCTGGCAGCCCATCCCGGTCGTGGACGGTGCGGACAGCGTGCATCCGCTGCCGATGGCGCAGGAAAACTGTTCGCCGGACGACTGCGCCTATTGGCTGACCGTCATCGGCCTGCAGGCCGACGCGTCCGACGGCGGCCGGTTTTGGGCCGAGCTCGACCGCTTCTGCGGCACGCTGCGCACCCTGAGCCGGAACCCGGCGACCGAAACGTTCGAGCTGCCCGCCGACGTACCGTGACACACCGTAATAATAAAGAGCAACGCGCGCCCCGCACGGGGCGCGCGTTTTGCTGTGAGAAAGGCAGCCAGGCCTCAGCCCTCGCTGCGCAGGTACTTGTACACGACGGCGGCCAGCGCGGCGCCGGCCAGCGGGCCGACGATGAACACCCACAGGCAGGCGATGGGCGCGGTGTTGCCGGTGAGGGCGGCGACGAGCGCCGGCCCGAAGCTGCGGGCGGGGTTGACGCTGGTGCCGGTCAAACCGATGCCCAAAATGTGCACCAGCGTCAGCGTGAAGCCGATGACGACGCCGGCAAAGGAGCCGTGCCCGGCCTTGGCGTCGGTCACGCCCAGGATGGTCAGCACGAAGACGAAGGTCAGCACGACCTCGACCAGCAGGCCGGCCACGGCGCTGCCGCCCACACCGCCGAGCCCGTTGGAGCCGAAGCCGCCGGTCATATCGGTCACATGACCGAGGCCGAAGATGGCCGCCAGCACGCCGGCGCCGGCGCAGGCGCCCACGCACTGGGCGATAACGTAGCCGACGAAGTCCCGCACGCTCATGCCGCCGGAGAGCAGCACCCCCAGCGACACGGCCGGGTTGATGTGGCAGCCCGAGACGTTGCCGATGCAGTAGGCCATGCCGACGATGACAAGGCCGAAGGCGAAGGCGGTCAGCACATAGCCGCCGCCGGCGGCCGCGTCGCAGCCGACCAGCATCGCCGTGCCGCAGCCCAGAATGACCAGCACGGCCGTGCCGATGCATTCCGCAATGTACTTTTTGATTTCCATACCGATGTCCTCCCTTGTTTTTGCTTCTCTGTGCATTTTTAGGCCCTGTGCCCGTAAACCAGTATAGCACGGCGGGCAGGATTTTCCAAGGGGCTGCGCGGCGCCGGGCAGAAATACCCGTTGTATTTTTGGCCGTTTTCTGCTACAATGAACAAGATATTAGTGGAAGAATGTCCACCCGCGGCCGAGCCCGGCCCCGGCCACCCACAGAAGGCAAAAAAGCAACATACATACAAAAAATAGAAAAAGGATGTGCGACCTTATGATCCGGCAGAACCAGCGATTTCTCAGCCTGCTCAGCATGCTGACCGACGCCTTTCTGGTTTTTATCGCCTATCCGGCGGCGGTCTATGTGCGCTTTGAGGTGCTCAACGGTCTGCTCGGTCTGGATATGTTGGGCGCGCCCTACCTTACGCTGATAGGGCTGTACGCGGCGGTGTTCGTGTTCGCGCTCGGCTGCACGGGGCTGTACAGCACGCACCGGGCCCGCAGCCTTGGCAGCGGCACGGTCCTGATCCTGGCGCTGAACGCGGTCGGCGCATTGGGCATGATGGCGCTTTTGTACGTCACCCACCTGATGGAATTCCCGCGGTTGGCAGTGCTTTTGTTCTGGCTCATCTCCAGCGCGCTGGTGGTGGGCAAGCGCATCGCCCTGTTTGCCGTTGCCCGCTACTGCCGCCGCCGCGGCTACAACCAAAAGCATGTGATTTTGGTCGGCAGCGGTCCGCTGGCGCAGCAGTACGCCAAAAGCCTTGCCGACGACCCGCAGCTGGGCTTTTGCCTGGACGGGTATCTGGGTGCCGCCGATGCCGCCGGTCTCGGTCCCTGCCTGGGCGGCTACCCGGACCTGGCGCAGGTGCTGCAGCAGCGCGAGCTGGACGAGCTGGTGGTGGCGCTGGAGCCGGCCGAGACCGACCGCATGGGCCCCATCCTGGCCGCCGCCGATAAAGAGGGCGTGCGCATCAGCATCATCCCGTTTTACAGCGAATACATCCCGGCCCACCCCAGCATCGACGTCATCGGGCAGAGCAAGCTCATCAACCTGCGCGCCACCCCGCTGGACAACCTCGGCTGGGCGGCCGTCAAGCGCGGTATGGATATCGTGGGCTCGCTGCTGCTCATCGTGCTGAGCAGCCCGCTCATGCTCATCGCCGCCGTCGGCGTCAAGCTCAGCAGCCCGGGGCCCATCCTGTTCCGGCAGGAGCGCGTGGGCAAGGACAAAAAGCCGTTCATGATGCTCAAGTTCCGCAGTATGCGCGTCACCGCTACCGAGACGACGGGCTGGACCACCGACACCGACCCCCGCAAAACGCGCTTCGGCAGCTTTATCCGCAAGGTCAGCATCGACGAGCTGCCGCAGTTCTTTAATGTTTTGAAAGGCGATATGAGCCTGGTCGGCCCGCGCCCGGAGGTCCCCTACCACGTCGACCATTTCAAGGAGGAGATCCCCCTCTATCTGGTCCGTCAGCAGGTGCGCCCCGGCATCACCGGCTGGGCGCAGGTCCATGGCCTGCGCGGCAACACCAGCATCGAGGCCCGCGTCAAATATGACATCTGGTATATCGAGAACTGGACCTTGGGACTTGACCTGTACATCCTGTTCAAAACTGCGCTCGGCGGCTGGATGAACAGCGAGCAGGTCGGCGGCAGTGCACAAAAGGAGCATGGAGATGGATAAACCGATCCGCATCGCACAGGTGATCAACCGTATGGACAGCGGCGGCGTTGAGGCTGTGATCCTGGACTACTACCGCCACATCGACCGCAGCCGCGTCCAGTTCGACTTCTATTTTGTCGCCGACAGCACCCTGCCCCAGCGCGCCGAGATGGAACGCATGGGCGCCGGGCTCTATCCCCTGCCGCCATGCAGCCATATGTTCAGCTACCACCGGGCGCTGTACCGCGCCTTTAAGGCGCGCGGTTACCGCATCGTGCACGCGCAGATGAACACGATATCGGTGTTTGTGCTGTTCGCGGCCTGGCGTGCCGGCGTACCGGTGCGCATCTGCCATGACCACTCCACCGCCCACTGGGGCGAGGGCGTCAAGGCGCTGCTCAAGTATCTGCTGCGCCCGATCAACAAGTGGTTCGCCACCGATTGGTTCGCCTGCGGCGAGCGGGCCGGGCGCTGGATGTACGGCGACAAGGCCTTCGACGCCGGCAGGGTGACGGTGCTGCCCAACGCCATCGAGCCCGCCAAATTTGCCTTTGACCCGGCGGCGCGGCAGTGCCTGCGCGCCGAGCTGGGCATCGCGCCGGACGCCTTTGTGGTCGGCCATGTGGGGCGGCTCACCTACGCCAAAAATCACCGGTTTTTGCTTGAGATGTTTGCCGAGCTGCAAAAGCAGCGCCCGGATGCGCGGCTGCTGTTGGTGGGCGAGGGAGAGCTGGAGCAAAGGATACGGCAGCAGGTGCGGAAATTGGGGCTGGAAAAGGCCGTTGTTTTTACCGGCGCGCGTGCCGATGTGAACAAGCTGTATTCGGCCATGGACGTTTTCTGTATGCCCAGCAATTTTGAGGGGATGCCCCTCGCCGCGTGGGAAGCCCAGGCCAACGGCCTGCCCTGCATCCTGTCCGACCACATCACGCGCGAGGCGGGCTGCAGCGCGAACAGTGTGTTCTGCGCGCTGGAACGCGGCGCGGCCGCCTGGGCCGATGCGGTATGCGCGGCGGAGCGCGGGCCGGCCGCGGCGGTGCCGGACATCGCCCAGTGCGCACGCCGCCTGGAAGAATTTTATTGGGAACGGGAGACCGCGAATGACAACGGAAGGGCCTGACAAGCGAACCGAACTGACGGCGGGGCTGCTGTTCCTGCAGTGGATGCTGCTCTATCTGCCGGACCTGCAGTTCTTTTCGATCCAGACGGACAACGGCGAGATACCGGCCAGTCTGTGCTATTTTTTCTCGCTGGTGTTCGTGCCGCTGCTGGCGATCAACATTCGGCAGCGCCGCCGGTTGGTGCTGCCGCCGTGGTGGATCACGGGGCTGGCGGCCTATGTGATTTTGTACGCGTTTGTGCGCCTGCCCCGGTACGGGCTCTCCAACAGCATCCTGCACTGGCTGTTTGGTGCGTATCTGCTGCTGGTGATCCTCAACGTCGGGCAGGCGCTGACCAGGGAGCAGTGGCGCCGCCTGCTGGAGGCGGGTACGATTTGCTTCGCCGTGCTGCATTTTGTGTTTCTGCTGTGGAATTGGCGGACGGTCTGGCGGCTGCTTTCCGGGTACTTCATGGGGACCATGGGCGGCTATATGGGCGCGATCCTGCCGTCGCTGACGCGCGGCGGGCGCAATCTGGACTGTACATGGCTGGTTTTGGGCGGCTTTTTTGTGACCGGCCGCAAAAAGGCGGTCTATGTCACCTATGTGCTGCTGTTCAGCTTTTTGGGCAGCAGCCGCGTCGGAGTGATCGGGGCGGCCCTGCTGATTCTGTGGACCCTCATCTATGACCCGCTGTACCGTCTTACCAAACACAACGCAAAATGGTATGCCCTGTATGCGGTGTGTATGCTGGCGGTCCTGTTCGGCAGCGGCGGCGCGCAGGCGTTTTTGGGCCGCAATCTGTTTTGGCTCCCGGCTCCGGCGCAGGTCTTGGGCATCCGGCAGACCGGCACGTCCTCATCCGTGCAGTATCTGGCCGACACATACGGCAGCGCGGGCGCTGCGCTGCTCAGCGGCCGGGCGGCGATCTGGAAAATGGTGCCGCAGGTCTTTGCGGATAACCCCGGGGGCTATGGTGTCGGCAACGCCATGCGCGTGATGCGTCAGAGCTACGGCTTTACCGGCTACGAGGATGTCGTCCACAATGTGTTCCTGCAATGGCTGTTGGATGAGGGCTTCATCGGCGGGGCGTGGTACATCGGTCTTGGCCTTGCCTTTTTGCGCCGGCAGTGGCAGCGGCGCCCGCGCTTTTTTGCCGCACCGTTTGACGGGTACTTTGCCGTTTGGTTCGTTCTCAGCTTGGTGGAATTCCACGGCGGCGAGGCGCTGATGATTTTTGTGCTGGGGGTCTATCTTTTGCAGATGGCCTCGGAACAGGCAGGGGAGAAAAAACGATATGCAGCCTGAAATCACCATCATCACCGTCACCCTGAACAGCGTGAAAACGGTGGAGCGTACCATCAAAAGCGTTTTGGCGCAGAAATATGACAAGCTGGAGTACATCATTGTCGACGGCGGCTCCACAGACGGTACGCTGGATGTGATCCGCCGCTATGAGCCCTATCTGGCAAAATGGGTATCGGAGCCGGACGACGGCATCAGCAGTGCGTTCAACAAGGGGATCCGTATGGCGACCGGCGATCTGATCGGGATCATCAACTCCGATGACGGTCTGGTGCCCGGCGCGCTGGCGGCGTTGGCGGCGGCCTATGAGCCGGAGGTCGACGTGTACCGCGGAGATCTGCAGATCTGGAAAGAGGATACGGATACGATGACGATCGAAAAACCGTCGCTGCACATCCGCTACAACGGGCTGAACCACATTGATCATCCCAGCACCTTTATTGCCCGGCGCGCGTATGAGCAGTACGGTCTGTATGATGAAAAATGCCGCTTCGTGATGGACTTCGATTTATTGCTGCGGTACCAGCAGGCCGGTGCGAAAATCAAGTATGTGGACAAGGCGCTGGCCTTTTTTACCCTTGGCGGGGTGACCTTCACGGAATTTGACCGTGCCAAGCGGCAGGAGTTCCGGTATATGCTGCGGAAAAACGGCGCCAATGCTTTTGAGGTTTGGAGCTTTTTTGCGGTGAAATATGCCAAAATGGGGATCATCCGCGTTTTTGGCAAGGAAAACATCATGCGGCTGACGGCAAAATGACCGTGCAGGCATCTTACCGTACGATATGCCCGAAAAGGAGCAAAGCATGAAAGCATTGTTCATCATCCACTGTCAGGACCCCATCTACGGCGCCAGCCGCAGCTTGGGCAATCTCATCCGCAATCTTGACGCGGACGTGGACATCATCTTTCCGGTCAAGATCAAAAACGAGGGGCGCATCACTCCGGAACAGATCCAACAGTTTTACGGGCCGCGCGTGCGGCATATATGGTACCTGCCGCAGCCGGCCAAGCTGTTTGTTCAGGGGGATGTATCCTTCCAGCTGCAGCAAGCCGTGAAATCTGCGGTAAAGGATGTCCTGTATTTTCTGGCGCAGCCGGTCTATCGGCACCTCTACAAAAGCGGGAACTACGATTTTATCCACCTGAACAGCATCACTCTGTACCCCATGCTGCAAAAAGAGTGGCCGATGTTCCTGCATATCCGCGAACCGATACGCGCCGACTGGAAGAAGAGCGATGCCCGGCTGCAGGCGCAGCTCAACAAGGCCGCCGGGGTCATTGCAATTGGTGAAGAAAACCGCAAACGCTGCCCGCCGCTCAACGTGCCGGTCCTGACGCTCATCAACCCGTATGACCAGACGCCGGTCGGGGATGTCGACGTCACGGCCGCCCGCAAGCGCTTCGGGCTCACCGGGCAGGAGACGGTGTATGCCATCATCGGCAATATTTTCCCGGAAAAGGGCGTGGATTTCGTGATCGGGGCCTTCCGCAAGGCCCGGCTGGAGAACGCTGTCCTGCTTGTGGCCGGCGAGGACACCAACCACAACGGATATGAACAGATCGCGCGGGAAAAAGCCGGGGATGACCCGCGCATCCGCTTCCTGGGCGGTGTGCCGGACAACGAGGCTTTGTACCGCGTGGTGGATTTCGTCATCCGGGGCGACAATGTGACCGGTGCGGGGCGGACGGTCTTTGAAAGCCTTTATTCCGGCGGCGGCGCTATCCTTATGGGAACACGGGAAGAAAATCTGCCGTCGATGGAGCTGCCGCCGGAACTCCAAAAGAACGTCTATTTTTACCCCGTGCGGGACGAGAAGGCGCTGACAGCCGTGCTGGAAGAAACACAGTCGATACGCTTTGCCGACCGTGTGTACCGCAGCACGATAGAGGAGTATAAAAAGCAATTTTTAGCGTTTATCAGGCAAGCTTTGGAGAGGAGAGCACATTGATGGAGATCAAACAGGCACTTTTGACCAAGATACAGAACAAAACGCTCCGGACTGGCGTGGTGGGGCTCGGCTATGTCGGTCTGCCGCTGGCGGTCGAGAAGGCCAAGGCCGGCTTTGCCACCGTCGGCTTTGACGTGCAGGCAGCCAAGGTCGAGATGGTCAACGCCGGGCACAACTACATCGGCGACGTGGTCGACAGCGACCTGGCGGATCTGGTCAAGGCCGGCAGGCTGCGCGCCACCACCGATTTTCGCGAGGTGGCCAGCACCGACTTCATCGCCATCTGCGTGCCCACGCCGCTGGACGAGCACCAGGAGCCGGACATCAGCTATGTGCGGGATTCCGCCATCGAGGTGGCCAAATATCTCAAGCCCGGCACGATGGTGGTGCTGGAGTCCACCACCTACCCCGGCACCACCGAGGAGCTGCTCAAGCCCATTTTGGAGCAGGGCAGCGGCCTTGTCTGCGGCAGGGATTTTTACCTTGGCTTCAGCCCCGAGCGCGTCGACCCCGGCAACCTGTTCTACAAGACCAAGAACACGCCCAAGGTGGTCGGCGCCATCGGCGACGACGCGACCGAGGTCATCTCGTCCATGTACCGCGCCGTGCTGGAGGGCGACATCCACACCGTTTCCAGCCCGGCGGTGGCCGAGATGGAAAAGATCCTGGAGAATACCTACCGCAACATCAACATCGGCCTCGTCAACGAGCTGGCCCGCCTGTGCCACGAGATGGGCATCTCGATCTGGGAGGTCATCGACGCCGCCAAGACAAAGCCCTACGGCTTCCAGCCCTTCTATCCCGGGCCGGGTCTCGGCGGGCACTGCATCCCGCTCGACCCCTATTACCTGACTTGGAAGGCCCGCGAGTACGGCTTCCACACCACCCTCATCGAGAACAGCATGGTCATCAACGACGGCCAGCCGGAATACTGCGTCGAGCGTGCCATGCACATCCTGAACCGGCACAAAAAGGCCATCAACGGGGCGAAGGTGCTGGTGCTGGGCGTGGCCTACAAACAGGACATCGACGACTACCGCGAGAGCCCGGCCATCCGTGTCATCAAGGAGCTCAAAAAGGTCGGCGCCGAGGTCAGCTACTATGATCCGTGGGTGCCGGAATTCAAAAATATGTACGGTGAGACCGGCAAAAGCATCCCGGCCCTGACGCCGGAGGCGGTTGCCGCCAGCGACCTGGTCATGGTGACCTGCGCGCATACCAACGTCGATTATGCGATGGTGCAGGCCAATGCCAAGGCGATCTTCGATACCAAAAACGTAATGAAAAACATCCATCCGCGTGATAACATCGAGGTGCTGTGATATGGAAGGACGTCCGGGATTTACCTGGCAGGCGTACCGGGATCTGTTGGCTCTTTTGCGGGCGAACGGCTACGAGCCCGCCGGCTATGATGACTGGCAAAGCAAAGCCCGCCCTGTCATTCTGCGGCATGATATCGACAACAGCATCGAAAAGGCGCGCATCTTTGCAAGGATGGAGCAGGAATGCGGCGTGCAGAGCACCTGGTTTGTGCTGCTCACCAGCGATTTTTACAACGTCTTTTCTGCGGCTTCCACACGGGGGCTGCGCGATATCATGGCCTGCGGGCACGAGATCGGCCTGCATTTTGACGAGGTGAACTACCCGGACATCGTGGGCAATGTCGACGCCATCCGCGAAAAAATTTTGCAGGAGGCGGACCTTCTGCAGTTTGTGACCGGCAAGCCGGTCACAAAGGTCTCCATGCATCGGCCCAGCAAAGATATACTGGCCGCTGACCTCGAAATACCGGGCATGGTCAACAGCTACAGCAAGCTGTTTTTCCATGATTTCAAGTATCTTTCAGACTCCCGCCACCACTGGCGCGAACCGGTGCTGGATATCATCAAAAGCCGACAGTATCCGCGCCTGCACATCCTGACCCATGCGATCGGCTACGGGCCAACGGACACGGATCTGGAACAGTGGGCTCGGGGCTTTATCGGACCGGCACAGGTTGACCGATGGGATATCCTGAACCGAAATTTTACTGACCTCCCCTCCGTGCTGCCGCGGGAATCCTTACAATAAGCGGATCCTTCAAATATCAAAATGATGAGGTGCAGAATATGAGGTGCGCGATCCACCAACCGCATTTTTTTCCGTGGCTGGGATATTTGGACAAGATGGCAAAGGCGGACGCCTTCGTGCTGCTGGACGAGGTACAGCTGGAAATATCATCGTATATGGTGCGCAACCGACTGGCGGCCAACAACGGTCAGATCGGCTATCTGACCATGACCATAGACCGCAAGGGGTATCTGGACCGCAAATACAATGAGATCGAAACAAAAAACAATGATATCTGGAAACAAAACGGGCTCAATAAGCTGCGGGAATATTACCGGAAGGCGCCCGGCTATCAGGAGGTCATGGAACAACTGACCCCGTTTTTTGACCAGGAATATCACACCGCATGTGAATGGGCGGTCGCCAGCATCAAGTGGCTGCGTGGCCTGTTGGAGATACATACGCCGCTGTATTTTCAAAAGGACCTTGACTACGATACCACCCAAAAGCGGTCAGATCTTGTGTTGAGTATCTGTCAGGCCATGCAAGCGGATACCTACCTTTCCGGGCGCGGCGGGTCCGTTCGGTATCTGGACCGGGAAAAATTTGCAGAAAATGGTGTAAAGATCGTGTTTCAGGATTTTGTGCACCCGGTATATCCGCAGCGGAACACCACTGAATTCCTGCCCGGTCTGTCCAGCCTGGATATGCTTTTCAACTGCGGTATCGAACAGACCAAAGCGGTATTCTGGGAGAATGTAAAAAGGGGCAACGAATTTTTACAGTAAGCGGAGAAGGAAAGCTCATGGCCTTTGCGATGGCCCCCATCGGCCGCTGCCGCATCGCCGCCAACGCGGCAGCATCCGCGGCAAAAAGGCCTGCAGCTTTGGCGATATCGCCGCCACCGGCTTTTTCCCGGCAAAGTCCCTGGGCTGCTGCTGCGACGGCGGCGCCGTTTTTACCGACAACGGCGACAGGGATCTGAGGTCAGGGATGCAAATCAGGCAGCCTTGTGGTATAATAAGCTGTTAAAAACAGCGGCCGGGCTTTGCCAGCGGTGCGCGAAGACTGTGCCGGCCGCCGGGTGCAGAAACAGGGGAACCTTTGTAAATGGGCAGCAACGAAACAGAAAAGAAAAGCAATCTCCGCATCCTCAAGGGCAGCATGGTCAGCTATCTGGCGCTGGCTGTCAACATTGGCTCCGGCATCGTCTATACGCCGTGGATGATCCGGCAGATCGGCGACAGCAATTACGGGCTTTATACCCTGGCGGTATCGCTGATCAGCATCCTGATGGTGGACTTTGGCATTGGCGAAGCGCTTTCGCGCTTCGCGGCGCAGTACCGTGCCAAGCAGGATGAGAATGGTCTGTCCCGGTTCGTCGGGTTGGTCTATAAGCTGTATATCGGTATCGACCTGCTTGCCCTTTGTGCGTCAGCGATCATTTTTATCTTTCTGAGAACGATTTATGCCAGCCTCACGGCGGAGGAGTTTGCCTCCTTCCGCATCGTTTATGTGATGGTGGTCGGTTACAACCTGTTCGCCTTTCCCTTTACCGCACTCAACGGTATCCTCAATGCATTTGAGGAATTCGTTGCCTTAAAAGCCAGCGAGCTGCTGACGCGCATATTTACCATCCTGCTGGTGATCATAGCGCTTACGCATGGGGGCGGGCTGTATGCGCTCGTGCTGGCGAACATCGTCAGCGGAGGGGCGGCCATTGTCTTCAAATGGTGGGTCGTACACAGGAAGATCCGTCTGCACATCGTCTGGAAGGGCTTTGACAAAAAGCTGCTGCTGGAGATCTTCAGCTTTTCTGTTTGGGCTACGGTCAGCAGCATTGCAGCCACCTTCAGCACCGGGCTCATGCCCTCCATCGTAGCGGCCGTCGCAGGCGCTGTCGAAACGGCGATTTACGGCGCGGCGACCACACTGAACGGATATGCGTATTTGCTTACCAATGCAGTGAGTGGGCTCTTTTTGCCAAAGGTGACCCGCATCCTCAACGGTGAGAACGCAATGGAACGGCTGACGGAACTGGGCATCCGTGTGGGGCGTATCCTGTTGGGCATTTCTGCTGTGATCCTGATTGGCTTTTTCTGCATCGGTGAGGAGTTTTTCGCGGTCTGGATGGGCGAAACCTATCGCCGGGCCTATCCCTGCGCCTGCTTTTTGCTGGTTGGGGAGCTGGCCTTCAATCCGTTCCACATATTCCTGACCGCAATGACGGCGCAGGGATATCTGCGGCCCATTGCTCTTAATCGGGTGGGGGGGACCCTTGTGATCCTGCTCTGCGGCGGGCTGCTGACGATCCGTTTCGGCGCCGTCGGCGCCGCGGGGGCCATCTGTGTGGGCTATTTGCTGCGCAGCGTAGTCAATCTGGTGTTGTTCCGCAAATATTTGGGCGTCGATGTGCTTGCATTTGTGCGCAGTGTGTACAGTATGGCAATCCCGTATGTGTTGCTGACCATGCTGCTGATGTGGATGATGTCCTTCTATACGGCACAAAACTGGCTGGGACTCGCCGTGAAAGCGCTGGGCATCGTGGCGGCGTTTGCGGTGACCTCTGTGTTGTTTGTTTTGACGGCAGAAGAAAAACAGTTTTTCCGCGCTGAGGTACAGGCGCTCTTTAAAAAAGGAGAAGCGGAATGAAAAAGCCCTATCTGGTAGATGTGCCGGTATGCATGATGATATGGACCAGGCCGGAATTACAGCGGCAGACCTTCGCGCCCATCGCCATCGCCAGGCCCAGCATCGTATTTCTGGTCTCCGACGGGGGCCGCAACGAAGAGGAATGGAACAAGATCTACCAAAGCCGGAAGATCTGCGAGGATGCCATCGATTGGGACTGCACTGTATATAAGCTGTATATGGATAAAAACCATGGCATGTATACCATGGGCAGCCTGTGGAAGGAATTCGTTTTCTCCAAGGTAGACCGCATCGTATTTTTTGAGGATGATACGCTGGCGGATCCCTCATATTTTCGGTTCTGTGCAGAGCTGCTGGAACGGTATAAGGATGATCTGCGCATCGAGGCGATCGAGGGACAGAATCAATTGGGGATCTATGACAGGACCGGCGCGGATTACTTTTTCGTGCGCGGGGGCCGCAGCTCAGGTTCAGCCTATTGGAAACGAAGTATTGAATTTATGAAGGAAACAGAATGGATGTATGACCCGTACATCCTGGAGATCCTGAAAGGAAAATACGGGAAGAAATTTGTAGAGAAGGTAAAAACGTTACGGGAGAAGGGCTATATTGACAACCATCCGCCCGGACAGGAGGATATTTGCCCGGTAACCAAGGTCGTGGGACATTGTCTGACGATCGTGCCCGCCAGGAATCATGTTTTGCAGATGGGCGCCACGGACGATGCCACGCATGGCGTCGATTTCCGCAAGCTGGACAAAAAAACGCAGCAGATGTATATGACCCCGGTCTACCAATGCGAATTCCCCTTGAAGCATCCCCGCTACGTTGTCTGCGATGAGGAATACTGCCGCCTTGTCGTAAAGCAGCAAGGGAACAAGCTGGAAAGGCTGCGCCGCCGCATCGTTACCATCTGCAAACGGCTCTACTACGGCGACGGCAAGATACTTTGGCAAAAATTTGTCGACAGAGTGATAAAGCGCAAAAAAGAGATAGAGACCTGACACGACAAAGCCGGAACACGGACGCGTTTGCTTCGGCGCATGATTTTCTCCTGGGAGGCGGTTTGCTGCATGAGAATATTGGTGTTGGCCGGGGGATATGATTCCATACAGTTTTGCAGGCTCCTTAAACAGCGTGGACACGCGGTATTTCTGGTAGATTATCTTGAAGCGCCGATGGCAAAAAAGATTGCCGATAAGCATTTTCGTGAAAGCACTCTGGACGAGGCGGCCGTATATAAAATCGCGGTGGAACAAAAAGTCGATAGGATCATTTCCGCCTGTACAGATCAGGCGCTGCTGACGGCTGCGGCGGTTTCCGAAAAGATGGGGCTGCCGATCTATCTTCCTTACCGGCAGGCTATTCAGGTGACCAACAAAAAGTATATGAAAAAGCGGTTTGAGGAAATCGGTATCCCCACCGCAAAAAGCATGACCTTTGTCTCACCGGAAGAGGCTGTCCGGGGCATATCCAATTTGAACTTCCCGCTTGTGGTGAAGCCTTGTGACTGCAACAGCTCCAAGGGTGTAATAAAAGTAGAAAACGAGTTTGAATTGCGGCAGGCGGCGCAAAACGCTTTGAAGCTGAGCCGAAGCGGCACGGCGGTCATGGAGGAATATATCGGGGGCAAAGAAATATCGATCGACGTTTGGGTGGATTCCGATGGAGCAAAAGTTTTATCTGTAAGCCAAAGCGATAAGATCGAAGATGGCCGAAATAATTTTACGATTTTCAGGAGCAGCTACCCGGTCGCTGTCAGCGGCCAAACCGGGAAGCGTATTCGGTATATTGCGCAGAAAATCGCCGATGGATTTGGCTTGCGCAACTGTCCTGTTTTGATCCAGGCCATTGTGAGGGAAGAACAGCTTTATGTGGTCGAATTCAGCGCCCGGATGGGGGGCGGAACAAAGTACAGATTGATTAGACATATGGCAAATGTAGATATCATGGAAGCTTTTGTGAACCGTATCCTGGGCGATACACAGCAGGTCATTGTGCCGGAGCCATCCCCCAAGGCAATGGAATTGGATTATGTATATGTGAAACCGGGCATCTTTTCATCTTTGAAAAATTTTGAAAAATGTTTGACGGCGAAGGAGATAAAGGAATATTATGTTTATAAAAGTTTGGGGACAAGGATGGAATATGCCTGCACAAGCACAGACCGCGTTGCCGGCTTTTTGCTAATCGAAGATACGGCAGAGGCTCTCCAAAAAAGGCGAAAGGCCGTGCTGGAAAAACTGGATGTTTTGGATGAGCAGGGGAACAGCATCATGCTCAAGGAGATGGAGGGGGGCTACAGATGAAAAACGAAAAAAAGCTGATTTTGGGAGCATCGATCGGCAACTGTGTTCATGTTGCCGGTGTTGTCCACTTCTTAAGCCTGGCCCGCCAGGAAGGCTTTGATACGGTGTTTCTTGGCCCGGCCGTCCCGGTGGACAAGCTGTTCTCGAAAATATATGAACTTCGCCCTTATATGGTCGGGATCAGTTATCGGCTGACCCCGGAAAATGTGGTGCCGCTGCTGGACGAGATAGAACAGCGGCAAAAGGAACTCCCGTTTCCTGTAATATGGGACTTCGGGGGGACGAAACCGGTCGCTGACATTGCCCGCCGGTATTCTTTTATTGATTATGTATCGGATGGATTTGACGATATCAATGATACGATCCGTTTTTTGCGCGGCGGACCGCATATCGAGTCTCTTGCTTCCTACGGAAAAACGCTTGAGGAACGAATCGATGCGAGCTATCCCTATCCGATTTTGCGTCACCATTATGGCCGCCCGACCATGGAGGAGACCGTGCAAGGCGTTGCTGAAATAGCGCAGGCACGCGTTCTGGATGTTATTTCTTTGGGCCCGGATCAAAATGCGCAGCAGTTCTTTTTCCACCCGGAAAACATGAAGAGGGAATTCACCGGGGCGGGCGGTGTGCCGATTCGCTCCGCGGAGGATTTGCAAAAACTTAAAGAGGCTTCACAGTGTGGCAACTATCCTCTCATGCGCTGTTACAGCGGCACGGAGGATGTTTTCCCGTACGCAAAAATGCTGTTGGATACGATTGACAATGCATGGACGGCTATTCCGCTGTGCTGGTACAATGAATTGGACGGACGGGGCAGCAGAAAACTGGAAGTCTCCATGCGGGAAGCACAGGCTTTGATTCGATGGCATGCCGAAAATGGGATCCCGGTAGAACTTAACGAACCGCATCACTGGGGTTTGCGCGATGCGCCTGATGTGATAGCGGTCGCAATGGCTTATATCAGTGCCTATAACGCAAAAAAGTTGGGCGTCAGGCAATATGTTGCCCAGTATATGTTCAACAATCCCAGCGGTCTTTCGTTCTCGATGGATTTAGCCAAGATACTGGCCATGATCGAAATGGTGGAATCGCTGAAAAGCAGCGACTTCAAAATCTACCGGGAGACCCGTGCGGGGCTTGCTCTGTTTCATGCGGATGAGGATGTCGCCAAAGGACAGTTGGCAGCATCCACCTTCATGCAGATGGCCGTCAAGCCGCATATCGTGCATGTGGTGGGATATTGTGAGGCTGATCATGCGGCACGTTCCGGCGAGGTGATCGAAAGCTGTAAAATCGCCAAGGGTGTTATTCGGCATGTTTTGAATGACCATATTTCAATCGCGCAAGATTCGGTGATACAGGAGCGTAAAGCCGAATTGATGCGCGAGGCGCAGGTGCTGATCGACTTTATCCTGCAAGAATATGGTGAGTATGATGACCCGCTGGCCAACGCGGACGTTTTGTGTGACTGCATAAGAAAAGGATATATTGATGCAGTTCATATTTTGAAAAACCAAAAATTCCGCGGTGATATGGCAACGTCCATCATTGACGGAAAATGCGTGGCCGTTCATCCGGGTACGGGCAAGCCCCTGAATGAAAAGAACAGGCTTCTGCGCCTGAAAGAAAAATACAACCGGGAACAACTGGAATACAAAGCCATATGAAAAATGAAGTGACGATTTTGGGTGGGGGGCATCAGGGTCTTTCCATGGCGGCACATTTGTCGCTTCAGGGGGAGAACTGCTGCTTATGGAACCGCACAGAAGAGCATATCCAAAAAATACGCAGTACAGGAAAGATTTATTGCCAGGGCATCGTCTGCGGAACGGCAAACATCCATTATGTATCGACGGATATCAAAAGCTGTCTGCGAAAACTGATCCTCGTCACCACACCATCCTCTGCACATGCTGATATTGCCCGCCTGATCGCTCCTTATGTGGATGAGACCAACATCATTGTTTTGAATCCGGGCCGGACATTCGGGATCCTGGAATTTGAGAATACGCTCAGGGAAAGCGGCTGCACTTCTTTACCGCTGGTGGCGGAGACCCAGACGATCGTTTATACCTGCAGAAAGTTGAGTGAGGATACCGTATCAATATATGCTTTCAAACAAGGCATCCCTTTATCCACAAGAAAATCGGAATATGCGCAGCGGGTGATCCAGGCACTGCCGGAAAGCATAAGGCATGATTTTGTGCCGGCACGGTCTTATATCGAAACCTCTTTGGGAAATGTCGGTATGGTACTGCATTGTATGCCGGTGCTGATGAATGTTGGTTGGATCGAAAATACAAAAGTGGATTTCAAATATTATTATGAAGGTATTTCAAGGACCATCGCACGCTTTTTGGAAAAGATCGACCAGGAAAGATTGGCCGTCGCGGATGCAATGGGGTATCCCGTGGAGCCTTTGACTGTGTGGCTGAAAAGAACCTATCAAACATCCGGAAAAGACCTGTTCGAGTGCTTGCAAAACAATCAGTATTATAAAGACATCGATGCCCCGCTTTCCGTCCACCATCGGTATATCGAGGAGGACATACCAAACGGGCTTGTGCCTCTGGAAGCAATGGGAAAACTGTATGGGGTCCCGACACCCAATGCTTCTCTTGTCATTGATCTTGCCAATGCCGTGATGGAAAAAGACTATCGGGAAACCGGCAGGAATATCCATAAAATAAAATTGGGAGTTAAAACGTCAGAAATATGATTTTGGTCACTCGTTCTTCCCTCCCGCCGCTGGAGGAATACATCGCTGAAATACAGGATATCTGGGATACTCACTGGCTGACCAACATGGGTCCCAAACACAAAGCCTTTGAGGCGGCGCTCAAGGCCTATCTCGGCGTGCCCCATGTGCAGCTCGTCACCAACGGGCACATGGCGCTGGAGCTCACGCTGCAGGCATTGGACCTGCCGCGGGGCAGCGAGGTCATCACCACGCCCTTCACCTTCGCCTCGACCACGCATGCCATCGTGCGCAACGGGCTGGAGCCGGTCTTCTGCGACATTGACCCAAATACCTTCACCGTCGACGCCTCCAAGATCGAGCCGCTTATCACCGAGCGCACGTCGGCGATTTTGCCGGTGCATGTATACGGCAACCTGTGCGACGTCGAGGCCATCGACAAAATTGCCAAAAAACATCATCTCAAGGTTGTTTATGACGCTGCCCATACCTTTGGCGAGACGCTGGCGGGGCGCGGCGCGGGCACCTTTGGCGATGCCTCCTGCTTCAGCTTTCATGCCACCAAGGTGTTCAACAGCATCGAGGGCGGCGCCGTCACCTTTGCCGACCCGGCGTTGGGCGAGCGGCTGTATCAGCTCAAAAACTTTGGCATCAAAGGGCCGGAGTCGGTCGTCGGTGTGGGCGCCAATGCCAAAATGAACGAGTTCTGCGCCGCCATGGGTCTGTGCAACCTGCGCCATGTCGACGCGGAGATCGCCAAACGGCAGGCCGTTGCCGCACGGTATCGGGAACGCCTGTCCGGCGTGCCGGGCCTGCAGCTCAACGCGCAGCAGCCGCAGGTGCGGCCGAACTGCGGCTATTTCCCGGTCCTGTTCGACCCCGCCGTATTTGGCCATACGCGGGACGAAGTGTTTGCGGCGCTGGCGGCGCAGGGCGTGAACGCACGCAAGTATTTTTACCCGCTCACAAATGCGTTTGAATGCTTTCAGGGACGTTTCGACCCGGCCAAAACGCCGGTGGCGCAAACCGCGGCCGCCCGGGTGCTGACCCTGCCGCTTTACGCAGACCTGCCGCTGGCTGAGGCCGACCGCATCTGTGATATCGTGCTGGGTCTAAAGTAAATAACTGCAAAGTATTTTCTCAAAAAGGGCGGTCGAATATCCGTCACATCCATCAAGACCAACAGACACCTTAGTAGCATACGATGGGCATACATCGCATGGCCGCGCAGGCAAACACGGTGGCCCCTTGACACAGAAAAAAAGGAGCACTATACTATATCTCATGCGATGCATCGCATGAGATATATTTTTGGACAGGAGCATCCCAGTATGATAGACCGGTCACAGTTCCAGACTGCCTCCCGCATGGTGCAGCTGGGCAACGAGATCACCAAGCTGAAAAACCGCAAAACGCGCGCCATGGACCTGACAGCCACCCAAAGCGAGGCTTTGCGCTATATCCTGAAGCATTATGACGAAAAGGAGCTCACCGCCGCCGATTTGATGGAGCACCTGCGGCTCTCGCAGTCCACTGTGGCGGGGGTGCTGCAGCGGTTGGAGAGCAAGGGCATCGTCGCCCGGCGCCCGGCGGCGGAGGACGGCCGCAAGAGCGTCATCCGGCCCACGGCCAAGGGGCAGGAATTCCATGAAGCCCTCAAGCAAAACGCGGTCGAAACGGAGCACTGCCTGCTGCGCGGCATGAGCAGGGAGGAACAGGCGGCGTTCAACCGGCTGCTGCAAAAGGCGCTGGACAACCTGCGTGCCGCGGAAAGCGAGGCGCGCTGACGATGGACGACAACAAAGAACTGTTCGAGACCGCGCCCGTGCCCGGGGCGGTCATCGCGCTGGTGGTTCCCACCGTCATCAGCCAGCTCATCACCGTCATCTACAACATGGCCGATACCTTTTTCATTGGCCAGATCGGTGACCCCGATCAGGTGGCGGCGGTGGCCATCTGCATGCCCATCTTCATCCTGCTCACCGGCATGGCCAACCTGTTCGGCATCGGCGGGGCGAGCCTCATCTCCCGCTGCCTGGGCGGCGGCGGGCGGGCCAAGGCCAAAAACGTCTCGGCCTTCTGCGTCTGGACGGCGGGCGGCATCGCCCTTGTGTACGGCCTTTGTATCTATGCGGGCCGGGCTTTGCTGCTGCCGGCCATCGGCGCCGACGGCGATACCTACGGCTTTTGCGGCCGCTACGCCTTCTGGGCCATCACCGTGGGCGCCGTGCCCACGGTACTGAACGCGGTGTTTGCGCACCTTGTCCGCGCCGAGGGGTACTCCAAACAGGCGAGCTTCGGCATGGCGATGGGCGGCATCCTCAACATGATCCTGGACCCGGTCTTCATCTCGCTGCTGGGGCTCGAGATCGCCGGCGCGGCCATCGCCACCATGCTCTCCAACCTCATCGCTGCAGGGTACTTTGTCGTGCTGATTTTGCGCCGCGAGGGCTCTACCGTGCTCACGCTGCACCCGCGCCATTACACCTGGCGGATGCGCATCCCGGCCGAGGTGCTGCTGACCGGGTTGCCCAGCTTTACCATGAACATCACGGGCGTCGTCTCCAACGTCTGCATCAACCGGCTGATGGCGGCCTACTGCAACGAGGCCGTGGCCGGCATCGGCATCGCCAAAAAGGTCGATATGTTGTCCTACTCTGTCGCCACCGGTATGTCGCAGGGCGTCATCCCGCTGATCGGCTACAACTACTCGGCCAAAAACTACAAACGCATGATGGCGGCGGTCAAAACGGCTTTTGCCTACAGCATCGGCGTTGCGAGCCTGAGCACGGTGTTCCTGCTGACCTGTGCGCGGCCCATCGTGCGGGCCTTCATCGACGACCCGCTGACCGTGGAGTACGGGCAGCGCTTCCAGCGCATCATCTGCCTGACCGGGCCCTGCATCGCGGTGGCGATGATCATCATCACGATGTTCCAGTCGGTGGGCAAAAAGGCCGCGCCGCTGGTGCTCTCACTGCTGCGCAAGGGCGGGCTGGACATCCCGGCCATGTTTTTGATGGACCGCCTTGTGGGCGTCAACGGCATCGCGTGGGCAACGCCCATCGCCGATTTTCTTTCCATGCTGGCGGCCGTCTGCGTGTTCCTCCCGTTCTGGAAGGCCCTCCGGCGGGAATTGGCCAATGCCGCCAAAGCGGATTGAACGTGCGTTTTGCCGGGCATTGTAAAACCCGCCGCCGTGTGGTATCATAGCTTTAAAGCGGTGAAAACCGTGCCGCCGGGCTGCCGCTGCCGCGGCACAAAAGGACCGAAGAAGGAGATGCCGAAAAGATGCCGCAGGTAAGCATTCTTGTCCCCGTCTACAACGCCGAAAAAACGCTGGACCGGTGCGTGGACAGCATCCTGAACCAGGAATACAGGGATTTTGAGCTGCTTCTGCTGGACGACGGGAGCACCGACGGCTCGGGCAGGATTTGCGACGCCTACGCCGCGAAGGACCCGCGCGTCCGGGTATTCCATAAGGCCAATTCCGGCGTTTCCGATACCCGCAACCAAGGCATCGCACAGGCCCGGGGAAAGTATCTCCAGTTCGCGGACAGCGACGACTGGTTCACGCCGGAGGCGACCAAATTCCTCGTGCAGGCCATCACCGAGCACGGCTGCGATATGGTCATCGCCGATTTCTACCGGGTGGTCGGGGAACGCGTCTCCCAGAAAGGCAGCATCGAGGAGGAGGGCGTGCTGGAGCAGGCGGATTTCGCCGTCAAGATGATGCAGCGGCCGGCGGATTTCTATTACGGGGTGTTGTGGAACAAGCTGTACAAACGCTCTATCATCCAAAAGCACCGCCTGCGGATGGACTCTTCTGTCAGCTGGTGCGAGGATTTCATGTTTAATCTCGAATACGTCCGCCACGCCAAAAAGATCTATGCCCTGCGCATCCCCGTGTATTATTACGTCAAGACGAAGGGCTCCCTGGTATCCCAGGGGCTCAGCGTGAAAAAGACCATCGAGATGAAGCGCACCGTTTTTGCGTGCTATAACGATTTTTACAAGGACGTCTTCGACGATAAGGACTACGAGAAGCGCAAGGGGCAGGTGTACCGCTTTTTGCTCGACGCCGCCGGCGACGGCAGTGTATCCCCCCTGAACATCCCCGGGACCTACCGGCTTGGCTATGAGCGGACGCGCATCGGCAAGGGGGCTCTCGCGGGGGAGGGCGTTTTCTTCGACGCATATCGGGAACGCAAGCTCCAGGAACGGCTGCTCGACATCGTGGCGCTGCGCAACGACCTGGCCACCGTCGACGTGAAGCTGCTGTATTTTCTGAGCGAGCCCCATGAGAAATGCACCCTGAAGGAGATCGCGGAGATGCTGAACATCTCAAGGCTCGAGCTGTCCGCATCCATCCAGAAGCTGCTTGGCAAGGAGATGATCGCCCCCGTCGAGAAGGAGCGCACCAAAACCAAGGCACAAGCAAAAGAGCTGCCGGCGCCGGTGGAAAAAGGGCAGAAAGAACCGAAGCAGAAGACCGGCGGGAAGGATTACGCGGTGACGCAGGAAGCGGAAAACGTACTGTCGGAGCTCCTGTTCGTTCTGTGCGATCTGGAGCAGATGCAGTACGAGGGATTTTCCCCGGAGGAACGGGAGCTGTACGAGAAGCTGAACGAGAAACGCAGACGCAATATCCAAAACGCGCTCCGGGGGTAAATGCCGGCCGGCGGCGGGACAGGGAAGAAGATCTGCCCGGCACGGCCAAAGGACGGCATCTCGGCAAAAAAGCTCTGTATACGGCTTGTTTTTTGCCGGTGTATGTGATACAGTAAAAACAGAAAGCGGACACCCGCGCACATTTCAGGAGGGCATTTGTATGACGATCGAGCAAACGAAAAACGGGACCGAGCTGACGGTCGCCCTGACCGGCCGTCTGGATACGACGACGGCTCCCGAGCTGGAGACGGCGCTGCAGCAGAGCCTGCCGGGCATCACGAGCCTGACCTTTGATCTGGAGGGGCTGGAGTATATCTCCTCGGCGGGGCTGCGGCTGTTGCTGTCCGCCCAAAAGGAGATGAACCGTCAGGGCAAAATGGTCGTGCGCGGCGCCAACGAGACGATCCGCGAGGTGTTCGACATCACCGGCTTCACCGACATCATGACCCTCGAGTAAAATGAAGCTGTATCTGCCTTTGCTCGTGATCGCGCTGCTCACGGCGGCGGTATCGGCGCTTTTGGCCCTGGCAGAGCAAAAGACCGCCCTCAGCACATGGCCGCCCCGGCGCCGCCAGGCGCTGTACGGGGTGGTCTTTGGTCTGCTGTCGGTCTGCGGCACGGAGCTCGGCGCGACGGTGGGCGGCATCACCCTGAACGAGAGCACGGCCGCACCCCTGTGCGCCGGGCTCATTTTTGGTGCGCCCGCCGGGCTGATCGCCGGCGTCATCGGCGGGCTGGAGCGTTTTTTTGCCACCCTGTGGGGGGCCGGATATTACGGGCGCTTCGCGGGCAGCGCCGCCATCCTGCTCGCCGGCGCCCTGGGCGCCGCCATGCGGCGGTATCTGTTTGCGGATAAGCGGCCGCCGTGGTACTACGGTCTGGCGGCGGGCATCCTTGCCGAGGTGGCGGATATGCTGCTGCTGCTGCTCACCCGCCTCACCGAGATACGGCAGGCGTTTGCCACCGTGCAGCTCGGTATGCTGCCGCTGACGCTGATGAACGGCTTTGCGGTCATGCTGGCGCTGCTGCTGGTATCCCGCCTGGACGGCACCGCGCCGCGCAGGGCCGCGGGGGCGGAGAGTCTGGCCGGTATCTTCCAGCGCGGGCTGCTGGTCTGCGTCGCGCTGGCCTTTGCGGTGACCAGCGCCTTTACCTGGTGGATCGAGGACGATATCTTGGGCAGCCAGATCGAAAACACGCTCCGCCTCAACATCAACGACGTGAGCGAGGCCATTCTGGACGCTTCCGATGCGAACCTGCTGCGCCTGACCCGGCAGGCCGCCGCGCTGCTGCAGATGATGCAGCCGGCCGCCGGCACGGCGGACAATGCCGTTTTGCAGCGCATCCAGCGCACGCTGCGCGTGGCCGAGGTGGACCTGGTCGACAAAAACGGCATCGTGGCGGCCTCCTCGCTGGAGCAGGCGGTCGGCTACGATATGGCGTCCGGCGAGCAGTCACAGCCGTTTTTGGCGCTTTTGCAGGGCGAGCAGGAGCTGGTGCAGGACTACCGGCCCTCCGGGCTTGATCCCGCCGTGTGGCGCAAATATGCCGGCGTGGCCCTGCCGGAGGGCGGCTTTCTGCAGGTCGGGTATGACGCCGGCCAGCTCCAGCAGGATATCGCCGAGCAGGCCGCCGGGGCGACGCTGCACCGCCATGTGGGCGAGCACGGCTTCCTCGTGATCTGCGACGAAGGCTGGCACATCGTCAGCGATTCCAGCGGGCACGCGGGGCAGGACCTGCGCGACCTGGATGCCACCGGCTATCGGTTGGACACGCAGACCATCCCGGAAAACACCGTATTCACGGCAAGCGTCTACGGCACGCCGTCCCGCTGTATGTACCGGCAGGCGGAAGGCTACATCATCCTCGGGGTACTGCCCGAGGCGGAGGCGGTCTTTGCCCGCAGCGTGTCGGTCTACCTCTCGGTCTTTATCGAGGCCATCATCTTTGCCGTGCTGTTCGTACAGATCTATGTCCTGATACGGCGCCGCATCGTCGACAACGTCAACGCGGTCGACCGTTCGCTGGCCCGCATCACCGCCGGCGACCTTGACGAAAAGGTCGCGGTGCGTACCAGCACCGAGTTCGCCTCGCTGTCCGACGGCATCAACGCCGTGGTGGATACGCTCAAGCAGTATATCGCCGAGGCGGCCTCCCGCATCGACCAGGAGCTCGCCATCGCGCGCTCCATCCAGGCCTCGGCGCTGCCGTCGGTGTTCCCGCCGTATCCCGAAAGGACGGAATTCGATATCTGGGCGATGACGCGCCCGGCCAAGGAGGTCGGCGGCGATTTTTACGATTTCTGGCTGCAGGGCACGGACAAGCTGGTGTTCCTTGTCGCCGACGTCTCCGGCAAGAGCATCCCGGGGGCCATGTTCATGATGCAGGCCAAGATGCTGCTCAAAAGCCTGGCCGAGACCGGCCTGCCGGTGGAGCAGGTGCTGACGCAGGCCAACGACCGGCTGTGCGCCAACAACCAGGCAGGTATGTTCGTGACGGCATGGATGGGCGTGATCGATCTCGAGACCGGCCAGGTCACCTTCGGCAACGCCGGCCACAACCCGCCGCTGCTGCTCGGGGCGGGCGGCGGCTGGGAATACAAGCGCTCGCGCCCGGGGCTGGTGCTGGCCGGGATGGAGGGCATTCAGTACAAAAGCGGGTCCTTCTGTATGGAGCCGGGCGACATTTTGTTCCTGTATACCGACGGCGTGACCGAAGCCACCGACACGGCGAACCGGCTCTACAGCGAGGAACGGCTCCAGGCCTGCCTGGACGGCATGACCGATACGGGGCCGGAGACGCTGTGCAGGACCGTGCTGGCGGACGTCGACCGTTTTGCCGGGCAGGCGCCCCAGTTTGACGATATCACCATGCTCTGCCTGCAGTACCGCGGGCATGGGCGCAAGCTCACCGTAGCGGCCGACGTCGGCCAGCTGCCCAAGGTGACCGCCTTTGTGAACGGGTGCCTTGCGCCGGCCGGGTGCCCGACCAGGGTCATGCATCAGATCGACCTGGCCGTCGACGAGATCTTCAGCAACATCGCCCTGTATGCCTATGGCGGCAAAACGGGCAGCGCCGCCGTGCAGGTCGAGATCAACGGGCACACGCCGGCAGCGGTCCTGACCTTTACCGACGGAGGAAAGCCGTTCAACCCGCTCGAGCGCGAGGACCCGGACGTGACGCTGCCGGCCGAGGAACGCAAGATCGGGGGCCTGGGCATCTACATCGTCAAAAAGACGATGGACCAGATGGAATACGAATACCGCAAAGGCAGCAACCGGCTGCGCATCGTCAAAAAGTGGTCCGACGGCCCGGCCGGATAGCCCGGCCGGAGGAAAACCGGGCGGCGCAGCGGAGCGCATCGCTGAAAAAGGTCCTGTGACGGCCAGACCGCGGCACAGGACCTTTTTTTGGGGACACGCCGCGCGGGCTTTGCCGTCTTTTTGGCCAGAGAAGGGTCCAAATGATTGCACGATTTGCAAAGCAATGCTATACTGACATAAAGCGATAAAGTGTTTTGGTCCCGCGGTAGGGGATCGACCGGGTGGGAGGCTGTTATGGAGATCACAAAGCACGAGGAAAACGGCAGGACCGTGCTGGCCGTCAGGGGCTGGCTGGATACGCCGTCGTCAGCCGAGCTGGAACCCATCATCGTACCCTCTATCGAGCAGTTACAAAAGTATGATGAAGCTGTTACAAAAACCTGCGGCGGCTGCACCAAGCAGGTTGCCGATTGTCCCTACGGTAGGGATCCAGAGCTTGTAGCTCTTACATTTAATGGCGGTCACTGCCCAGACAACTCAAGGGGATAAGCCGCTGACAGCCGGCCGGCGCATCAAATCCGGCAGGTATCAGCAGCCCAGGTCTGTAAAACACAAACCCGGCGCTGAAACTTTACGTTTCAGCGCCGGGTTTTCCATGCGCCCGACTGGATTCGAACCAGCGGCCTTTGGAGTCGGAGTCCAACACTCTATCCAGCTGAGCTACGAGCGCGCAGGGAACAGAACACACCGTGCCCGCGGCGGCGGGCCGGCACCAAATATTATACCAAAGACGCGGGTAAAATGCAATCAGAAATTGCGGCGCGGCACTGGCTGGCGGCACTGGCGGGCACTGGCACGCGCACTGGCGTCCACTGGCGCGGCACTGGCGCGGCCCCTGGCACGGCAAAACTGCCGCCGCGCGCGGCAAAAGCAGCCCAAAACTGCCAAAAGCGGCGACAAAAGGGTAGGCAAACCGATGCGGGATGTGCTATAATCGATCTGGTCCGGTGTCGGCATTTGCTTGCGGCGCCGGCGGAAAGGCGGTCCCTATGCCCATGCTCAAACTGCGCCCTGCCTGCAAGGATTACCTCTGGGGCGGGCAGCGCCTGCGCACACAGTTCCATATCGATTCCGCGCTCACCCCACTGGCCGAGGCGTGGGTGCTCTCCTGCCATCCGGACGGTGCCTCCGTCATCGCGGGCGGCGACTTTGACGGGCAGACGCTGCCGGCCTTTCTCGCCGCCCACCCCGCGGCCGCCGGCACCAACTGCCCGGCGGGCACACCGTTCCCGCTGCTCATCAAGCTCATCGATGCGCACGCACCGCTTTCCATCCAGGTCCATCCCTCGGACGCCTATGCCCGCGCCCATGGGGCCGGCCAGAACGGCAAGACCGAGCTGTGGTATATCCTGGACGCCGAGCCCGGCGCCTACCTGTATTACGGGTTCGAGAGGCCGGTCACAAAAGCGGAATTTGCCCGCCGCATCGCCGACAATACCCTGACCGAGGTGCTGCACAGGGCCCCCGTGCAGCCCGGGGACGTGTTCTACATCCCGGCCGGCACGCTGCATTCCATCGGCGGCGGTATCCTGCTGGCCGAGGTACAGCAAAACTCCAACATCACCTACCGTGTGTATGACTATGGCCGCCTGGGCGCCGACGGCAAGCCGCGGGCGCTGCATATCAAGGACGCCCTGGCCGTGACCGACCTGGGCCCCGCCCCCGCGGCCTTTGACCACGGCGGGCATCTGGCCCGCTGCCCGTATTTTACCGTGGACCTGCTCACCGCGCCCGCACAGGGCATAGCCGGCCCGGCCCGCTTCGTGGCGCTGCTCGCCATCGACGGCAGCGGCAGCGTCAGCTGCGGCGGGCAGACCCTGCCGCTGGAAAAGGGCGAATGCATCTTTGTGCCGGCCGGCAGCGGCGTTTTCTCGCTGGACGGGAGCTGCCGCGTGCTGTGCGCCACCGTATAAAAAGGAGCTGACCCCCATGCTGTGTACCGACCTGCTTGCCCTCTGGCGCGCCCGCGCCGTCGAGGACCCCGACCTTGCCGCCGAGCTGACCGCCGTGCAAAATGACGCCGCCGCCGTCGAGGACCGCTTTTACCGCGACCTCGCCTTCGGTACCGGCGGCCTGCGCGGGACCCTGGGCGCCGGGACCAACCGCATGAACATCTATACCGTGCGCCGCGCCACCCAGGGCCTGGCCGACTACCTCAACGCCAGCGATCTGCCCAGGGCGGTGGCCATCGCGCATGACAGCCGCCGCAAGGGCGAGCTGTTCGCCCGCGAGGCGGCGCGCGTGCTGGCCGCCAACGGCATCACGGCGTATCTCTATCCGCGGCTGGAGCCGACGCCGGCCCTCAGCTGGGCCGTGCGGTATCTTGGCTGCGGGGCCGGCATCTGCATCACCGCCAGCCACAACCCGGCCAAGTACAACGGCTACAAGGTCTATGGCGCCGACGGCTGCCAGATCACGCTGGAGGCCGCGGAAAAGATCTTGGCCAAAATCAACAAATTGGACTATTTTGATGATATTCAACAAATCGGATACGACGAGGGCGTGACGGCCGGCCGCATCCGCACCATTGACGACAAGTGTCTGTCGGACTTTGTCGACGCCGTGCTGGCCCTGCGCCCCGGCAACGATGTCAGCAAATTGAAGCTCGTCTACACACCACTCAACGGCACCGGGCTGGAGCCGGTGCGGATGCTGCTGGACCGCATGGGCGTGCCGGCGGGCAACGTGACCGTCGTACCCGAGCAGGAGAAGCCGGACGGCGATTTCCCGACCTGCCCCTACCCCAACCCCGAGATCCGGGAGGCGATGGAGACCGGCCTGCGCCTGTGCGATACCGTGCACCCCGACCTGATGCTCGGCACCGACCCCGACTGTGACCGCATGGGCGCCGCCGTTCCTGACGGTAAAGGCGGCTACCGGCTCATCACCGGCAACGAGATGGGCGTGCTGCTGCTGGACTATATCTGCCGCACGCGCATCGCCGCCGGCACGATGCCGAAAAATCCCGTGGCCGTGACCACCATCGTCTCCACCGATATGGCCACGCCCATCGCAGCCGAATACGGCGTCGAGCTGCGCCGCACGCTGACCGGCTTCAAGTTCATCGGCGAGCAGATCGGTCTTTTGGAGGCGGCAGGGGAGAAGGACCGCTACATCTTCGGCTTTGAGGAGAGCTACGGCTATCTCTCCGGCGCCCATGTGCGCGACAAGGACGCCGTCAACGCCGTCATGCTCGCCTGCGAGGCGGCCGCCTGGTACGCCGCCCGGGGCATGACGCTGCTGGACGCTGTGAACGCCCTCTATGACAAATATGGCTGGTACCGCAATGACCTCAAGAGCTTCACGTTTGAGGGCGAGAGAGGGATGCACACGATGCAGGCCATCATGGCGCGCCTGCGGGCCGAGGTGCCTTTCGTCATCGCCGGGCACGGCGTGGACAAGGTCGTCGACTACCAAAACGACGACACCGGTCTGCCCAAAGCCGACGTGCTGGAGTACCGGCTCGAGAACGGCGCCAAGCTGATGGTGCGCCCCTCCGGCACCGAGCCGAAGATCAAGGTGTACCTTTCCGCCGTGGGCAGCTCGGCCGCCGAGGCCGACGCCGTCAACGCGGCGCTGGCCAAGGCCGCCGCCGGCTGGATGCACGCCTGATCGGCGCCCGGCCGCCATACTTACTGTAAGGGGGACCTGCCATGCAAGACCGTGATGTCGTCATCATCGGCGCCGGCGTTTCCGGCTGTGCCTGCGCGCGGGAATTGGCGCGCTATACCGCCGATATTTTGGTGCTGGATAAGGAGGCGGACGTCGGCGGCGGGACCAGTAAGGCCAACAGCGCCATCGTCCACGCCGGCTTCGACGCCGCCCACGGCAGCCTGATGGCCAAACTCAACGTCGAGGGCAGCCGCCTGATGGAGCCGCTGGCGCGCGAGCTCGGCTTCCCGTACCGGCGCAACGGCTCGCTGGTGGTCTGCCTGTCCGAGGAGGACCGCCCCCGCCTGCAGGCCCTCTACGAGAACGGCCTCGCCAACGGCGTGGAAGGGCTGCAAATCTTGACCGGCGACGAGGCCCGCGAAAAGGAACCCAACCTCGCCCCCGGCGTCGTGGCGGCGCTGTGGGCGCCGACCGGGGCCATCGTCTGCCCGTTCAACCTCACCGTTGCGCTGGGCGAGAACGCCTTCACCAACGGCGTGCGATTTCAGTTCAACACCGCCGTCACCGGGCTGGACCGCGCGCCGGGCGGCGGCTGGCTGGTCCATACCGACAAGGGCGACATCGGCGCGCGCTGCGTCGTCAACGCCGTCGGCGTCTATGCCGACGTGTTCCACAACATGGTCAGCGCCCAAAAGATCCACATCACGCCGCGCAAGGGCGAGTATCTGCTGCTGGACGCCCGGGAGGGCCGCCACCACGTCGACGCGACGGTGTTCCAGCTCCCCGGGAAATACGGCAAGGGCGTGCTGGTCTCGCCCACCGTGCACGGCAACCTCATCGTCGGGCCCACGGCCCGCGACATCGACGACAAAGAGGATACCGCCACCACCGCCGCCGGCCTCGCCGAGGTGGAGGCCAAGGCGGCACTGTCGGTGGCCGGCGTGCCTTTCCGCACCGTCATCACCAGCTTCACCGGCCTGCGCGCGCACGAGGACGGGCACGAGTTCGTCATCGGCGAACCGGCCGACGCGCCGGGCTTCGTCGATGTGGCGGGCATCGAATCGCCGGGCCTGTCCGCGGCGCCGGCCGTCGGCGCGATGGTGTCGGGCATCGTGCGGGACCGGCTCGGCCTTGCCCCCAACCCCAACTTTGACCCCCACCGCGACGGCATCATCTACACGCGCCTCCTCACGCCGGAGCAGTTCAACGCGCTGATAAAAAAGGACCCGGCCTACGGGCGCATGGTCTGCCGCTGCTGCCATGTGACCGAGGGCGAGGTGCTGGACGCCATCCGCCGCCCCCTGGGCGCCACCACCGTCGACGGCATCAAGCACCGCGTCGGTGTGCGCATGGGCCGCTGCCAGGGCGGCTTCTGCACCCCGCGCGTCCTCGAGCTGCTGGCGCAGGAGCTCGGCGTGCCGATGGAGGCCGTGACCCAGAACGGCGGCGATTCCCGCTTTGTGCTGGGCGCCAACAAGGACGCACTGTGAGAGGGGGCGCAGGGATATGAACGAACGGTATGACATCGTCATCATCGGCGGCGGGCCGGCCGGGCTGGCCGCGGCCGCCAGCGCCCGGCAGTGCGGCGTGGAGCGCATCCTCGTGCTGGAGCGCGACGCGGTGTTGGGCGGCATCCTCAACCAGTGCATCCACAACGGCTTCGGCCTGCATCATTTCGGCGAGGAGCTCACCGGCCCCGAGTACGCCGCCCGCTTTGTTGAGCAGGTGCGGGACCTTGGCATCGAGTGCCGCTGCGGCACCATGGTGCTTGCGGTCAGCGCCGACCGCGTGGTCACCGCCCTCAATGACAAGCAGGGCCTGTTCACCGTGCAGGCGGGGACCATCGTGCTGGCTATGGGCTGCCGCGAGCGCCCGCGCGGCGCGCTCAACATCCCCGGCACCCGCCCGGCGGGCATCTACTCCGCCGGCACGGCGCAGCGGCTCATCAACATCGAGGGCAAGCTGCCGGGGCGCGAGGTGGTCATCCTCGGCTCCGGCGATATCGGCCTCATCATGGCCCGCCGCCTGACCTGGGAGGGCTGCCATGTGCACGCGGTGGCCGAGCTCATGCCCTATTCCGGCGGGCTCAAGCGCAACATCGTGCAATGCCTGGAGGACAACGGCATCCCGCTGCTGCTCAGCCACACCGTCGTCGATATCGAGGGCAAGGACCGCGTGACCGGCGTCACCATCGCCGCCGTCGGCCCCGACCGCGCGCCCATCCCCGGCACCGAGAAGCATTACCCCTGCGATACGCTGCTGCTCTCGGTCGGGCTGCTGCCCGAGAACGAGCTCTCGCAGACGGCGGGGGTGGCGCTCAGCCCCGTCACCGGCGGGCCGGTCGTCAATGACAGCCTCGAGACCAGCGTCCCCGGCATCTTCGCCTGCGGCAACGTGCTGCATGTGCATGACCTCGTCGACTATGTCTCGGAGGAAGCGGACCTTGCCGGCCGTCACGCCGCCGCCTTCGTGCAGGGCGGCGCCGGGGCGGGCGATGCCGGCCCGGCCCTGCGCGTCGAGGCCAAAAACGGCGTGCGCTACACCGTGCCGGCGACCGTGCGCCCGGGCCGGATGGCCGACCGCGCGCCGCTGCGCTTCCGCGTTGACAACGTTTACAGGGACAAATGCATCACCGTCACGGTGGGCGGGCGGCAGGTGGCGCGGCTGCGCCGCCGCATCCTGACCCCCGGAGAAATGGAGACCGTGCTGCTGCGCAGCGACTGGCTGGAGAACGCCGCCCCCGATGACGTGGTCACGGTGGCGCTGGAGGAGGCGTAAGCGATGGAAAAGCGCGAACTGACCTGCATCAACTGCCCGATGGGCTGCCAGCTGACCGTCACGCTGGAGGGCGGTGCCGTGACCGCGGTCACCGGCCAGACCTGCCCGCGCGGCGAGGCCTACGCCCGCACCGAGGTCACGGCCCCGGTGCGCACCGTCACCACCACCGTGCGCATCACCGGCGGGCGGGCGCCGATGCTCAGCGTCAAGACCGCCGCACCGGTGCCCAAAAGCGCCGTGCCGCAGGTGCTGAAAGCGCTCAAGACGGTCACGGTCACGGCGCCGATGCGCATCGGCGATGTGGTGTTGCCCAATGCGGCGGATTTGGGCGTCGATGTGGTGGCCACCGCCGACAGCTGATGCTTCCGCCCGCAAGGCAGTGCCCCGTCCGGCCGGAACAGGGCGGCCCCCACAAGTCCGACAAAGAAAAGGGCCCGGCGCCTGTGCCAAGCAGGCGCCGGGCCCTTTTGACTTTGTCCCGGTGTTTATCTATGGTGCCTGTGCCACGGCAGGAACAGGCGCCTGCGCTGCGGCAGGAACATCCACGCAAGGCCGCCCGCGATGGTGAGCCCGGCGACGGCGATGCCGCCGGCCGCCAGCGGCGGGATACCGCCCTTTTCCGTCTCCTGCGGGGCCGGTGTGGCGGCGGGGGCGACGGCGCCCCCCGGCGGCGGGGCCGGGGTGGTCGCCGAGGCGTCGGTCAGGGCCGGCGCCGGTTCGGCCGGGGCGGGCGAGGGCGTCGCAGCAGCCGCCATGTCCGTGCCGCCACTGCCGCCCGTCCTGCTGCCGCCGGCCGGCCTGGCCGTAGGCGCAGGCGTCGGCTGCGGGGTCGGCGCGGGGCTCGCGGCAGGCTGTGCGGGACCGGCGTCTGCCGGCGCGGTGGGGAACGGTACGATGGCCGGCGTCGGCATTGGCGTCGGCGTTGGGGCCGGGGCCGGTGCAGGCGTCGGCGTTGGCGGCGGCGTGACCGGGGCCGGGGTGGCGTTGGCCTCGGTCGTTTCGATCAGGTAGTACCGCGCATTGCCGGCGTAATCGCCCGCCAGGACGATGAACTGCTCCGGCACCGCGTCGGCGAAGGTCAGCACGGCGTCATAAGGCTCTTTGGGCGCGGCGGGACGGTCCGTTTCGTCCAGATTGGGCACACAGCTGCAGCCGTCCTCGCCTTCAAGCGGGGCAAAATCGGTATCCAGCACCGTCACCCAGGCCGTGTACAGATCGTCCTGCACGGTCACGGTAAAGCGGTTCCCGCTGCGGGCCACGGCGTTCAGGGCCGGGCCCTCGCCGCTGTCCACCCAAAGGGGGAATTCCCGCACCGCGCCCTCGCCCAAAAGCGGCAGCACATCGCGCATATCCCACCCGCTCAGCGGGGCGCTGGCAGGCCAATCCATCAGCTCCGTCTGCCAGTAATATTCCGGCATGGCCGCCACGCGCAGCGCAAAGCGGTCGCCGGGGTCCAGCCCCAGGCCCTGCGGTGTGACCGCGTCCATGGAGAGCACGGCAGGAAAAACGCTCCACCATGCGTCGAAAAGTGCAAACGGGGCGGACGCATAGAGGGAATCCGCCGCCCACAGCGGCTCCGCACCGGTGACATTGCCGGCGGCATCCGCACGGTCGAGCTCCATATCCACGATGCCGTTGCGCAGGGCCACGACCTGCATTGTAAGCAGTGCGTCGTCCCGGTTGACGGCCATCTGCTGCGTGGGGCGGACCGGCTCCAGGAACCAAGGGTTGCCGGTCAGCGAATAGCGCTCGCCGGTATTGGCGGACTGCGCGGTCAGCTGTTCCGATACATAGCGCCCGGTATACGATCTCCGCAGCGCGCCGGCCGCCGCCGTGTAGAGTGAGGGCGGGCCGCAGGGGGGACCGTCCTTCAGGTCTCCGGCGGCAGCCTGCCGGACCAATTCGTCATAGGCGGTGACGCGGCCGAACATCGAAGGGTTGGACCAGTTGCCGAAAAAGCCCAGCAGGGGGATGGAATGGACGTCCCGGTCGCTGGTGATATCGCCGTCCGGGAACAGCCAGGTATACCCCTCCACATAGGCGCCGGCGGGGTAGCCGGCGATGTCCCCGGCATCGATGCAGATCTCCACCTCCACCGTGGCGATGCCGCCTGCCGGCACCGTGAAAAGACCGTCCGGCCCGATCTCGGTGCCCGCTTTGCCGGTGTACTGTACGCTTCCCGGCAGCGGCGTGGTCCCGGTGCCCAAGGCGGGTGTCTGCCCGTCGGAGAGGGTGGTCAGCTCCTGGGTGAACAGGTCGGTGCTTAATTTATAATCGTGGGCGGTATCGGGTCCAGATTGTGGACGGTGAAGGTGTAGAGGAAGACGCCGCTGTCACTGGCGCCCAGCTCGGCCTTGACCTTGCCGTCGGCGGCGGTGCGGGGCCGGAACACGGCGTTCCCCTCCATCGTGATGTAGGCGTTGGCCGTCACCGCCTTTTTGGCATCGGCCAGACCCGCGCCCTGCTGCAGGACCGGATAATATCGGCCCGGCCGGTCGGGGTCCTCCATCGGCACGGCGGTGGACATCAGCAGGCTCTGGGCGATGCGGCGGTACGCCGCGTCGGTCAGGGGCGTGTATTCCTTTGGATATTCCTTCTTCAGGTATTCCTTCACCAGCGCCGCCATGCCAGCGATCTGCGGCGACGCCATCGAGGTGCCGGACATCTCTTCATAGTTATCGTGGAGGGCGTACTCATCGCGCATCTCGGGCGGCAGCCACTCCGCGGTGTCGTGGGCGCCGTTGAGGGAAAGGATATCCTCACCCGGCGCGGTGATCTCCGGCTTGAGCTCCAGCGTGGACGGTACGCCCCAGGAGCTGAAATCGCTCATCCGGACGGTGCCGCCCGGAACGATATGGGCGGAGGCCGCGGACAGCAGGGTATCGTAGGTGGCGGGGCTGCCGCCGGTGGCAAAGGATACGTCGTCCGCGTAAGGCAGCCCGGCCAGGCTGGCGGCATTCGTGCCGGACGAATTGGGATAGGTCCAGTAAAAGCTGTTGCCGTGGGCGGCGGTGACGATGGCGCCGCTTTCGGCCACGCTGTCCACAACATTTTGGAAGACCGGTTCCTGCGCAAAGGTCGCCCCCGGCTCGTTCGAGCCCAGGGAAAGGTTGACGGTGTCGGCGCCCAGCAGCAGGGCGTCCTGGATGGCCGCCATATAATCGCTCTCGGTACAGCCGTTATTCTGGTCAAAGACCTGCATCACGAGCAGTTGGGCGTTCGGCGCCTGGCCCTGGACCCGGACGACGTGCGTCTCCTCTCCGTCGTCATCGTCCGCCACCGTCACATCCGGCGCTTCATAGCGGGCCTCCGCGCCGGGCCGCATCTTTCCGGTCACGGGATCCCAGCACGCCATTGTGGGTACATACAGATTGGCGGCGGCGATGCCCGCCACGTGGGAGCCGTGCTCGTCTATGGAATGGTGGGCGATGTCGGCATAGCTGCCCGCGGCGGTATAGTTGGCGCCGAACGCGATCTTGCGCAGGGAACGGCCGCTGCGCGTCTCGGCCTCACCGTGCCCGGTCAGGGCGGCCAGGATCTCCTGCCGGTCCGCGGCGCTGACGGGCGTTCCAAAATACCGCTGCACAACGGCCAGATCGTCCAACACCCTGTCGACGCCGCCGGCATCCAGCAGGTCCAGCGTTCCCAGATGGCGGTCCAGATCCTGGTCCGGGTCAAGGAGCCTGGCGTTTTCCTCCAGTGCATACATCCAGGCGCTGCTGTTCAGGGAGCGGTGCCATTCGTCCGTGCCGGTGTCGATGATGGCGATGCGCTGTCCGTCGCCTGTATAGTCGTTCATCCAGTCGGGCCGCAGGCCCTGCGCTGCCGGCTCATCGGGACCGCCGCTGCCGCTGCCCTCGCCGCCTTCCTCCGCCAGCGGCACGAGGAAAGCCTCCGCCTGCACCGAGCGCACGCCCGGCACGGCGGCTATCGTGTCCATCTGTGCGGGCAGGACCCACGCCGACAGCAGGTTGGCGACGATGGTCAGGCGCCACACGACGTCCAGCGGCTCGCCGGTGGCGGCCTCAATGGCGGCGATGACGGCCGCCTGGTCCTGTTGGAGCTCCCCGTTATAGGCCGCCGCCGCGCCGCCCGCCGCCACATCGGCCGCCGCGTAGCCCATCTCCAGCAGCGAGGGCTTTTCCAGCACGATAAGGGCGCGCAGCGGCTCGTCGTCGCTCAGGGGCTGCGGCGCAGCGTCAAGCAGCTGATGATAGGGCGGCTGCAGGGCGGCGCCCGCCGGCGGCGTGACCTCGGTAAAGGGGATGCTTGCCGCCGGCGGCACGGCCGCGGCGGCGGGCAGGACACAGGCGGCGGTCAGCAGCAGCGCCAGCAGCAGCGCCGCAACCCGGTGTTTGGCAAAGCGTTCCATGGCCACACCCCCGTAAAAGCTCTCTGCTTTGATTTTACCGCAAAATTTGCGGTATGCAAGGATTTTTACAGTCTTGCTTGAGAATTTTCACAAAAAACGGCGCCCCCGCGGCCGCTGCGGGCTGCGGGGGAACGGTCATCGCTGGCGGCGGTTTTTCTGCCAGAGGGCGAACAGCCCGTCCAAGATCAGCGTTTCGCGGTATTGCAGGCCGGTCTCGCAGGCGGCGCGCACGCTTTCCGGCAGCTGCCCGGTGGCGATGACCGGGGCCTGCGGCGCGCTCAGCGCGGCGCGCAGCTTTTGCACCAGCCCGTCCAGCTGGGCGGCGGTACCGTACACGATGCCGCTGTGCAGGCTGTCGGCGGTGTTGGCGCCCAGCAGCCGTTTGGGCGCGCTTTCCAGCGCCACCTGCGGCAGCTGGGCGGTGTTTTTGACCAGCGCATCCAGCGAGAGCTGCGGCCCCGGCAGGATCATGCCGCCCACCAGGCTGCCGTCGGCGTCCACGGCCAGCAGCGTGGCGGCGGTGTCCATGTTCAGCACCAGCAGCGGCGGCTCGCACACGTTCAGCGCGCCCACCACGGCGCACAGCAGCTCCCCGCCCAGCTGGGCGGGCTGGTCCAGGCGCAGGCGCACGCCGCTTTTGAGCCCCGGCCCCACCTCCAGCACCGGCGCCTCGCACAGCTTGGCCAGCGCCTCACGCAGGCGGGCCGTCAGCACCGGCACGACGCTGGCTACGATGACGTCGGTCACCTCGTGCGGGTGCACGCCGTACAGCGCCAGCATATTGACCAGCTTGTAGGTCAGCTCGTCGGCGCTCAGGGCCGTGTCGGCATACAGGCGGCTGGCAAAGGTCAGCTTGCCGTCCGCCGCATAGCCGCCGAAGGTCAGGTTGGTGTTGCCGATGTTCAGCGCCAGCAGCATGGCGGGCCTCCTTACCTTTTATATACTATAAGGGCGTGCGTGCCGGGTCAGGCCTGCCGCGCGCTGTAGATCTCGACGTACAGGTCCGCGCGGCGCTGCTCCAGCATGGCGGCGGTGGCGGTGCAGAAGTCGGCGTCGCCGAACAGGTCCACCACCCTCGCCGCATAGCGCGTGCCGCGCCCGGCGCGCAGCTCGCCCAGCAGGTCGTCCAGCGTCTTGGCCTGGGCGTAGCTGCGGCCGACGTTGTCGGTGGCGGCGTCGAGAGTGTCGGCCACGACGAGGATGTCCACCATCGGGCGCAGGCTCTCGGGCAGCGGCGGGATGTTGAAGGGGTAGCCGCGCTGTCCGTCGGCGGAAATATGGTGGTAGAGCGCCGTCATCGCCTCGTTCTCCATATCGGGGTGGTGGCGCAGGATGTACCAGCTGTACAGCGGGTGGCACTGGATGCAGGCAAACTCCTCGTCGGTCAGGCGCCGCCCGTACAGGCCGATGACCTGCAGCAGCATATTCTTGCCGATGTCATGGTACAGCCCGCAGCTGTACACCTTTTTGGTCAGCTCCCCGCGCCGTTCCCAAATATCGGCGGCATCGCCGGCGCCGAAAACGCCGGCCAGCGCGCCGGGGTTTACCTCGGCCATGCGCGTGAACAGCCACACGCACAGCTCCGCCACCATGCGGGAATGGACGTACGTCGGCGGGTGGCGCACCAGCAGCAGGTCCATCATCTGTCCCTGCAAAGAGGGGTCCATGTCCATCTGGTATTCGAGGACCAGCGTGACCAGCGTGTCCAGCGCGTTGGAATACTGGCTGTGCGGCACATGGGACAGGTACGGCGTCATGCCGCGCTGCCATTCCGCGACCGCGTCGCGATAGCGCGCCTGCACGTCTGCCGGCATCCGCGCAAGCTGCACGGCGGCGGCGGTGGGCATCCACAGGTTGACGCGCTGCCCCTCAAAGGTATAGTCGTCGGCGGCCGCGGCGCCGCGCATAGCCAGGTATTCCCGCATCAGGCCGTCACCGTCCAGCTCGCCGCAATAGTAGCGGGCCAGAGCATAGCGCTGCCGGGTGACGACCGGCACAAAGCGGCCGGTATGGTCGTTGGCTACGCGATCCTGCCAGCGGTAGACGTACTCGGTCGAGGCCAGCACCTCGCGGTGCATGGCCGGGTCATCGGATGTATTCAAAACCGTCACATAGCGCGTCAGCCCGTAATGCAGGGTATAGATGTAGCGGTCCCACGGCAGGTCGGGCTCCAGCGCGCGGTACCTGGGCGATTCCATCACCCGCATCGAATCCTCAAACAGCGCGTGATATTCCTTGTAATGCGCGCCGAACTGGAAGCCGGTACGGTGGTCGTTGGGACCGATGAACTGTTCCATGCCCATGCGGCGGTTGCCGACGCAGCGGATGATATAATCGCGCGTTTTGGGGTCGGTCAGCGTCTCAAAGCGGTCCAGATAGGCGGCGCCCTGGTTGAACAGGCTGCTCACCCGCTGGCCCACCGTGTTGATGCCCAGGTCCGGCTGGTGCAGGTTGCAATAGTGCAGCGCCACGGCCTGCCCGTACAGCTCGCGCACGCACAGGTCGGTGTCCCCGTGCAGGCAGGCGTATTCATACAAAAGCCGGTGCACGCGGTAGGCGGTGCCGGTATCCACCTGTAACGAAAACTCGGCCAGGTCGGCGGCAAAGCGCTCCAGCACCGGGATGTCCTCCGGCGTCAGGTCCTCCGGCTTGCGCTTCAGCACGATCTGGTCCAGCAGCGCATCGTTGCTCACCCGCAGCAAAAACACGCGGTGGGCGGTATCGCGGATGCCGGCCAGCAGGCTCTCGCGGTCCGGCGCCGGCTCGGCGCCGGTGCGGGCCAGCTGTTGGGCCTGGCGGAACTGGGCTGTGTATTGTTGGCAAAGCTGTTCAAGAACGGACATGATAAAAAGGCAGTCCTCGCTTTCCAGTATGTACTGTGTTCTTATATCAGTATAAACCGCTTTGGCGGCGCCGTCAATGGGCGGATGGCATGGTCAAAGTGCCCAAAGACGAAGGCGGCGGGGAAAAGCGCGCACCCAGCAATAGTGGCCTTTAGCGCGCTGAAGTCCAACATCTGGGGGTGTAGAAATTTCCAAAAAAAATATAGTAAAAAAGCCGAAAAAGGTGTTGACAAAAGGGTTTGGGCATGGTAAGATAATCAAGCTGTCCCGCGTGGGCGGGGCGGCCGGGACCTTGAAAATTGAACAAACCTTGACTTGTGGAACCTTGACGGTGCAAGGAAAGCACCGGAGAAACAGCAA
>CANRLV010000011.1 GCA_947631565.1 uncultured Gemmiger sp. | reverse complement strand
TGTAATTGCAATGTTTGTCAGGGTACTTGCAATTTTTCAGGGGGGGCTTTTTGCGTTTACTTTGTCATTTAACGGGCCATAAAAATCGGCGCGGCGTTTTGAAAATACGGACTATGGGACTTTTGTTGTGGTATAATGGCATCAGTCAAAAGGCAGGGAGGGCTTTTTATGGCAGGGGATTACGGGTATTTCGGCAAGGGCTCCAGCGGCTATGCGCACTATATGCAGACGTTCAACGCCGCGCACGGCGGCGGTGGCGGCGGCAAGGGCAGCGGCGGCAACGGCGGCTGCCTGGGCGTGGTGCTGGTGCTGATTTTGGCGGGCCGGGTGCTGCTGCTGCCGTTCGTGTAGGGCGGCTTTCTGGCAAAAAATACTTTACAAATGCGCGGCCGTATGGTATAGTGGATGCAGTTCTTATACCATACCAAGAACTGCTATGGTTGCTACAATAAGGTAGTACACCGTAAGGCTCTGACGCCCCGCGCTTTGCGGGGCGTCATCCTTTATATATAGGGGACATAAACGAAAGCAGGTGTTTTGTATGCAATGGCCTTATGGGATCGGGCTGGACATCGGCGTCGCCTCGGTCGGCTGGGCGGTGCTGGCGCTGGACGAAAACGCCCAGCCCTGCGGCATCATCCGGCTGGGCAGCCGCATCTTTCCGGCGGCGGAGCACCCCCAAAGCGGGGAAAGCCTGGCCGCGCCGCGGCGCACGGCGCGCAGTCTGCGCCGCCGCCTGCGCCGCAAAGCGCTGCGCAAGGCGGACATCTACCGCCTGCTGCCGCAGTACGGCCTGCCGGACCGGGCACAGATGGCGGCGCTGTTCGCGGCCGGCCATCTGGAGGATATCTACGCGCTGCGCGCCCGCGCCCTGGACGGGCCGGTGCCGCCGGAGGCCTTTGCCCGCATCCTTTTGCATCTGGCCCAGCGGCGCGGCTTTAAAAGCAACCGCCTGAGCGAGACGGAGGCCGAGGACGGCAAGCTGCTGGGGGCCATGCAGGCCAACGCCGCGCGCATGGCCGAGCACGGCTGGCGCACCCCCGGCGAGATGTATGCCAGGGACCCGCTGTTTGCCGACCACAAGCGCAACAAGGCCGAAAACTACCTGGCCACGGTCAGCCGCGAGGCCGTGCTGGACGAGGCCTGCCAGCTGTTCGCCGCCCAGCGGCGATTTGGCCAGGCGTGGGCCACGCCGGAATTTGAGGCCGAGTACCTTTCGATCCTGCGCCGCCAGCGCACCTTTGACGAGGGTCCCGGCGGCAACAGCCCCTACCACGGCGGCTGGGAGGCAGGCTCCTGCACGCTGGAGCCGGGCGAAAAACGTGCGCCCAAAAACAGTGCCAGCTTTGAGCGCTTTGCCCTGCTGCAAAAGCTCAACCACATCCGCGCGGCGGAGGACGGCATGACCCGCCCGTTGACGGATGCCGAGCGCGCCGCCGCGGTCGAACTGGCGTACAAAAGCGAAAACGTCGACTATGCCCGCCTGCGCAAGGCCTTTGGCTGGCCGGACGGCACGCAGTATACCGAGGTGCGCTACCAGCCCGACAAGACCGCCGCCGAATGCGAGAAAAAGCACAGGCTGCCGCCGCTCAAGGGCTACCATGCCCTGCGCAAGGCGCTGGGCGCGGCGGCATTGGCAGAGCTGACCGTACAGCAGCAGGACGATATCGCCCAGGTGCTGTTTTTGCACCGCAATGAGGATACCCGGCGCAAAAAGCTCACCGCGCTGGGCCTTTCGGCCGCGCAGGCCGAGGCGCTGCTGGGGCTGCGCTTTGCCAAAACGGGGCACCTTTCGGTCAAAGCCTGCCGCAGCATCCTCCCGTTTTTGGAGCAGGGAATGACCTATGACAAGGCCTGTGCCGCCGCCGGGTACGATTTCCGCGCCCATGCGGGCGGGGAAAAGCAGACCCTTTTGCCGGCCGCCGTGCCCGAGATGGAGGACATCACCAGCCCGGTGGTGCGCCGCGCCGTAGCCCAAACGGTCAAGGTGGTCAACGCCATCATCCGCGAGCAGGGGCACAGCCCGGTCTTTTGCCACATCGAGCTGGCGCGTGAGCTCAGCCGCGATTTTGCCGAGCGGCAGAAGATGACTCGCGAGCAAGAGGACAACGCCCGCCAAAACGAGCGCCTGATGGCGGAGCTGCGCGAGACCTACGGCCTGCTGCAGCCCACCGGGCAGGACCTGGTCAAATTCCGCCTGTGGAAGGAGCAGGACGGCGTGTGCGCCTACAGCCTGCAGCCGCTGGCGGCCGACCGCCTGTTTGAGCCCGGCTACGCCGAGGTGGACCACATCGTGCCCTACAGCCTCAGCTTTGACGATACCCGCGCCAACAAGGTGCTGGTGCTGGCCTCGGAAAACCGCCAGAAGGGCAACCGTTTGCCGCTGCAGTATCTGCAGGGGGAAAAGCGGGAGCGCTTCATCGCCTGGACGAAAGCCCGGGTGCGCAGCAGCCGCAAGCGCCAGAACCTGCTGCGGCAGAGCTGGGGCGGGGAGGAGGCCGAGGGCTTCCGCCAGCGCAACTTGCAGGACACACAGTATATGGCCCGCTTTTTGCTCAATTTCATCCGTGACCACCTGGCGTTCGAGCCGCACCCGGCGGCCGGCAAACAGCGGGTGGCAGCGCTTGCGGGCGGCATCACGGCCCACCTGCGCAAGCGCTGGGGGCTTACCAAGGTGCGCGCCGACGGCGACACCCACCACGCGCTGGACGCCGTGGTCATCGCCTGCGCCACCCAGGGCATGGTGCAGCAGATCTCACGCTGGTACGGGCGCATCGAGGGCGCCTATAGGCAGGCGGCGGACGGCAGCGGCTCGGTGCACAGCCGCACCAGGGAGCATTTCCCGGCGCCGTGGCCGCATTTCCGCGACGAGCTGCTTACCCGCCTGAGCGCCTGCCCGCAGGAAAACCTGCTGCAGCTCAACCCGATGTTCTATGAAAATTTCCCCGTGGACAGCATCCGGCCGGTGTTCGTCAGCCGTATGCCGCGGTACAAGGTGACCGGGGAAGCGCACGAGGCTACCGTTCGCAGCCCCAAAGGCGGCGAGGGCTTGGTGGTCAGCAAGGTGGCACTTACCGACCTTACGCCGAAAAAGATGGAAAACTACTACAAGCCCGACAGTGACCGCCTGCTGTACAAGGCGCTGTGCGACCGCCTGCAGGCGTATGGCGGCAACGCCAAAAAGGCTTTTGCCGAGCCGTTTTACAAGCCCCGGGCGGACGGTACGCCCGGCCCCCTGGTGCGCAAGGTGAAAATCGTGGAACCGGCCACCCTTACCGTGCCCGTGCATGGGGGCAGAGGCGTAGCCAGGAACCAGACCGGCGGCATGGTGCGCATCGACGTGTTTTTGGTGCCGGGCGACGGGTACTACTGGGTGCCAGTCTATGTGGCCGATACCCGCAAGCCGCAGCTGCCGGATCGGGCGGTGGTGGCGTTCAAGCCCTATGCAGAGTGGAAGCCGATGCGGGAGGAGGATTTCCTCTTCTCTCTGTATCCGAACGATCTGCTCATGGTGGAACACAAGCGGGGGCTGAAATTCACCCGGGTCAATGCCGACAGCACGCTGGAAAAGGAGTACACCGCCCGCCGGGCACTGGTCTATTTTGTCAGTGCGGGGATAGCAGGGGGAACGATCACCGTCGAAACGCACGAACGGGCATACCGCATCAACAGTCTGGGCGTAAAAACGCTTGCCAGTTTGAAAAAATACCAGGTCGATGTGCTGGGCAACCTCAGCGAGGTCAAAAAAGAGACCCGGCAGCGCTTCCGCTAAAGGGGGGTGGTCGCATGGCCTACCGCAGCCTGCTGGTAGCAAACCCGGCCCGCGTCAGCTGCCGCCTGGGGCAGCTGGTGGTGCGCGCGCAGGAGGAACAGACCTTTCCCATTGAGGACCTGAGCGCCGTCCTCATCGAAAGCCGCCAGAGCATAGTGACGGCGGCGGCCCTGGCGGCGTTGGCGCAAAACGGTACGGCGGTCTATTTCTGCGACGAAAAGCATCTGCCCTGCGCGCTGCTGCTGCCCTTTGCGCAGCACAGCCGCCAGTTGGAAGTCACGCAGGCGCAGCTGGCCCTGCCGCTGCCGGTCCGCAAGCGGGCCTGGCAGCACATCGTGACCGCCAAGATCCAGAACCAGGCCGAATGTCTGGCCCTGTGCGGCAGGCAGGTGCAGGCGGCGTGGCTGTTCAGCCGCGCCAAGGCCGTGCACAGCGGCGACAAGGAGAACGTTGAAGCGGCCGCGGCGGCGTACTATTTCCCCGCCCTGTTCGGGGCAGGGTTCACCCGCGGCGATGAAGCCGATACCCGCAACGCGGCGCTCAACTACGGCTACGCCATCCTGCGTGGCTGTATGGCCCGCGCCGTAGCGGTATACGGCTTTCTGCCCTGGCTGGGCCTGCACCATGCCAGCGGTCTGAATGCCTTCAACCTGGCCGATGACATGATGGAGCCTTATCGCCCGGTCGTGGACCTGTTCGTGGCGGAGCAGGTCGATGCTGCCAGCGAGCTGGACACCCGCCTGAAAGGACGGCTGTTCAATCTGCTCAACGCGGATGTACTTTCCGGCGGGCAGCGGCACAGCGTTGCCTATGCGATGGAGCGGCAGGTGCAGGGCCTGCGCCGCCAAACGCGGGAAGACGCCCCGCTGCTGCTGCCCAAGCTGCTGCCGTTGCAGCAGCACAGCTATGAGTAGATTTATGCGCATGATCGTTTTGTTCGATTTGCCGGTGCAGACCAAGCCGCAGCGGCGCGCGGCAACGGCGTTCCGCAATTTTTTGCGCAAGGACGGGTACCATATGGTACAGTTTTCTGTTTATGCGCGGGTGTGCAACGGGCAGGACGCGGTGCAAAAGCACCGCGCGCGGCTGTATGCCCATCTGCCCGCCGCCGGTGCGGTGCGCCTGCTGGTGGTGACCGAAAAACAGTACGAATCCATCGAGATCTTGCTGGGCGAGCTGACGCCGGACGACACCGCATTTGCCTGCGAACAACTGACAACGATTTGATTTTTTACAACGCAAAAGGCGCCTCCGCTGCGTACGGAGGCGCCTTTTGCAGCAGCCTGTTATACCATACCAAGAACTGCCGGGGAGCTACAACGGGCAGCAGCGTTTCGATGCAGCGGTCCATGTTATACCATACCAAGAACTGCCGGGGAGCTACAACTGTAATATCGAAAGAGGTGACGTTTTCCAAGTTATACCATACCAAGAACTGCCGGGGAGCTACAACACGCCGTGGAGAACTACGCGCGAAAGCTGGGTTATACCATACCAAGAACTGCCGGGGAGCTACAACGGCCTTTCCATCGTTCCAGTCATACCGCCCGTTATACCATACCAAGAACTGCCGGGGAGCTACAACTTACGATTGCATCGGGCGACCCGGAACAGGGTTATACCATACCAAGAACTGCCGGGGAGCTACAACTAGATGCGGAAAGGCTGCGCCGGATCGGTTGTTATACCATACCAAGAACTGCCGGGGAGCTACAACTTGCCCGTCGGCCATCAGCGCCTTGAAGCTGTTATACCATACCAAGAACTGCCGGGGAGCTACAACCTGGCATAGTCGATACCAATGTCTTTGAGCGTTATACCATACCAAGAACTGCCGGGGAGCTACAACGTCTGCACCTCGCGGATGGGTAGTGGTGGGGTTATACCATACCAAGAACTGCCGGGGAGCTACAACGCATCCTCTGGCGCGTCCTCGTCCCACACAGTTATACCATACCAAGAACTGCCGGGGAGCTACAACCCGGTGACAGTACCATCGAGGCCGTCCCATGTTATACCATACCAAGAACTGCCGGGGAGCTACAACAAGTGACGATAACATTCGATTTGAGCCTTGGTTATACCATACCAAGAACTGCCGGGGAGCTACAACTCAAGATCGACGGCGCGGCAGCCCTCTTTGGTTATACCATACCAAGAACTGCCGGGGAGCTACAACTTTCGGTTTGATGTCAAAGACACATTCTCCGTTATACCATACCAAGAACTGCCGGGGAGCTACAACGACGCGGCCAGGGTTATGACGATAGGCGACGTTATACCATACCAAGAACTGCCGGGGAGCTACAACTGTTCTATGAGCGCAAAGGCGCGAACTCGAGTTATACCATACCAAGAACTGCCGGGGAGCTACAACCTCCACTGGGAACTGCTCGCGCCGTGGTCGGTTATACCATACCAAGAACTGCCGGGGAGCTACAACCGCTGCTGCAATCTCGGTCAGCTCCTCGGCGTTATACCATACCAAGAACTGCCGGGGAGCTACAACGACGCGGCCAGGGTTATGACGATAGGCGACGTTATACCATACCAAGAACTGCCGGGGAGCTACAACCCTGGGCAGGTGTCACATGGGTAGTCCATCAGTTATACCATACCAAGAACTGCCGGGGAGCTACAACGTTTGGTGCGATATTGAAGTCGTACCAGTCGTTATACCATACCAAGAACTGCCGGGGAGCTACAACAATCGGTGCGACGTTGCCGCCTCGACCTCGGTTATACCATACCAAGAACTGCCGGGGAGCTACAACCAGCCGAGCATCGTCACCGTTTACGGCACCGTTATACCATACCAAGAACTGCCGGGGAGCTACAACCCGTTTTGCGTTGCACCGCGAAGGCCGGGCGTTATACCATACCAAGAACTGCCGGGGAGCTACAACTTCAACAGGACGATGGCCTGTAGGCCCTTTGTTATGCCATACCAGGAACTGCCGGGGAACTACACCTTCTTCAGCGGCGGCATCTGGACCCCGGCCGTTATACCATACCCACCAACGGTCAGGAAACGGCAACTCCATGACCGTCAACGTACCTGCGGCCCAATGGATTTTATCATTATAGCACAATGCGCGCCGTTTTACCATACCCGGACAATCCTTTATATTGTGTTGTTTCGGGCGTTGATTTGTGCTATACTGCTTAGTAAGCGTTCCCGCCAGGGAACGGGCAAGGAGGGGACCTACCGTGTCAGCACAAAACACAGCCAACGCCGTACAGCCCCGGCCGCAGGGGGCTGGCATCAATTTTGACGATATCAACCGCGCCTTTCAGGGCATGAACGGCGGCGCTCAAGGCGCGCCCGACGGCGCCGAGGGCCCCGGCTTCGGGGGCTTTGGCGGGGGGCCGCGCCCGCCGCGGCCGCCGCGAAAGCCCATCGGCAACGGCTTCACGCGCACGCTCATCAACCTGGGCGTCACGCTGGCGGTGGCGCTCGTGTGGTTCTATCTCGAGCTGCCGGCCATCAACCTGCACGACGAGGGCTTTTACCTCTTCGCCTTCGCGCTGTGCGCCGTCTACTGCGGCTGCGCCATCCTGACATCGGGCTTTCAGGGCACCGGCTGGCGCGGGTATTTCGGCTTTCTGCGCAAGCAGTGCCTGCTCCCCTTCGGGGTGGCGGTGCTGCTGGTGGCGTGCTATCTGTTCGGCTCGCTGTCCAGCTGGGTGGTGCTGCGCGCCGGAGCCTACGCCAAGCTGCTGACCATTGAGACCGGCGACTTCGCCGAGGACATCGAGGAGATCTCCTACGACCAGATCCCCATGCTGGACGCTGACTCCGCCGCGCGGCTGGGCAGCCGCAAGCTGGGCGAGCTCAGCGACATGGTCAGCCAGTTCGAGATCATCCCCGGCTACTCCCAGATCAACGTCGGAGGCCGCCCCGTGCGCGTCACCTCGCTGATGTACGGCGACATCATCAAGTGGTTCACCAACCGCGCCGGCGGTCTGCCCGCCTACATCGTCGTCGACATGGTCACGCAGGAGGCCGAGGTCGTGCGCCTCGACCGCGGCGACGACCCGCAGGGCATCAAATACACACCGGCCGAGCATTTCGGCCGCAACCTGTACCGCCATCTGCGCTTTGCCTATCCGACCATGATGTTTGACGAGCCCGTGTTCGAGATCGACGACGACGGCACGCCGTGGTGGGTGTGCTCGCGCCTGGTGCGCACCATCGGGCTGTTCGGCGGCGTCGACGTGCAGGGCGCGGTGCTGGTCAACGCCATCACCGGCGAGAGCGAGTACTATGAGGAGGTCCCCAGTTGGGTCGACCGCGTGTATTCGGCCGACCTCATCATGCAGCAGTATGACTACTACGGGCTCTACCACAACGGCTTTTTGAACAGCCTGTTCGGTCAGCGCGACGTCACGCTGACCAGCGAGGGCTACAACTATATCGCCATCGACGACGACGTGTATATGTATACCGGCGTCACCTCGGTGACTTCCGACCAGTCCAACATCGGCTTCATCCTCTCCAACCAGCGCACCAAGGAGACGCACTTCTACTCCATCGCCGGCGCTACCGAGACCTCGGCCCAGGCCTCGGCCCAGAGCCAGGTGCAGCAGATGCGCTACGCGGCAACCTTCCCGCTGCTGCTGAACATCGCCGACCAGCCGACCTATTTTATGGCCCTTAAAGGCGAGGACGGCCTTGTCAAGATGTACGCGATGGTCAACGTGCAGCAGTATTCCATCGTTTCCACCGGCGGCACCGTGGCCGAGTGCGAGACCAACTACCGCCGCGCGCTGGCCAACAACGGCCTCATCCGCGACGACCAGACCGAGGTCGCCGAGCCCGAGCGCGACACGCTGGAGGGCGTCATCGCCGAGATCCGCACCGCCGTGCTGGACGGCGACAGCTACTACTTCCTGCGGCTGGACGGGCAGGACGCTTTCGTCACCGTCAACGCCGCCGAAAACCCGCTGGCCGTCATCCTCAACGTCGGCGACACGGTGCGCATCGGCTATGACGCCGGCGCCGCCGGCAGCATCCTGACCGGCGCCACGCTGGAGCGCACCGCCGAGGCGGAGCCCGCGCCGCCCTCCACCGAGCCGGAGCGACCCGCCTACAGCGACATGATGACCGGCCCCGGCCCGGCCCTGCCCGAGGGGGACGCCCCGGCAGAACCCGTTGAGCCGACGCCGACGCCCGCCGCGTAAAACACAAAACCAAAGGAGCCGTGTGCGCTGCATGCGGCCCCTTTTGTGTATAAATTTTGCATATCCATCTTGCGCGCGGCGGCAAATGATGCTATAGTAGAGACTGCGTGCCGCCCCGCCCGGCGGCCGGTGGCAAACTGTACAGAACCTGCGGGCAAACCGCAAAACCGTTGTGCGCTTTGCCACTTGCCAGCGGGCGGTCCAAAATGTATAATAGTACACGTTGAATGCATAAATATGCAAATACAAGGGAGAGACAGACCATGAAAAAGAACAAAGCGGACATCAAAAAGGTCGTTCTGGCCTACTCCGGCGGGCTGGATACCTCCATCATCATCCCCTGGCTCAAGGAGAACTACAACAACTGCGAGGTCATCGCCGTCTCCGGCGACGTCGGGCAGGGCACCGAGCTGGACGGGCTGGAGGAGAAGGCCAAAAAGACCGGCGCGTCCAAGCTGTATGTGCTGGACCTCAAAAAGGAGTACGTCGAGCAGTTCATCTGGCCCTGCCTGAAGGCCGACGCCAAGTATGAGGACTACCTGCTGGGCACATCCCACGCGCGCCCCTGCATCGCCCGCGCGCTGGCCGAGATCGCCAGGAAAGAGGGCGCCGACGCCATCTGCCACGGCTGCACCGGCAAGGGCAACGACCAGGTGCGGTTCGAGCTCACGCTCAAGGCCTTTGCGCCCGATATGGCCATCATCGCCCCCTGGCGCGAGTGGGACATCAAGAGCCGCGACGAGGAGATCGACTACGCCGAGACGCACAAGGTCCCGCTGCGCATCGACCGCACGACCAACTATTCGAAAGATAAAAATCTCTGGCATCTCTCGCACGAGGGCCTGGACCTCGAGGACCCCAAAAACGAGCCTCAGTATAATAAGCCCGGCTTTTTGGAGCTGGGCGTTTCGCCCGAGCAGGCGCCCGACACGCCGACCTATGTGACCATCCATTTTGAAAAGGGCATCCCCACCGCCGTCGACGGCAAGGAGATGGGCGCGGTCGAGCTGGTCGAGACGCTCAACAAAATCGGCGGCGCCAACGGCATCGGCCTGCTGGACATCGTCGAGAACCGCCTTGTCGGCATGAAGAGCCGCGGCGTCTACGAGACCCCCGGCGGCACCATCCTGTACAAGGCGCACAACGTGCTCGAGACCGTGACGCTGGATAAAGAGAGCTTCCATTTCAAGGAGATGGTGGCCCAAAAGATGGCCGAGCTCGTCTACAACGGCCAGTGGTTCACCCCGCTGCGCGAGGCGCTCTCCGCCTTCACCGACAGCCTGCAGGCCACCGTCACCGGCGACGTCACGCTCAAGCTGTACAAGGGCAACCTCATCAACGCCGGCGTCACCAGTCCCTACACGCTGTACGACGAGCAGACCGCCAGCTTCGGCGAGGACGACGACTACGACCAGAAGGATTCGGCCGGCTTCATCAATCTCTTTGGCCTGCCCATCGCCGAGCGCGCCAAGCTGGCCAAAAAGTGGCCGCAGGACTGAACATAAAAGGAGAACGCCATGCCGCAGCTCTGGCAGGGGCGGGCGTCCAAGGCTGTGGACGACCGCGTGAACGATTTCAACTCCTCCATCCGTTTTGACGCGCGTATGCTGGCCGAGGACATCGCGGGCAGCCTGGCCCACAGCGCCATGCTGGCCAAACAGGGCATCATCAGCGAGGCGGACAAAAACGCCATCCATGCCGGGCTCGAAAGTATTCTGGCCGATGTGGAGAGCGGTGCGCTGGCCATCGACCCGGCGGCCGAGGACGTACATACCTTTGTCGAGCAGACGCTGACGGCGCGCATCGGCGACGCCGGCAAGCGCCTGCACACGGGGCGCAGCCGCAACGACCAGGTCGCGCTGGACCTGCGCCTGTGGCTGCGCGGCGCCTGCGCCGGGCTGCAAAGCCAGCTTTCCGAGCTCATCGAGGTGCTGTGCGCACAGGCCGAGGCCGGGGCCGGGTACGTCATGCCCGGCTATACGCATTTACAGCGCGCCCAGCCCGTGACCTTCGGCCACCAGCTCATGGCGTATGCATGGATGCTGCTGCGTGACAAGGGCCGCCTGGCCGACGCCGTGCGCCGCATGGACGCCGAATGCCCGCTGGGCAGCGGCGCGCTGGCCGGCACCACCTACCCGCTCGACCGGTTTGACACGGCCGCCGCGCTGGGCTTTGCCGCCCCCTGCCAAAATTCCGTCGACGGTGTGTCGGACCGGGACTTCTGCATCGAGATCTGTTCGGCGCTCAGCATCTGCATGATGCATCTCTCGCGCCTGTCGGAGGAGATCATCCTCTGGTGCAGCTGGGAGTTCAAGTTCATCGAGCTGGACGACGCCTTTACGACCGGGTCCTCCATCATGCCGCAGAAGAAAAACCCCGATGTGACCGAGCTCATCCGCGGCAAGACCGGGCGCGTCTACGGCGACCTGAACACGCTGCTGACGATGATGAAAGGCCTGCCCCTGGCCTATGACAAGGATATGCAGGAGGACAAGGAAGCCATCTTCGACGCCGTCGACACGCTGGCCCTGTGCTTGAAAACGCTGACCCCGATGCTCGCCACCATGGTGCCGCTGCCCCAAAATATGCGCGCGGCCGCGGCCAGGGGCTTCATCAACGCCACCGACTGCGCCGACTACCTCGCCAAAAAGGGCTTGCCCTTCCGCGATGCCTACCAGTGCACCGGCAGCATGGTGGCCTTTTGTATCGAGCACGGCAAGACGCTGGGGGAGCTGACGCTCGACGAGTTCAGGACCTTCAGCCCGCTGTTTGAAAACGACGTCTACGCCGCCATCGACCTGGCTGCCTGCTGCGAGGGGCGCGCCAGCTACGGCGGCCCCGCCAAAGCGAGCGTGCTGGCCCAGGCGGCAGCGGCGCGGGAAGCACTGGAGGCGCAGGATGCCTGAGGTCTTTATCGACGGGTCCGCCGGCACCACCGGCCTGCAGATCTATGACCGGCTCGCCGCCCGCACCGACATCACGCTGCGCACACTGGACGAGGCGCACCGCAGGGACCCCGCCGCCCGCGCCGCGGCGCTGAACGCGGCCGACATCGTCTTCCTGTGCCTGCCGGACGACGCCGCGCGCGAGGCCGTGGCGCTGATACAAAACGACCGCACCCGCGTCATCGACGCCTCCTCCGCGCACCGCACGGCGCCGGGCTGGGTCTACGGCCTGCCGGAGCTCTCGGCCGCGCAGCGGTCAGCCATCGCCGGCGCCAAACGCGTGGCCAACCCCGGCTGCCACGCCACCGGCTTCATCACCGTGGCCGCGCCGCTTGTCGCCGCCGGCCTGCTGCCCAAAAGCGCCGAGCTTGGCTGCTTCTCGCTGACCGGCTATTCTGGCGGCGGCAAAAAGATGATCAAACAATACGAAACGGATAAAACACAAAGTTTATACGCTCCGTCACCTTACGGCCTGGCCCAGCGGCACAAGCACCTGCCCGAGATGCAAACGGTCTGCGGGCTGGACAAGCCGCCGGTGTTCGTGCCGGTGGTGGACGACTATTACAAGGGCATGGCGACGACGGTGCCGCTGCCGGGCCTGGACGCCGCGGCGGTCTGGCAATGCCTGGCGGAGCATTATGCCGGGCAGGCGCTCATCACGGTGGCGCCGCCGGACGCGGTCCCGGCCCTGTATGCGAACGCCATGGCCGGGCGCGACAGCCTGACGCTGTATGTGACCGGCCACGGCGACCGCACCGCCGTCACCGCCCTGTTCGACAACCTCGGCAAGGGCGCGTCCGGCGCCGCCGTGCAGAACATGAACCTGATGCTCGGCCTGCCCGAAACGGCCGGCCTGAGCCTGTAAAAGAACGCGGAAAGAGGAATTTTCATGGCATATCAATCGGTCGCGGGCGGCATCTGCGCGCCAAAGGGCTTTGCCGCCGCCGGCGTGCACTGCGGCATCCGGCACAACAACGCCAAAAAGGACCTGGCCATCATCCGGGCCGACGTGCGCTGCGCCGCCGCCGCCTGCTACACCACCAACAAGGTGCACGGCCACCCCATCGACATCGACCGTGAACACCTCAAGGACGGCTATGCACAGGCCATCCTCGTCAACAGCGGCAACGCCAACACCTGCGCCCCCGGCGGGCGGGAGCTGGCGCTGGCCACCTGTGACCTGGCTGCGGCGGCGCTGGGCCTGCCGGCCGGGGATATCCTGCCCAGCTCCACCGGGGTCATCGGGCAGGCGATGACGCTGGAGCCTTTTGCGCGCGGCATCCCGGCCGCGGCCGCGGCGCTGGACCACGGCCCGGCAGGCAGCCTGGCCGCCGCCGAGGCCATCATGACGACCGACACCCACCCCAAGCAGAAGGCGGTGGAGTTCACGCTTTCCGGCAGACCCTGCCGCATCGGCGCCATCGCCAAGGGCTCCGGCATGATCCACCCCAACATGGCCACCATGCTGCTGTTCATGACCACCGATGCCGCCGTGGCGCCGGATGTGCTGCAAGGGATTTTAAATGAGGTCGTCCCCGCGACCTTCAACCAGATCTCGGTGGACGGCGACACCTCCACCAACGACACCGTCACGCTGCTGGCCTCGGGCCTTTGCGGCAACGCGCCGCTCACGCCCGGCACGGCGGACTATGCCACCTTTGCGGCGGCCCTGACCGAGGTCGCCGAGGCGATGTGCCGTGAGCTCGCCGGCGACGGCGAGGGCGCGACCAAGCTGCTGGAATGCACGGTCACCGGCGCGCCGGACCTTGCCACCGCCCGCGCCGTGGCGAAGAGCGTCATCAGCTCGACGCTGTTCAAGGCGGCAATGTTCGGCGCCGACGCCAACTGGGGGCGCATCCTCTGCGCCATCGGCTACACGCCGGGCGATTTTGATATCCGCCATACCTGCGTGTGGCTGAAGAGCAAGGCCGGGGAGATCTACGTCTGCGAGAACGCCGCCCACCATCCCTACAGCGAGGAGGAGGCCGCCGTCATCTTGCAGGAGGACGAGATCGGCATCCATGTCGATCTGGGCTGCGGCAGCGCCGCCGCCAAGGCCTGGGGCTGCGATTTGACCTATGACTATGTCAAGATCAACGGCGACTACCGCACCTGAACAGGTGCGACCGGGGGACAGCGATGAAAAACGAGGAGATGGCGCTGCTTTTTTCCGAGGCGACGCCCTACATCCAGAAATACCACGGCAAGACCGTCGTCATCAAGTACGGCGGCAACGCCATGGTCAACGAGACGCTCAAGCAGGCCGTGATGAACGACCTTGTCACCCTCACGCTGCTCGGCGTGCGGGTGGTGCTGGTGCACGGCGGCGGCCCGGCCATCGACCAGATGCTCAAAAAATTGGGGCTGGAGTCCCGCTTTGTGGGCGGCCTGCGCTACACCGACGCCCCCACCATGGCGGTGGTGCAGCAGGTGCTGGCCGGGCAGGTCAACAAGGACCTCGTCGCGCTGCTCAAGGGCCGCGGCGTGGGCCTTTGCGGTATGGACGGCCATACGCTGATCTGTGAGCGCAAGACCGCGCCCGACGGCAGCCACCTCGGCTATGTGGGCGAGGTCAGGCAGGTGCGCACCACCTTGCTTGAGCATCTGCTCGCGGACCAGTTCATCCCCGTCGTCGCCACCGTCGGCATGGACAAAAACGGCACGCCCTACAACGTCAACGCCGACACCGCCGCCGCGGCCATCGCCGTGGCGCTGGGCGCGCAGAAGCTCATCTCGATGACCGACATCGCCGGCGTACTGCGTGACCCCAACGATGAGGACACCCTCATCCACGAGATCGAGCTCGGTGAGCTGTCGGCCTTGGAGGCCGACGGCACCGTCAGCGGCGGGATGCTGCCCAAGCTCGAGGGGCTGGCCCGCGTCGTGCGCGCCGGCGTCAGGGAGGCCGTCATCATCGACGGCCGCGTGCCCCACGCGCTGCTGCTGGAGCTGTTCAGCGACCGCGGCTCCGGCACGCTGCTGTATGAGAAGAAGGAGGAGGACGCCTGATGGACAACGCGAACCTGATGCAGCGCGATGCCGCCCACGTCCTGCCCACCTACGCCCGCAGCCCGTTGGCGCTGGTGCGCGGGCAGGGCCTGACCGCGTGGGACGCCGGGGGCAACGCCTACCTGGATTTCACCAGCGGCATCGGCGTCAACAGCCTGGGCTACTGCCACCCGGCCTGGGTGCAGGCCGTCGCGCAGCAGGCGGGCACCTTACAGCACACCTGCAACCTCTACTATAACCCGCCCTACATCGCCCTGGCCGAGACGCTGTGCGCGCGCACAGGCCTGGACAAGGTGTTTTTCGGCAATTCCGGCGCCGAGGCCAACGAGGGCGCCATCAAGGCGGCCCGCAAGTATGCCGCCGACATCCACGGCCCGGCGCGCAGCGGCATCATCACGCTGCAGAACAGCTTCCACGGACGCACGCTGGCCACCCTGACCGCCACCGGGCAGGAGGTCTTCCACCGCGATTTCGGGCCCTTCCCGGCCGGGTTCGCCTATGTGCCGGCCGGCGACATGGCGGCCCTGCGCGCTGCCGCCGACGAGAACACCTGCGCCGTGCTCGTTGAGCTCGTGCAGGGCGAGGGCGGCGTGGTGGCGCTGGACGCCGGCTATGTGCGGGCGCTGGCGGCGTTCTGCGCCGAGAAGGATATCCTGCTCATCGTCGACGAGGTGCAGACCGGTATCGGCCGCACCGGCACACTGTTCGCGTTCGAGCAGTTCGGCATTTTGCCCGACATCGTCACCAGCGCCAAGGGCCTGGGCGGTGGGCTGCCCATCGGCGCCGTGCTGATGCGCGAGAAGGTCGCCGACCACATGGGCGCCGGCAGCCACGGCTCCACCTTCGGCGGCAATCCGGTGGCCTGCGCGGGCGCCAACGCCGTGCTGGCCACCCTGACCGAGGATTTTCTGGCCGGCGTGCGGCAGAAGGCCGCCCGCCTGCGCGCCGGGCTCGAGGTCCTGCCCCATGTGGCCGCCGTCAGCGGTCTCGGCCTGATGCTCGGCCTTGCCTTTGACCGCGCGGACATCACCGCCGCCGCCGTGCGCACGGCCTGTGAGCGCGAGGGCCTGCTGGTGCTGACCGCCAAGAGCCGCCTGCGCCTGCTGCCGCCGCTGGTGCTCTCCGACGCCGACATCGACGCCGCCCTCGCCGTGCTGCAAAAGGTGCTGGCGGCGCTGTAAGCGGGGTGAAATTGGCCGCCGTCCCGGCGGGACCGGGGCGGCGGTATGCTGTATATTGTTCGCTGCAGCTTTACAAACGCAATTTGTTGTGGTATAGTGGTACCAAGCAACACATGATGCCGGAGGTGGGCGAAACGAAGACCGCAAAGCAGCTTTGGGCCCTGATGTGCGGGCTGGCGCTGGTGTGCGTGCTGGCCCTGCCGGCCCATGCGGCCGACTACGAGACCCTGCTCGGGTATATCGACCGGCTGCAGACCGTGGCCGAGGAGTACGCCGCGCAGAACGGCGGGGAGATGGACCCCATCCACCTCGCGCTGTCCTACACGCGCGTGGGCGAGTACAACACGGCCATCTGGCAGCTGACCGCCGGCACCCGCGACCCGGAATTTGAGCAGTATGTGGCGCAGCAGGCGCCCGAGGTGCTGGACCTGCAGGGGGTGCGCAGCGTCACGCTGCCCGGCGGGCAGAACATCGACTTCGGCCATCTGCTGGCCGCCACCGAGCTCGTGTACACCGGCGTCCCCATCACCGGCAGCTGGGGCGGCGACTGTATGCAGCTGGCCCAGAGCTGCCTGGGGCAGGCAAGCGACGCGGCCGGCTACCGGGACCTGATGGCCGCGACCTTCAACATCCCGGACGACGGCACCTTGAGCAGCTTTGGCGACGAGGACCTGCGCGCCGATATGGACGCCGTGGTCCTGGGCTCCCGCATCGGCGAGGGCACGCGCCTGGCGGACCTGATGCGGGATTATTACGCCTACCTGACCGATTATGACCGCGCCTACAACTTTATCGGGCTGAGCTTCGGCACCACCGACACCGGCCGCCAGAGCACGTTCCGGCAGACGGTGTATGACACGCTGGTCAGCGATACCGGTATGCAGCTGCTGCTGTACATCAACGGCCTGTGGCAGCAGGACGGATGGCAGCTGGACCCGGCGGCCCAGCCCGCCCTGCAGGCGGCCAGCGAGCTGCTGGCGGATTACCTGATCGGCGCCGTGAACGGCGAGACCGTCTACACCGCCGAGGAGGTGCGGATGCTCACGCTGGCGCCGGAGGCGCTCATCGACGCGCTCAACACATTGGGCGAGAGCGATGCCGCCCAGGCCGCCCAGGGCGCGCTGACCAGCGCCGACACCACCACCGGCAGCACCAGCCGGGTGGACAGCGTGGCCGAGGCGCTGCGCGGCGGCTTTGACATCCGTTTCTTCCGCGCGCTGCTGCTGGTGCTGGCCGGGGCGGCCATCGTGGGCATGGCGGTGTTCTTCATCCTCTTCGCCGTCGAGCAGGAGCGCAGCGCCCACCGGCATTATTGAATTGAAAAAGCGGCCGCCCGTTCCCCTGGGGGGAACGGGCGGTTTTCTCTGCCAAAATCAGACTGCCGGCGGGGCAGGCGTCGGGACCGGAGCGCTGCCGCCGCCCCGCACCGTCTGCACCAGCCAGATGGCCAGCACCACCACGCCGAGGGCGATGCGGTACCAGCCGAAGGCGGTGAAGGTGTGCCGCTTGACGTAGTCCATCAGGAAACGGATGGCCAGCAGCGACACCGCGAACGCCACCAGGCAGCCGATCAGCAGCACCGCGACCTCGCCGGCCAGCAGCGTGTTGCCGTCGGCAAAAAACTTGACCAGCTTGAGTCCGCTTGCCCCCGCCATCACCGGGATGGCCAGAAAGAAGGTGAACTGGCTGGCCACCGGCCGGCTCAGCCCGCAGAGCATACCGCCCAAAATGGTGGCGCCGCTGCGCGAGGTGCCCGGCACCAGCGCCAGCACCTGCCAGGCGCCGATCAAAAACGCCTGCTTATAGGTGATGCGCCCCAGCCGCACGGTGGTGGGCGCGCGCGGGCGGCGCTCCAGCAAAATAAAGGCGACGCCGTACAAAATCAGCATCAGGGCGACGACCACGCTGTTGTACAGGTGTTCGTCCATCCAGTCATCGAGCAGGATGCCCAGCACCGCCGCCGGCAGGCAGGCCGCGATGATGCGGAACCACAGCCACAGCACCGGCCAGCGCAGGTGGCGGGCAAAGCCGCTGTCGCGCCCGTTGTCGGCACAGAAGGGCCACAGCTTTTTCCAGTACAGCACCACCACGGCCAGGATGGCGCCCAGCTGGATGACGACGCGGAACATCTCGATGAACGCGTCGGAAAGCTCGAATTGCAGCACCTGCTCGGCCAGGATCATGTGCCCGGTGCTCGAGATGGGCAGCCACTCGGTGATGCCCTCGATCACGCCGTAGGCAACGGCCTTCAATACCTCCAGCAGAAATTCCATATCCGGCTCCCTTCATAAGGTCATGCTACTGTATATTGTAGCACATCGTTTGTAAAAATCCAGCCCTTGTGGCCGCTTTTTTACAAACAAAGGTCGATACCCTCTTGCCGTTTGGCAAAAAGCGCTCTATAATAAAAAATACAAGTACCCAAAAAAGAGGTGGACCGGCATTTACCGCACCGTGATCTTTGATTTGGACGGCACCCTGCTCGATACGCTGGGCGACCTGGCCGCCGCCGGCGAGCGGGTGTGTGCCGCCCGCGGCTGGCCGCCGCACGCGCCGCAGGCCTACCGCGGCTTTGTGGGCAACGGTATCCCCAAGCTGGTCGAGCGCATCGCCCCGCCCGACCGGCGCGATGCGGCCACGCTGGCCGCGGCGCTCGCACAGTTTGAGGGCGAGTATGCCACCCACATGATGGACGAAACGCACCCCTACGCCGGCATCCCGGCGCTGCTGGCCGATCTGGCCGCCGCCGGCGTGCAGCAGGCTGTCTTTTCCAACAAAAACGATGCCTTCGCCAAGCGCATCGTTGCCCACTATTTCGGCGCCGGCACCTTTGCCGCCGTGCATGGGGCGCGCCCCGGCGTGCCCACCAAGCCGGACCCGCAGGGGGTGCTGGCGCTGATGGCAGAGCTCGGCGCCGACCCGGTCAAGACGCTGTTCGTGGGCGACAGCGACGTCGACGTGCACACCGCCCACAACGCCGGTCTTGTGTGCTGCGGCGTGCTGTGGGGCTTCCGGACCAAAGCGGAGCTCACCGCCGCCGGCGCCGAACGGCTTGCCGCCGACGTGCCGGCGCTGCGCGCCATCCTGCTGCCGCAGTAAACCAGAAAAGGAGGGGGAGCGTCCATGCTCAACCAACGATACATCGATATGTTAAAAGAACGCTCGGTCATCCGCCAGCTCAGCGAATGGAGCACCGCCCGCGGGGCCGAGATCGGCTACGACAACGTCTTCGACTATTCGCTGGGCAACCCCAGCGTGCCCTGCCCGGCGCATTTCACCGCCGTCTGCCAAAGGCTGCTCAAAAACCCCGACACCGTCGCCCTGCACGGCTACAGTCCCTCACTCACGCTGCCCGGCGTGCGCGCCGCCGTCGCCGCCAGCCTGCAGCGGCGCTTCGGGCTGCCCTGGAGGGGCGAGCACATCTTCATGACCAGCGGCGCGGCCGGGGCGCTGGCCCACGCGCTGCGCGCCGTCGGCACGCCGGGGCAGAACGTCATCACCGCGGCGCCCTTTTTCCCGGAATACGGGCCCTACGTCACCGGCGCGGGGCTTGAGCTGCGCGTCGTGCCGCCGCGCACGCAGGATTTCCAGATCGATTTTGCCGCGCTGGAGGCCCTGCTCGATGAAAACACCGCCGCCGTGCTCATCAACAGCCCCAACAACCCCAGCGGCGCCGTCTACAGCGAGGAGACGCTGCAAAGGCTGGCCGCGCTGCTCACGGCGGCCGGCGCGCGGTACGGGCATCATATCTTCCTGATCTCCGACGAGCCCTACCGTGAAATTTCCTATTGCGGTACCGTGCCCTGCCCCGCCCGATACTATGCCGACACGCTGATGTGCTATTCCTTCTCCAAGAGCCTGAGCATCCCCGGCGAGCGCATCGGCTATGTGGCCGTGCACCCCGCCTGCGAGGGCGCCGATGAGCTGGTGGCGATGTTTGCCCAGATCAGCCGCGGCACCGGCCACAACTGCCCGGCCAGCCTCATCCAGCTGGCCGTCGCCGAATGCCTGGAGGACACCAGCGACCTTGGTGTGTACGCCGAGAATATGGAGCTCATTTATGCCGAGCTGCGCAAGCTTGGCTTTACCGTGCAGCGGCCGGGCGGGACGTTCTACATCTTCCCCAAGGCGCTGGAGGCGGATTCCGTCGCCTTCTGTGAGAAGGCCAAAAAGTACGACCTGGCGCTTGTTCCGGGTGACAGCTTCGGCTGCCCGGGGTGGTTTCGCATGGCCTACTGTATCCCCACCGAGAAGGTCCGCCGCAGCTTTGCGGCGCTGGAACGTTTCGTCGCGACCGAATACCCGCGCCGCTGACACGCAATACTGCATACAGGACGCTGCAAATACGGGAAGGAGGCACCCCCTATGGACAAGAGCCCGCAGAACAATTCCGGGCAGTTTTCCTACCGCCGCCAAAAGCTGGCCGAGGCGGCCAAGCGCAAAAAGCTGCTGCAATACGCCGGCATCGGCGCCGCCGTGCTGGTGGCGGCGGGCATCCTTTTGTGGGTGCTCCTGCGGGACGCCGGGGCCGACAAGCCGGATGCCGGCACCGCCGGCAATGCGGCGGCGGACGAAGCGCCGCAGCCGGAGGCCACGCCCGAGGTGACCCCGCCCCCCATTGATGAGGAGGCGCTGGCCGCGGCGGCCGGCGTCAGCCGCACCACGGCCGAGGACCGCATCGCGGCTGTGACCGCCGAGACCGAGGCCCTGTGCACCGGCACCCCCGCCGTCATCCATGACCCCGACGGCTGGAACGCCGCCGGCAAGGCGCTGATGGACCAGTTGGAGGCCGACCCCGTCTACCAGAGCCAGGGCTTTACCGCCAGCGTCGACGGCGTGCGTGCCGACCGCAACAGCGCGCTCGATGCCATCAGCCGCTGGCAGGACACGGCCGGTATGCAGTTGCCGGACGGTTACCCCTACCTGATCGCCGTCAACCGCGCGGCCGACACCGTCACCGTCTACACGGCGGACAGCGACGGCCGCTACACCGTGCCCTATATGGCCATGGTCTGCTCGACCGGACCCGACACCCCGGCCGGCTACTTCTACACCCCCATCAAGTACGGCTGGCAGCTGCTCTACGGCCCCTGCTACGGGCAGTACGCCACCCGCATCGTCAACAGCATTTTGTTCCACAGTGTGCCGTACTACACCCAGCACCAGGACGATTTGGAGTACGACCAGTACAATGACCTGGGCAAGCCGGTGTCGCTGGGCTGCATCCGCCTGGCCGTGCGGGACGTGCGCTGGATCTACACCCACTGCCCCATTGGCACGCCGGTCGTCATCTATGACATCGCCGACGACCCCGGCCCTATGGGCAAGCCCGGCACCATCCACACCGACCCCGCGGACGAGACGCTGCGCGGCTGGGACCCCACCGACCCCAACCCCGACAACCCCTGGCCGGCCGAATACCGCCGCGGCACCACCATCCTGAGCGAGACCGCCAAGGCCGACCAGGCCGCCGAGGAGGCGGCCGGCACCTGGAACGCCGACCTCAACCCCACCGACCTGCAGGGCTTCAGCACCGATTCCAGCGTTGAGGGCACCCGCGGGTGAGCTGACAGACCGATAAGGCATTTTAAGATCCATCGGCCTTGGCGGATATGAGGGAGTGGCCTATCGCGCCCCTTTTGAGAGGAAAGCAGGAAAGCCGCGTAACGGCGGCTTTCCTGCTTTTTTGCCTTTAGGTTTGTCGTTGGCAAGCTTGCCAAACGGAGAAGGATATCTTCCGATTTTTAACGATGGATCAGACGTGTCTGGACAGTCAGGGGGTATCTTCATAAGCATTGCCAGAGAATATACGCATTGCTTTGGTTTCAAAGTGAAAGGCTTCGCATGGGCAACGCCTTTCTGTGATGTTTTCATTTCACGCAAAGCACACTTATATCTTTGCACTGAACGGTAAGGATCTGATATAATCCTCCATAAATTGATAATCAGGGTTGCCGTTATGATCCATTGGCAAGTACAATTTGGTTTGTTTAATGAGATCTTTTGTAAAAGCTCTGCCAAAAACAGGATATCTGTATTTTTCTTTGTTCAACAAAGTAATAATAAACTCAGCTGTAAATACATTTAACCAATCTGCCCTTAAAACGATCATGTGGGGTCCTGTTATAAACTTGCGATCTTGATAAAAAATAGTTGCTGTAGTATCGCCTATTGTAATTGCATTCGCCTTTTCCAAACCATCGTATTCCAGCGGTTGTACATACATTGAAATCCCGTTTTGTTCATCTTTTCTGGTGATATACAAAACATAATTCTCGTCAACTGCTTCAACCAAATCAGATGCATTGTAGGATTTTCCATTGTAAATTTTCATACCCAAATCTTTTTCCAAAGAAAAACAGGCCCACTTTTTGCCTTGTAATGATACAGGCTTCTTTTCTTTGCATTTTGAATATACATTATCAAATAGATCCTTATCGATATTATCTATATACCAACAGGCTCTATTATATCCCTCATTTAAAAAGCTATCCGGAATGGAGTTGATATCGATCTTGAAGCCATCAACATATTGTTTTATGAAATCAATATCTAAAACACCTTCTTTAACACTTGGCAGTTTGATTGTAAAATCCGTTCTTATATGCGAATTTAATTCTCGGGCAAAAGCCATATAATTATGTTTGCTTTCAAACCTTATTAAATGAGCGATAAACAGCTTGACACGATCATCCATAGGTTCTTTTTCCGATAGTACAAAAACATTTTGGCTTGTATAAAACGAGTGTTGCTGAATAAAACAAGAACCTATATATTCGCCGCCTAATGCGATCGTCATACAACCGGCAGGATAGGGCTTTACACCTTCAACATAATCAACATAGGCAGTAACACCATTGTTTTTACTTGACCTGCCCACAAAATCGACCGCTGGATCAAAGGTTGTCATTTTGCTTTTATCGAATTTATTTCCCGAATAAATATAGAACAAATCATATAAGTGATATTTGCACCATTGAACACCTTTCAGCATTTTTTTATTCCTCCAAAATCCCATGATCCTCCATATATTTGAACAGAGCGTATTTTTTAAGAGTTCTTTCAAAATCATCATCCATCAACTGGGTATAATCCGTCTCGATATACGCTTCTGATAATGCTTCATCCGCAGGCGATATTTTTTTCTTTAACCAAACATACGGATTTGCTTCAGCAGTACCATCTATTTGTTCGATCCATTCCGTTCTGATTGAGGACCACGCGCCAATGTCTTTTCTCCCATTGTGTGGAATGACCTTAAATCCATCATCTTTCCATCTCGCAAAGAAAACGGCCTTGTTTTTATCGTGCTTGATATGAGCCTTAAATACCATGATACAAGTAGGAATACCAACTCTGCTGTCAAAAAACAATTGGGTTGGCATTGTCATACAAGCTAACAGGGTATGGTGCTGTAATAATTCTGTTCTAAGTGTTTTCCCGCTATTGCTTGCGCAGGACATAGGAACGATGGCGATGCCTATTCCGCCAACTTTCAAATAATGCAGCATGGAGGCCACAAAGTCTAATTCATCTTGACCTTTTGAAAATACTACTTCATCCATTCGAGTATCTTCAAGTTCTTTATTTATTTTTTCTATCAAATCGTCTTGCTCTTCTATTTCATTTTGAATCTTTTTTATTTCGGATTCTTCTTTAGCCTTTTTTGCTTGGAAGAGTTTTTTCTTTAAGACTTTAATCTTACCTTCGCATTCCTCTTTTCTTGAAATGATATTATAATTCTGTGAGGATGAATTCTCTTTTTTGTCAAGTGAATACGGCGGGTTGATCATAGCTATATCTATATCTCCAAAGCTTGCCAACGCTTCGTGAAGTGGTATTTTCACATTATCGTTCAGATATGTTTTACCGCTATCGTCAACCGGGGCATAAGAATCGATCAGCAACGAAGAACAGTTAAACAAATTCGACTTGCCGTCACCGTGAAACCGCATATTAGCATAAGCCAAAGCATACATGGACGGATTTCTTTCCACACCGATAAGACTGTTGGCTTGCGCATCGCTGTATTTTTCTTTTTTCTTTGACTCACTTATTTTTTCATTCCAAATATTTTCTTTTATCCTTGCAAGTGAAGATATCAAGAAAGCTCCTGTGCCACAGCAAATATCAATTATTTTTGTTTTTTCTGTCATTTTTTCATCTGAATAATATTCAGCAATATCACAAAACAACTCCGTAATATGCTTTGGAGTCAACACGATACCTTTTTCTTTTGCGTTCCCTTTGGTAAAGCGAAGAAAGGTCGTATAAAACTCACCCATTATATCTATGCCTTTATAATGGTCGAGCACTTCAATAACATTTTCATAAAGAGAATATATGCAGCGGGATAATACGGTATCGCCATCTAAAAAATCCCTGTTTTCACCTTTTGGAGCACGCAGCAATTCATCTTTTGCCAAAAGATTGTTGTAGAATTTTTTTAGTGCTGTTCTTTTACCTTTTGGTATATTGTCTATATCCCAAATACCTCTTATGTAATCATCTTCAAGTTCATCGCCGTCTCCGTATAGGGCGGCTTTTAGCATTTTTACAGAATTTTTCCCAATTTGATCGGATAGGATTTTCTTGGATTTTGTGAATCTTTTTGTTTCAATAGCCGATTTTGTATCTTTATATAATTTTGATTCGGAGTTGGTCAAACCCAAAATGATGGCCGAAACAAAACCCGCTTTTGAGTCATCTTCAATGCCGTTCGCTCTCAGGAAATTAGCACAGGAAAGCGTATATCTTCTTAATTCTTTCTTGACCTCTGCTTCCGTGGCGGCAAATCTTTCTAAAACGACCTCGATCTCTTTTTCGTACTTATTGATTGATTGCATCTCATTTTGTAATAAACCATCAGCCAATAATTCTATATCTGAAACATTACCATTTTTTGGCCAAACAAACGATGTTATTCGGTTTTCCAACAAAGTTTGACCCGAAACAGCAATGGCAATAACGTCGTATTTATAGGACAAAAATGAAGCATACCATAAAGCACCGTTTATTGCATATTTTGCCGTGTCGTTCGATGTGCCAAATCCATTAACCTTGTAATCATCCAAATCCGAATACTTGCTGTGGTCAGAAGTTTTGGCTTTACATTCAATAACGACAATAATATTGGAATTATCTTTAGTAACAATAAAATCGGGAGTACCCTTTTTTTCCATGCTTTGCGTCTTACTTGCTTTTTCAAAAGCAGCAGAAAGCCAGTCGTAATCTGTACCCTTGTAGCTATCTTCTTTAAACCATGTAATCCCATCAACTTTTTTGTTCTGTTTTGCTGGATAATCTATAATATCTCTTAAAACATCTGCGGTTAACCCTTTTGTTGTTTCTTCACTTGCTTTGCTCATTTTTGGCGCTCCTTGTCCAAATGTCGAATTGACGGGCAAATCGTTTTCTCTGCCAAAAACATTATACAACGCACCTAAATGAAAAGCAAGACGGCCAAAAAGGATGAAACAAGAGAGGTATAGACAGCTTATGGCGCCTATACCTCTCTTGAAATATCATTTAGACGTACAAAAGGCCGTGCTGCGCGATTTCCTCCACGCTGTGCCTGATGTTGTTCATAGCGCCGACCCATGCCATTTGATCGAGTGGCCGGCAAGCGAAAGACCACACCAGGGCCGCGGTGCGAGGCGGGTACCGCAACCAGTGCAGCCGGACCGGCGCAGCCAGTGACGCCGAACCTCCCCCTTACATAAGGTCGTCCCCCTGCTTGCGGCGGCAGGGGGACATTTTGGGGTATCGCTCGGTGTGAGGAGGAATCATGTTCAGGGTACGGTTGCGGCTCCGTCCCTGTGCTTATACGATACCACCTTAATAAGAAAAAACTATGATACCGGTATGAATAAACTGTTAAATCTTCCTGTTTACACGGCGCCGTAGATGCCGCGCACGCTCACCTCGCCGGTGAACAGCCGCACCGTGCCGCTGCCGTCCTCGGCCACCAGCAGGCGGCCGGCCTCGTCCACGTCCAGCGCTGTGCCGGCGCCGCCGTCCCAGGCCACGCGCCGGCCGAGGTTGACGCAGAGGGCACGGTAGCGGTCCAGATACGGCGCAAAGCCTTTGGCGGCGAGTACCGGCGCCTCGCGCGCAAGGGCCGCGGTCAAAGCCTCGGCCAGGGGCGCCGCGTCGCGCGCGGCGTCGGCGTCCACGCCCTGCATGGTCAGGCTGGCGGCGTGGGGCAGGCCGGCGGCGGCAAAAACCGTCGCCGGCTGGCACAGGTTGATGCCGATGCCGCACACGGTCCTGCTCTGCCCGGGCACGCCCTCGCACAGAATGCCGGCGAGCTTTTTGCCCGCCAGCAGCACATCGTTGGGCCATTTGAGCCTAAGGTCCGGGCCGGGGGCATAGCGTGCCTGCAGCGCCTCGCACACCAGCAGGCCCGCCAGCAGGCCCAAGGCCGGCAGCTGCGCCGGGGCCCAGGGCAGAACGGCGGTGTAATAGAGCGCCTGCCCGGCAGCATCCGCCCAGCGCCGGCCCAGCCGGCCGCGCCCGGCGGTCTGGTCCAGCGTATACACGGCCCACACGCCGTCTGACCGGTCGGGGTGGGCCTTGGCCCAGGCGTTGGTGCTGTCCGCACGGGGCAGGCGGAACACAGGCGCGCTCACAGCGGCGGCACCCGGCGCCAGCCAAAGCTGCGCTGCCCGTCCTGCACCGTGATGACGCCGTAGCTGCCGCGCAGCAGCGCCCCCGGGTTGAACACCGCCGGCCGCCCGGCCAGAGGCCTTTCCAGGTCCGGCTCGTGCGTGTGGCCGTACAGCGCCACGTCGGCGCCGCGGGCGGCGGCCGTCTCGGCCAGGCGCTCGCTGCCGGCCTTGACGCCGTAGGCGTGGCCGTGGGTGTAAAAGAACAGCACGCCGCCAAAGGGGGCCAGCGCCTCGATGGGGTCGGGGCAGCCGGTATCGCAGTTGCCGCGCACGCGGTAGACCGGCCAGCGCGGCGGGTGCTTTTGCTCCTGCTCCAGGGCAATGGCGGTGTCCAGGTCGCGCGCACCGTCGCCCAAAAAGAACATGGCGTCGGCCTGCTCGTGGCGCAGCAGCCAGCGCAGCGCGGTCACCTCGCCGTGCACGTCGCTGACCACCAGGATGCGGATTTTGGGCAATTTCTGTCACTCCTCGTCCGCGCCCCGGATCAGGGCACGGTAGATTTCCTTTCTGGCAAAGGGGGTACCGGCGGCGGCCTGGCGGGCCGCCGCGGTGGGGGGCAGGCCCCCGGCCAGCAGAGCGCGGGCCGCCGCCACCGTTTGTTCCAGCGTGGGGGCATCCCCGTCAGCGGGCGCGGCGCCCGCCAGCACCAGCACATACTCGCCGCGCGGGTCGCTGCTCTCATACAGGGCGGCGGCCTCGCCGAGTGTGGTCTTGAGGATCTGCTCGTGGATCTTGGTCAGCTCGCGGCACAGCGTCACACCGCGCGCGGGGCCAAGGGCCGCGCACAGCTCGGCCAGCGTGGCGCGCAGGCGGTGCGGGGCCTCGTACAAAACGGCCGTGCGCTCCTCGTGCGCCAGCGCCTCCAGCCGGGCGCGGCGCTCCTTTTTGGCGGCGGGCAAAAACCCTTCGAACACAAAGCGCGCCGTGCTCTGGCCGGACACCGCCACCGCCGTGACGACGGCACTCGGCCCCGGCACCGGCACCACCGGGATACCGCGGGCCAGGGCGTCGCGCACCAGCGGCTCGCCGGGGTCGCTGATGCAGGGCATACCGGCGTCGGTACAGACGGCGCAGCTCTCGCCCGCCTGCACGCGGTCCAGGATGGCCGCACCGTGCTGCAGAGCGTGTTCATGGTAGCTGACCAGCGGCTTTTTGAGGCCCAGATGGTTGAGCAGGCGCAGGGTCACGCGGGTGTCCTCGGCGGCGACGAAATCCGCCTGCCCCAGCACCGCGGCGGCGCGGGGGGTGATGTCCTGCAGGTTGCCGATGGGCGTGCCCACCAGATAGAGCGTACCGGGCATATACATGGGCCTCCTTGCCTGTTTACCAACCGTACTCGCCGCCGCTGCGCACCGAAAACCCACGCTCGTTCTCCACCGCGGGCAGCGTCTTCATCTGCAGGTCGGTCAGCTCGATGTAGTGGCTGTTGTTGAGGATGGCGCGCACGACCTTGTCCAGCTGTTCCGGTGCGCCCTGCGCTTCCATCAATACGCTGCCGTCCCACAGGTTGGCCACCCAACCGGTCAGGCCCAGGTGCTGCGCCGCCCAGTGGGCGCGGTAGCGGAACCCGACCCCCTGCACGGTGCCGTAAAAGTGGAAGGACCGGCGCTCGACTGTGTTCTCCATACCCTAAAACAACCCCTCCGGCAGGCGGATGTCCTGCGTTGGCACCCTGTCCCAGCTGAAATCGGCCACGAGCTCCTGCGGGCGGCAGGGGTCCGGGGCCGGGCGCAGCCCGCACACGAAGGCCAGTTTGCCGATGATTTCCTCGGCCGTGTAGCGCGCCTGCAGGTTTTCCAGGCTTTGGTCGCCGTCGCGCTTGGAAAGCCGGCGCCCGTCGGCGGCCAGCAGCAGCGGCAGGTGGTAAAACCGCGGCGCCGGCAGGCCCAGCTCGCGGTAGAGCCACAGCTGGCGCGGCGTGCTGGCCAGCAGGTCCGCCCCGCGCACCACCTCGGTCACGCCCATCAGGGCATCGTCCACCACCACGGCCAGCTGGTAGGCGAACACGCCGTCCGCCCGCCGCAGGATGAAATCGCCGCAGTCGGCGGCAAGGTTTTCGCGGCAGGGGCCAAGGTGGCCGTCGGTGAAGGCAACATCCTCATCCGGCACCTGCACCCGCCAGGCGGGTGCGCGGCGGGCGGCCATGGCCGCCGCCGCAGCCGGGGCCAGGCCCCGGCAGGTGCCGGGGTAGACGACCTGCCCGTCGGCCCGGTGCGGCGCGCTGGCCGCGTGCAGCTGGCTGCGGCTGCAAAAGCAGGGATAGACAAGGCCCTTGGCGGCCAGTATGTCATAGTAATGCCGGTAGATTTCGGCCCGATCACTCTGGTAGTAGGGGCCGGCGGGGCCGCCGGCACGGCCGCCTTCGTCAGCGGCAAGGCCCAGCCAGGCCAGGTCATCCTCCAGCAGGTCGGCAAAGCGGCGCGGGCAGCGCTCGGCGTCCAGGTCCTCGATGCGCAGGACCACCCGCCCGCCCTTGCTTTTGGCCGAAAGCCAGGCCAGCAGGCAGCAGCACAGGTTGCCCAGGTGCATGCGCCCGCTGGGGCTGGGCGCGTAACGGCCGCAAACGCCGCCGATACCGTTCACAACAGCCAGCCGCCGCGGCCGTCCGGGGCCAGGGCGGCGGCATAGTAGGCGCGGACCAGCGTGCCCATCGCCTCGGCGTCGGCCAGGGCGGCGGTCTCCACCGCCGAGTGCATGGCCCACTGCGGCATACCGACGTCCGCCGTCGGCACCGGCAGGGAGCCCAGCAGCAGGCGGCCCAGCGTGCTGCCGCCGCGCCGCCCGGGCCGGTTGGTGAACACCTGCAGCGGCACGCCGGCACGGCGGCACAGCTCGCGCACCACGGCGCCGCTGGCGCCGTCGGTGCAGTAGGTCCTGGCGGCGCTGCACTTGAGCACCGGCCCCTTGCCCAGATACACCGGCGCGCCGGGGTCGGCGACCTCGGGGTGGGCCGGGTGCAGGGCGTGGACATTGTCGGCCGAAAGGCAGAAGCTGCCGGCCAGCGCCCGCGCCATCCCCTGTGAGTTGGCACAGCAGCCATTGACCGAGGCCTGCAGCGTGCGCTCCAGCACGTCGCGGGCAAAATGGCTGGCGGCGCCCTGCGCGGTCAGGCTGCCGACCTCCTCGTTGTTCAGCAGCATCCACACCGGGGCGACATCGCCGGGGGTGGGCCCGGCCTGCAAAAACGCCTGCAGCGTGACGGCGGCGCAGGCCAGGTCGTCGATGTGCGGGGCCATGTACCACGCCCCGTCCGCGCCCAGGCGGACGGGCGCCTGCCGCACGCACAGGTAGAGGTCGCTGTCCACGATGTCGACCTCGGCCACGCCCAGCGCCCCGGCCAGCAGGGCGGGCAGGCGGCAGGCATCGGCATCGCCCATGCAGGGCTGCAGCTCCTGCACGGGGTCATATTTGTGGCCGTCGTTGGCGGTGCGGTCCATCTGCACGGCCAGGCTGGGGATGACCGCCAGGTCCCGGTCCAGATACACGGGCCGGGCCTCCAGCCCCGCGGCGGTGCGCACCATAACGCGGCCGGCCACCGTCAGCGGGCGGTCGAACCAGGTGGCCATCAGCATACCGCCGTAGCCCTCCACGCCCGGGCGGTAGACGCCGCAGGCGGTGTCGGCGGTGCCGCGCAGCCGCCAGGCGGGCGAATCGGCATGGCTGGCCGTGATGCGCCAGCCCAGCACCTCGCCCTGGGGCATACGCCAGGCGATGACGGCCGAGCCGTCCCGCACCGTATAGTAGCCGCGGCCGGGGGCCAGGGCCCAGGGGGCCGGCTCCTCCAGCCGGGTAAAGCCGGCGCCGTCCAGCAAGGCGGCGGCGTGGGCGGCGGCGTGCCAGGGGCTGGCCCCGGCGCGCAGGAACTCAAACAAAAATTCGCGCATGGCAAAACGATCCTTTCCCTTATACGTCGACAGCATCGCTTATGCCTCTATTGTACGGCAAAACGGCGGCCAAGGCAAGCCGCCGCGGCAAGAAAACCGCCCCCCGGCTGATACCAAATTGTAATCCCGCAACGGCGTATGCCGGCCCCCGGCCCCGGCTCATACTATAGGGCGGACGGGCTCCCCGTCCCACCACGGAAAAAAGGAGAAACGACCATGCGCAAACTGTTTTCTGTTTTGACCGCGGCCGCGGTGTGCGCGGCCCTGCTGGCCGGCTGCGGCGATGCCGGCAACACCAACGATACCGGTGCGGACAACAAGGGCGGTATCGCCACCGCCGCGCCCGCGGCCACCCCCGGCACCGATGCCGGCGACGCGATGCCGGACAACGCCGGCCCGGACAGCACCGCCACCGGCGAGACGGCCACCGGCGAGACGGCCACCGGCGAGACGGCCGGCACCGCCCAGGCGTCCGGTACCGCCTACAGCGCCGAGGGCCTGCGCAAGGCCCTCAGCGGTCTGCTGGACGTGGCGCCCGATGCCGCCGGCGGCAGCCTGCAGACCGCGCAGGCGGCGGCCGCCCTCGTCGAGTTCGCGGCCGACTGCGGGACCGAGACGGCGACCCTGGGCGCCGACGCCCAGGCCTGGCTGGACGCTCTGACCGATGCCGAGCGCGAGCAGGTCAAGCAGACCTGGGCCGGCGTGCGCGACCGTGCCCGCGCCATCCACGACGACTATGAGGGCAGCAAGGACATCCTGGCCGATGCCGGCATCACCGCCGACTTCTCCAAGCTGGACATGAGTGGGGTGGACGCTTTCCTCAACACGGTGGACAGCATCCTTGGCCTGTAAACGGTCGCCGGTCCGGCCCCGGCAGGGCCGGCGTGCCGGGCGTCTGAAAGGCGCCCGGCCCTTAATTGACGGGAATCCTCACTTAATTGACGGCCCCGCCATCTTGCGGTTTGGGGCGCGGGCATGGTATACTTATTTTGTCAAAAGCAGTCGCATCTACTGCTTTTGTACAGCGGCAAGACAACTTCCGATCCGCTTTTTTTCTGCTCCTCTGTGCTGCGCCCCGCCGGGCAAAACCCGGCGGGGCGCAAGCAGTTTGCGGCTTTTTTCAGGCCGGCGGGGCCGGGGCCCAGAGCGCGGTGAGCGCGGCGCATTCCTGCCGGGCCAGAGCGCTTTGCCCGGCGTTTGCAAACAGCGAGGCATAGCGATACAGCCCGAACCCGGTGATGCCGCAGCGCGCCAGCGCCTGCACCTGCCCGGCCAGCGCCGTGCCGGACAGCCAGCTCTCGCCGCTGTCCTTGCTGCCGATGCGGTAGGCGCCCAGCCCGGCGTACAGGGCCACGCCGTCGGCGCGCGGCAGCGCCGCCCAGGCGGCAGCCAGCGCGTCCGCCCGGCGGGCGGGGTCGGGCCAGTCCAGCCCCCAATAGAGCTGCGGCATCAGGTAATCGACATAGCCGGGCACGGCCAGCCAGTGCGCGGCGTCGCTGTACTGGGTGGCCAGATTGGTGGCCGGGTCCCCCTGCGGCGCGATGCCAAAGCGCACGCCCGGGTGCGCGTGCACGGTCTGCCAGCACAGGGCGACCAGGTCGTTCACATTCTGCTGCCGCCACCCGGCCAGGTCCAGCGTGCCGCCGCCGGCCCGGTAGGCGGCGTAGGCGTCGGCGTCAAAAGCAGGGTCGGTGGTGGGGTAAAAATAATCGTCAAAGTGGATGCCGTCCAGGGCATAATTGGCACACAGCTCCTCCAGCCCGGCGGCGATGTACTGCCGCACATCCGGGCTGGCCGGGTCAAGATAGGTCCCGCCGGCGGTCTCCTTGACCCATTCCGGGTGGAGCATGGCGGGGCTCTGCGCGCACAGGGCTGCCGGCACACCGCCGGCCCGGATGCGGTAGGGGTTGACCCAGGCCTCCAGCTCCAGCCCGCGCGCATGCGCGGCGGCGATGAGCAGAGCCAGCGGGTCAAAGCCGGGGCTCTGCCCCTGTGTGCCGGTGCACAGGTGGCTGAACGGGTAGAGCGCGCTCTCGTACAGCGCATCGCCGAACGGCCGCACCTGCGCCAGCACCACGGTGGCGCCCAAAGCGGCGATATCGTCCAGCATGGCGCCGATGTCGGCCGCAAAGGCGGCGGAGGAGGAAAAATCCGCCTGCTGCCATTCCAGGTAGCTCACCCACACGGCGCGGTAGGGGGCGGCGGCAGAAGTAAGGGCGGCTTCGGCGCTTTCCGGCGTGTCGGCCGGGGCCGGGGCCGCGGCAGAAAGCGGCGCCGGCGCGGGCGTTGGCGCCGGGCCTGGCCCGGCATCGGCCGGCGGCAGCAGGCACGGCAGCGCCCACAGCAGCGAGACCGCCGCCAGCACCGCCAATGCCCGCCCCAGCCCGCGCATCCCCTCACCCCCTGCCATGCCTATGCGCGCGCGGGGCGAAAAATGCCGCCCGCCCCCTTGGCAAGCGGCGCAAAACCTGCTATAATAAGGGGCGCCGCAAAAGCGGCACAGCCGGGCCATTAGCTCAATGGTCAGAGCTGGCGGCTCATAACCGCTTGGTTCCGGGTTCAAGTCCTGGATGGCCCATAACGGCAAGCCCCCTTGGCGTGTCCCGCCAAGGGGGCTTGCCGTTATGCTGCGCGGCCATCCGGACTTGAAAAGGGCGACGGCGCCGCCGCGCCGGGACGAATCCGTCCATCTCCGCGCTAAGAGCCGCCGCTGCGCGGCGGTTGCGCTCCGAAACGCCTCGCTGCGGCTCGGCGTGCGGACGGTTCGTCAGCCCGCGGGAAAGTCCTGGATGGCCTGCGGCAGCGGGCGGACGACAAAATCATCGGTCCGGCCCTTTTTTAAATGCCGCCGTTCTCCTGCAGCCAGCCCGCCAGCGCGCGCGGCGTGGCCAGCGCCGCCTTGGGGATGCGCGCCACCGAGACGGCGGCGCCGCGCGCCTCCAGCGCCTCGGCCAGCAGCACCAGCCCCAGCGAGTCGAGCAGGCCGCCGGCCAGCAGCTCGCTGTCCGGGGCAAGGTCCCGCCCGCAGCATTCACACAGGATCTCCAAAACGTCAGCTTCGGTCAGCATCGCACAGCCTCTTTCGGTCGATTTTTCCGTTTGCGGTCAGCGGCAGGGCGGGGCACAGCACAAACTGTTTGGGCACCATATACGGGGGCAGGGCCGCCGCCAGCGCCGCGCGCAGGGCCGCCTCGGTCACCGTGCCGTCCGCCGCGACATAGGCGGCGAGCGCCGTCACGCGGCCGTCGGCCGTGCGGCGGGGCACCGCCGCGGCGGCGCGCACGCCCGGCACCGCGCACAGCGCCGCCTCGATCTCGGCCGGCTCGATGCGGTAGCCCTTGTACTTGAGCTGGTCGTCCGCGCGGCCCAAAAACCACAGGTACCCGTCCCGCACGGCGCCGCGGTCGGCGGTCAGAAAGCTGCGCGCGCCGCCGTTTTCGGTGAACACGCCGCCGTCGCCGTCCAGATACCCGGCGGCGACGCTCGGCCCCGTCAGGCGCAGGCAGCCGTCCGGCCCGGTCGGCTCGATGCGCACGGCCTCGCCGCTCGCCCGGCCGACGGGCAGGGCCGGCAGCGTGAGCATGGCGGGTAAGATCTCGGCCGCGCACACCGCGCAGGTCGCCTCGGTGGGGCCGTAGGCGTTGAGCACGCGCACCGCCGGAAAGCGCTGCCACAGCCGCCGCACCGTGGCGGGGCGCAGCACCTCGCCGCAGCAAAAGACCGTGCGCAGCCGCGCCGGCAGCGTGTCCTCCAGCAGCCAAAGGTCCAGCGCCGAGGGCGTGGCCACCAGCAATTCGGCCTTGCTGTCCGGCGTCGGCGTGCCGACCTCCAGGCAGCCGCCGGCGGCAAACACCGGATAGAGCGCCGCCACCGACAGATCAAAACCAAAGCGCGCCGCGCAGGCGATGACCCGCGGCGGCGCCGCGGCGATGGGGGGCAGGGCGCCGAACCAGCGCAGAAAATGCGCCAGGTTGGCGTAGGTCACACAGACGCCGCGCGGCGTGCCGGTGCTGCCGGAGGTGAACAGGATGTAAGCGATGTCGTCCGGCCGCACCGGCACCGGCGCCGCCAGCGCCGGCGAGAAGGCGGCCGCCGCGGCGAAGGGGATGGCCGGCAGGCCCGTATCCGTTATGTCCGGCGGCGGGGCGTCCGACGCCAGCAGGACATCAGCCCCGGCGGCGGTGCACAGGGCCCACAGGCGGGCCGGCGGGGTGCCGGCGTCGGCGGGGATGTAGGTCACGCCGGCCAGCAGACAGGCGGCGATGGTGGTCATCGCCTGCGGCCCGGGCGGGCCGTACAGCACCGCGCGGCGCGCCCCGCGTGCGGCCAGAAAGCCCGCCGCCCGCGCGGCCTGCTCATGCAGATCGGCCCAGGGCAGTACCGTGCCCCCCGCCGTGCGGCAGGCGGGCCCGCGGCGGTGGCTCCACAGCGCCTGACGCAGCATGGGTCAGCCCTCCCCGGCCGCGCGCAGCTGGTCCGGCGGGATCAGGGCCGGGTCATACAGCACGCGGGAATGGTTTTGCAGCAGCAGTGTTTTGTCGGTCACCTGCCCGGCAGCGTCCAGCGTCAGGCGCCAGATGCGGCTGTTGCGGTAGTATTCACCGTCCGCCTCGCGGGAAAAGTGGTGGTCCTCCTCGACGATGCGGTAATGCTCGGCAAACGGGCGTTCGGCCCGCAGCTCGCCGCACACATCGCCGTCGGCCAGCCAGACCAGCAGCTGCACGGTCTGACTGGTGGTGTTTTTGAACCGGTAATCGACGTTTTTATAAAAGATGCTGGTCCCGGTGCCAAAGGGCACGCGCCGCCCTGCATCGGGGAAGATGGCGTCGCTGTGGTGGTGCAGCTCGGTCACGGTCAGCGGGCTGTGCAGCACCATCCAGTGGATGAGGTTGGCCATCTGGCACAGCCCGCCGCCGTAGTCGGCGCCCAGGCGCCCGTTGCTCACGGTCAGGCCGGGCAGGTAGCCGCGGCGGGCGGTGGCGTCGCCGACGGTGTGCCAGAACGAGAACACCTCGCCGGGGCGGATGAGCAGACCGTTGAGCCTGCCCGCCGCCAGCGCCAGGTTGACCTGCTTGTTTTTTTGCAGCTGCGGGTCCACGCCCGGCAATTGGCGTAAAATCAGCGAGCGGTGCGCCTTGACGAGCGCCGGCAAAGGCTCGGCCTGCCGCCGGCGAGCAAAGCGCGTGCGGTGGAAAAGGTCCCATAGGTCGCGGCGGCGGTTCTCCTTGAAGACCGCGATGCGGTAACACAGGGGACTGATCTGGCAAAACAGCTTGCGGGGCATACGCTCACCTCCCGGGCGGCAGGAACAGTACCTCTCCATTATAGCATACCGGCAGGCAAAACTTGCACGTCCCGCAAAATAAAACCGTCCGGGCCGCCAAAAGGGCGGCCCGGACGCATCGCGTCGGCAAAGGCAGGCGCGTCACACCACGCCCTGGGCGAGCATGGCGTCGGCGACCTTGATGAAACCGGCAATGTTGGCGCCGGCGACCAGGTTGCCCTTCATGCCGTAGGTCTCGGCGGCCGCGGCGGCGTTCTTGTAGATGTTGACCATGATGTCATGCAGGCGGGCGTCGACCTCGTCAAAGGTCCAGGCCAGGCGCAGGCTGTTCTGGCTCATCTCCAGCCCACTCGTCGCCACACCGCCGGCGTTCGAGGCCTTGGCGGGGGCAAACAGCACGCCGTGGCTTTGCAGGTAGGCGACGGCCTCGGGGGTGCTGGGCATATTGGCGCCCTCGGCGACGGCGTAGCAGCCGTTTTTCACCAGCGCCTCGGCGCCGGCCAGCGGCAGCTCGTTCTGGGTGGCACAGGGCAGGGCGATGTCACACTTGACACTCCAGATGCCCTGGCTGCCCTCGACGTATTTCGCCGTGGGCACATAGTCCAGGTAGGTCTTGATGCGCGCGCGCTTGACCTCCTTGATCTGCTGGATGACCTTGTAGTCGATGCCGTTCTCGTCGACGATGTAACCGTTGGAGTCGCTCATCGCCACGACCTTGGCGCCGAGCTCGGTCGCCTTCTGGTTGGCGTAGATGGCCACGTTGCCGGAGCCCGAGATGACGACGGCCGCGCCCTTGAAGCTCTTGCCGGCGTCCCTCAGCATCTCGTCGGCAAAATAGCACAGACCGTAGCCGGTGGCCTCGGTGCGGGCAAGGCTGCCGCCGTAGGTCAGGCCCTTGCCGGTCAGCACGCCGGTGAACTCATTGCGCAGGCGCTTGTACTGGCCGAACAGATAGCCGATCTCGCGCCCGCCGACGCCGATGTCGCCGGCCGGCACGTCGGTGTCGGGGCCGATGTGGCGCTGCAGCTCGGTCATAAAGCTCTGGCAGAAGCGCATGACCTCGGCGTCGGACTTGCCGTGGGGGTCAAAGTCACTGCCGCCCTTGCCGCCGCCCATGGGCAGGCCGGTCAGGCTGTTCTTGAACACCTGCTCAAAGCCCAAAAACTTGATGATGGACAGATTGACGCTGGGGTGCAGGCGCAGGCCGCCCTTGTAGGGGCCGATGGCGCTGTTGAACTGCACGCGGTAGCCGCGGTTGACGCGCACCTTGCCGGCGTCGTCCACCCACGGCACGCGGAACATGACCACGCGCTCCGGCTCGACAAGGCGCTCGATGATGCCGTTCTTTTCCAGCTCCGGCCGCGCCTCGACGACCGGCTGCAGGCTCTCGAGCACCTCCTCGGCCGCCTGCAAAAACTCCTTCTGCTCGGGGTTGCGTTTGGCAAGGCCGTCATACACTTCGGCCAGATAGGTATTTTTGATCGCCATGGGAACACTCTCCTTTTCTGGTGCCGGCACGAACGGTACCGCTACTATGGTAGCAGACCGGCCTTTGCTTTGCAAGGTTTTCGGGCCGGTTTTTGAAAATTTTGTTTGTTTTGCACCGCCAAATGTTTACGAACCGCGGACAGCCGGCGCTTCGCCCGGGGCCGGCCGCGTGACCAGCTGGCTGCCGACGATGGCGGCGAACATCAGCGCGCAGCCGCTTAGCTCCACCGGCGTCAGCGCCTGGCCCTGCGCCACCCAGCCGCCGACGGCGCTCCACACGCTTTCCAGGCACATGGCGAGACTCGCGATGGTGGGGTCCAGGTCCTGCTGGCCAACGATCTGTAAAGTATAGGCCACGCCGGTGGAAAAGATGCCGCAGTAGGCAACGGCGCCCCACGCCGCCGCCGGCAGAACGGTGAGCAGGGCGGGGGAGAAGCCCTCCCGCCAGACGGCGGCGACGGTGGAAAGCACCGTCACCACCGAGAACTGCGCCAGGCTCAGCTGCACGCCGTCCAGCCCGGGGCTGTAGTGCCCCACGGCCATGATCTGCCAGCTGAACAGCACGGCGCACAGCAGCAGCTGCCATTCGCCGCCGGTCAGCGAGAGGGTATCCCGCCCGGCCATGCACAGCAGGTACAGCCCCGCCACGCTCAAGAGCACGCACCCCCACAGCCCGGGGCGCTGCCGTCGGCCGAAAAAGATGCCGAACACCGGCACCAGCACCACATACAGGGCGGTCAGAAACCCGGCCTTGGCGGTGCTGGTGCTGCCCACGCCCATCTGCTGGGACGCGCTGGCCGCAAACAGCACGGCGCCGCAGGTAAGCCCGCCGCGGCACAGCCGCCGCGGCGCCTGCCAGAACGGGGCCTCCGCCGCCCGCCGCCGCCCCCGCACAAGCGCCAGCGCCCCCAGAAAGGCGCAGCCCAGCCAGCTGCGGCAGGCCAGAAAGGTGTAGGGGCCCATATGCCGGCTGCCCACGCTCTGGGCCACGAAGGCGGTTCCCCACAAAAACGAGGCCAGCAGCAACAGCAGCGTGTTGCGCAGCCGGGTACGGTCAAGATGCATACAGTCCACTCCTGTTTTGGCGATAAAAGCTCCCCGCGCGGGGCGCGGGGAGCACAGCGGTCACCCGGGATATGGCTCAGACGGCGCCCTCGGCGCCGGCCAGGTCGGTCAGTTCCTGGTCGCTGACGTTGGTCACCGTCACCCCGCCGGTGATATAATATGCGCCGGTGTCGTAGCTGATGGCCAGCTTGTAGCGGCGGCCGGGGGTCAGCCCGGTCATGGTGTGGGTATAGCAGGATTTGCCGCCCTCCTCCGCCATGGCGGTGAAGTAGACGGTGGTGCCGTCCACATAGGTGGTCGTGGTCTGGTCCTCCGACAGCTGCCACAGCGCGATCTTGTACTGGATGGTGTCCTGATAGGGGTTGTCATGGTTGGCGTAGGCGGTCACGGTCACGCTGCTGTCGGCGGCGACGAAGTAGGCCGTCGAACGGTACTGGATGCCGTTGAAGGCGACGTAGAGCACGCCGTCCTGCAGGGTGGTGGGGATGCGCCCCTGCGAGGGGTCGAACCCTTCGGGGAAGACGACGTCGCCGCCAGGCGTGGCCTCGGTGTGGACGACCTCTTCCTCTTCGCCCTCGTCCTCGCCCCCGATAAAGCCCATTTTGGTCGCCATATCGACGATGATGTCCGACGCCTTGGCCCGCAGCTCCTCCTTGGAGCAGCCGCTCAGGCTCAAGGCCAGCAGCCACGCCAGGCACAGCGCCGACACACGTTTTGCCAGTTTCATATCCGAAAAAACCTCCCAAAGGCTTTGCGCGCAGATACAAAACTATTATAGCGCATTTGGGGCGCGCATACAAGTGCAAAATTCTGGGCCGGGCCCGCACCGCCAGATTTTACAACTGCCGCACCAGACTGGATATATTTCAAATCCATCGGCCTCGGCGGGCGTGTACCGACGAGGCCGATACCTTTAGAGCAAAAATGCCGCAGCAAGTCGCCTTTAGGTATGCGCAAGGCATTTTTGCGATGGGGTGTGTCCAAGAGAGGTTTATGGTCCGCGTTCGCGGACATATATTTCGGTTTCGCCCTCGCTCAACGCTGTGCGCCCGCAGGCGCCTGCCGGAGCGCAATCGCCGCAAAGCGGCGGCTCTTGGCGCACAGGCACGGGCGTTTGCGCCGCACGCTGCGCGTGTGCGGCGGGCATAGCCCGCCGAGCGCAAAACCCCTCTTTTGCAGCATGTCGAATTTTCGACACGCTGAGGGCGCCCGCCTTGCAATGCCCGCCGCCCTGTGCTATACTGGTATACGACAAATTCTGCCCCTTCGCAGGGGCGCTGAGTGGTAAGGCGCGCTATGTCCAACCGTGAAAAGATCCAATACGGGCTGACCTTCCTGGCCGACGCCGCGGCGCTGTTGTGCAGCGTCTTTCTGGCGTGGCTGGTGTTCGGCTATTGGCTGGGGCTGATCCAGGCCATCTACACCCGCCGGGACGTGTTTGAGTTCGGGCTGGTGCTGGCGGTGGCATTTTTCATCACTTTCACGGCCGCCAGCCGCAGCGAGGGCGAGATCAAGGCCGTCCGCCGCAGCTTTTGGGCGGAGCTTGTCTGTGTGGTCCGCTTTGACGTGGTGCTGGGTATGGTGCTGGCGCTGCTGCTGCTCGTCACCAAGGCGGCGATGCTGGAATCCCGCTACCTGTTTTTGGGCACGCTGCTGGCCAACCTCGGCTTCATGCAGCTGTTCCGCGCCGCGCTCAAGGCGTATCTGGTCCATTCCGATTTTATCCGCCGGCTGGCGCGGCTGACCGGCGTGCTCACCACCGCCGACCGCGCGCCCGCCCTGCTCCAACGCCTGCGGGCGGACTGGACCAAGCGGCTGTGCGGCGTGGCCCTGGTCGACGCTGCGCCCGGGCAGGTAGGCACCGAGCTGGACGGCGTGCCGGTCACGGCCGGCTACAACGATTTTCTCGACTGGATCCGCCGCGAACCGCTGGACGAGATCTACATCGACGTCCCCTACGCCGACGGGGCCGCCCTCGCCGTCACCCTGCGCGAGCTCGAGAGCATGGGGCTGGACGTGCGCCTCAACCTGCCGCTGCTTGAGAACCTGCGCCGGGAATCGGCCGAGGCGGCGGCGCCGCTGCCTCCACTCAACTATGCGCTGGAGACCGACGGCGGCGCCCCGCTGCTGACGATGGACGCCACCCGCCGCACGCTGGCCGACCTGGTCCTCAAACGGCTGATGGACATTGCCGGCGCGCTGGTGGGGCTTGCCTTCAGCGTGCCCGTCATCGCCGTCACCGCCGTGCCGCTGCTGCTGGAAAGCCCCGGCCCGCTGTTCTTCAGGCAGAAGCGGATGGGGCTCAACGGGCGGCCGTTCATGCTGTACAAGCTGCGCAGTATGTGGCCGGACGCCGAGGCCCGCAAGGCCGAGCTGACGGACAAAAACGAGATGCAGGGCCCGATGTTCAAGGTCACCGACGACCCCCGCATCACCAAGGTCGGGCGGTTCATCCGCCGCTTCTCCATCGACGAGCTGCCCCAGTTCTGGAACGTGCTCAGGGGCGACATGAGCCTGGTCGGCACCCGCCCGCCGACGGCGGACGAGTACGAGCTGTACCAGAGCCATCACAAGCGGCGCCTGTCGATGAAGCCGGGCATCACCGGCCTGTGGCAGACCAGCGGCCGCAATGATATCCAGGATTTTGAGGAGGTCGTGCGGCTGGACGTCTTTTATATCGACAACTGGTCCCTCTGGCTGGACATCCGCATCCTGCTGCGCACCGTGTCTGCCGTCTTCAGCGGAAAGGGGGCCAGGTGATATGCCGCTGCCTCCGGTATGCCCCATCATGGGGGTGAACGTGGCCGTGCTGGATATGCCCGCCGCCCTTGCCCTGCTCGAGGAGCATCGCGAGGATTGGCGCGGGCGCTACGTCTGTGTGACCAATGTGCATACCGCCGTCACCGCCTACGGGGACCCCGCCTACCGCGCCGTGCAGAACGGCGCCGCACTTGTGCTGCCGGACGGCGCCCCGCTTGCGGCTTACAGCCGCCGGCACGGCTTTGCGCAGGCGCAGCGCGTGGCCGGCCCGGACCTGTTCAGGGCCATGCTGGGCGCCGGCGTTGCCGCCGGCCGCCGGCATTATTTTTACGGCGGCAGCGAGGCGACGGCCGCCGCCCTGCGCACCGTTCTGCCGCAGCGTTACCCCGGTCTCGCCATCGCCGGCATCGAGAGCCCGCCCTTCCGCCCGCTGACGGCCGAGGAGGACGCCGCGGCGGTGGCGCGCATCAACGCCGCCAGGCCGGACTATGTGTGGGTGGGCCTCGGCGCGCCCAAGCAGGAGAACTGGATGGCCGCCCATGCGGGGCGCATCGAGGCCGTCATGCTCGGCGTCGGCGCCGCCTTTGACTTTGAGACGGGCACCGTGGCGCGCGCGCCCAAATGGATGCAGGACCACAGCCTGGAATGGCTGTGGCGGCTCTCGCAGGACCCCGGGCGGCTGCTGGGGCGCTACCTGCACACCAACACCAAATTCCTGCTCTGGCAAATTGCACACAAATAAGGTCGGAAAAGGCTGGAAAATTGCCAGCCTTTTCTGCCGTTTTGGGGCGCAAAGCACCTTTACAAACGACGCCGGATTCGCTACAATAAGGTAAGAACAGGGCGCGGGGGCCGAAAAAGCGGCCCGGCCGCGTGTCATTATGCCGCGCTTTGTCAAAAACTTAACGAAAAATCCAACAGCTAAGGAGAGACGACCGTGTTCAAAATCGTGAAAAGACGGGAACTGAACCCCACCGTGACCGAACTGGTCATCGAGGCCCCGCTGGTCGCCAAAAAGGCGAAGGCCGGGCAGTTCATCATCGTCCGCGCCCGCGATGATTCCGAGCGCATCCCGCTCACCGTCGCCGGCACCGACCCCGAGGCCGGCACCGTGTCCATCATCTTCCAGGTGGTGGGCGCCGGCACCATGCAGCTCAACGCCGTCAAAGAGGGCGAGTGCGTGCATGACTTCGTCGGCCCGCTGGGCAAGCCCACCGCCATCGAGGGCCTCAAGAGCGTCTGCGTGGTCGGCGGCGGCGTCGGCTGCGCCATCGCGCTGCCCGTGGCCCGCGCGCTGCACGCGCAGGGCACCAAGGTCACCGGCATCATCGGCTTCCGCAGCAAGGACCTGCTCATCCTTGAGGACGAGTTCAAGGCCTGCTGTGACGAGCTCATCGTCGTCACCGACGACGGCTCCTACGGCCGCAAGGCGGTCGTCACCGTGCCGCTCAAAGAGAAGCTCGAGGCCGGCGCTCAGTTCGACGAGGTCATCACCATCGGCCCGCTGATCATGATGAAGTTCGTCGTCGCCACCACCAAACCCTTCGGCGTCAAGACCACCGTCAGCATGAACCCGATCATGGTCGACGGCACCGGCATGTGCGGCGGCTGCCGCCTGACCGTGGGCGGGCAGACGAAGTTCGCCTGCGTCGACGGCCCGGACTTTGACGGCTTTGAGGTCGACTTTGACGAAGCGCTCAAGCGCGGCGGCATGTACAAGCCGTTCGAGGCCCACGCCCGCGAGGCGGAATGCAACCTGCTCAACAAGGAGGTCCAGTAACCATGCCCAATATGGATCCGAAAAAGTGCCCCATGCCCAGCCAGGACCCCAACGTCCGCAACAAGAACTTTAAAGAGGTCGCGCTCGGCTACACCGCCGAGATGGCGATGGGCGAGGCCCAGCGCTGCCTGCAGTGCAAGAACCATCCCTGCCGTTCCGGCTGCCCCGTCGAGATCGACATCCCCGGCTTCGTCAAGCTGGTCGCCGAGGGCGACTTTGAGGGCGCCTACCAGGTCGTCGCCGCATCCAGCGCGCTGCCCGCCGTGTGCGGCCGCGTCTGCCCGCAGGAGAGCCAGTGCGAGGGCAAGTGCGTGCGCGGCATCAAGGCCGAGCCCGTCGGCATCGGCCGCCTGGAGCGCTTTGTCGCCGACTGGCACCGTGAGCACAACGATTCCAAGCCCGTTGCTCCCGCGCCCAACGGCCACAAGGTGGCGGTCATCGGCGCCGGGCCTTCCGGCCTGACCGTGGCCGGGGACTTGGCCAAGATGGGCTACAAGGTCACCATCTACGAGGCCCTGCACGTCGCCGGCGGCGTGCTGATGTACGGCATCCCGGAGTTCCGTCTGCCCAAGAGCATCGTCCAGAAGGAGGTCGAGGGCCTCAAGGACCTCGGCGTCGACATCGAGTGCAACATGGTCATCGGCAAGGTGCTGACCATCGACGAGCTGTTCAATGATTACGGCTTCGAGGCCGTGTACATCGCCTCCGGCGCCGGCCTGCCCCGCTTCATGGGCATCCCGGGCGAGAGCCTGAACGGCGTCTACTCCGCCAACGAGTACCTGACCCGCGTCAACCTGATGAAGGCTTATGACCCCAACTGCCGCACCCCCATCCAGCACAGCAAGGCCGTGGCCGTCGTCGGCGGCGGCAACGTCGCCATGGACGCCGCCCGCTGCGCCAAGCGCCTGGGCGCCGAGCAGGTGTACATCGTCTACCGCCGCGGCATGGCCGAGCTGCCTGCCCGTAAGGAGGAGGTCGAGCACGCCGAGGAGGAGGGCATCATCTTCAAGACGCTGACGAACCCCGTTGAGGTCCTGGGCGACGAGAACGGCTGGGTCAAGGGCATGACCTGCGTCGAGATGGAGCTCGGCGAGCCGGACGAGACCGGCCGCCGCCGCCCCATCGTCAAGGAGGGCAGCGAGTTCACGCTGGACGTCGACACCATGATCATGGCGCTCGGCACCAGCCCCAACCCGCTCATCCGTTCCACCACCCCGGGTCTTGAGGCCAACAAGCACGGCTGCCTGATCACCAACGGCCCCGAGGGCCTGACCAGCCGCGACTTCGTGTGGGCCGGCGGTGACGCCGTGACCGGCGCCGCTACCGTCATCCTGGCCATGGGCGCCGGCAAGGAAGCCGCCCGCGCCATCGACAAGGCCATCAAGGAAAAGAACGCGTAACAAACAATGCAGCAAAACGGGGCGGGCGCGAGCGCCCGCCCCGTTTCTGTGCGCAGGGGCGGCCCCATGTGGCGGCCCGAAAGAAAGGTCTGTACTATGAAGGAATCCATCGCCGCGCTGCGCGCACTCGAACGGCAGCTGTTCGCCTACCGCTATGCCGACGCCCTGTTCACCTATGACGAGGCCGCCGTCGCCCCGCCCGCGGGCGAGGACGGGCGCGCCGTCGCGGCCGAGACGCTCTCGGCCGCCCGCTTCGCGCTGCTCGTCAGCCCCGGGACCGACGCCCTGCTCACGGCGGCCGCCGCCGAGGCCGAGACCGAGCGCGAGCGCGCCGAGGTGCGCGAGCTGCGGCGGGAATATGACCGCATCTGCCGCATCCCGGCCGACGAGTACGCCGCCTTCACGGGCTTGGTCCAGCGCGCCACGCCGGCCTGGGCCCGCGCGCGGAGCAACAACGATTTTGCCGCCTTTGCGCCGTTTTTGGAGCAGATCGTCACGGCGCGCCGCCGCCAGGCACAGTACATCGACCCCGGCCGCGACCCCTACGACGTGCTGCTCGACCAGTACGAGCCGGGCCTGACCTCGGCCCGGTGCGATACATTTTTCGCCGCCGTGCGCGCCGCCGTCGTGCCGCTGCTCGCCGCCATCCAACAGCGCGGCACGCCCGTGCGGACCGACTTTTTGCAAGCGGACTGGCCGCTGGACGCGCAGCGGGCGCTCAGCCGCCGCGTCATGGCGCTGTGGGGGCTGGAGCCGGAGCACTGCATCATCGGCGAGAGCGCGCACCCCTTCACCGACGACCTCTGGCGCGGCGACGTGCGCATCACCACCCACTACAAGCCGGACGATTTCACCAGCAGCCTGTTCAGCGTCATGCACGAGGGCGGCCACGCGCTGTATGAACGCCACATCGACCCCGAGCTCGATTTCACGGCGCTGGCCGGCGGCGCCAGCATGGGCCTGCACGAGAGCCAGAGCCGCCTGTTTGAAAACTACGTCGGCCGCAGCCGCGCTTTTATCGGCTATCTGTGGCCGACGCTGTGCGAGTTGTTCGGGCAGCGGCTGGCCGGCGTCACGGCGGAGGAATTCTACCGCGCCGTCAACCGCGCCGTGCCCGGCCCCATCCGCACCGAGGCCGACGAGCTGACCTACCCGCTGCACATCATGGTCCGCTACGAGCTGGAGAAGGCACTCATCCACGGTGAGCTGGCCGTTAACGACCTGCCCGCGGCGTGGAACGCCAAATATGAGGAATACCTCGGCATAACGCCGAAAAATGACGCCGAGGGCGTTCTGCAGGATATCCATTGGGCGGGCGGCGACATCGGCTACTTCCCGAGCTACGCGTTGGGCTCGGCCTACGGCGCGCAGGCGCTCGATGACCTGCGCAGAACCATGGACCTGGACGCGCAGTGGGCCAGGGGCGATCTGGGACCGGTCAAAAATGCCCTGTGCGAGAGGCTGTGGCGATACGGCTGCCTGAAAACGGCCGACTGGCTGGCCGAGAGCCTCTGCGGCGGGCCGTTCGACCCCGCGCACTACACGCGCTACCTGACCCAAAAGTACACCGCGCTGTATGAGCTTTAAAAATTATTGTTGACAAACCCTGCCAGAGCCGGTATACTACACAAGGACATTACAGAAAGGAGGCGCGCACGATGCTGAACAAGGTTTGGAAAATGACCCGGAAATTTACCTGCAAGGGGCGTAGTGCGCGCGTCTGCCGGTCGTTCTGACCCGGCCCGTGAACGCAACCAGGCGCCCCACCCAATGCGGCGGGGCGCTTTTTCTGCGCCGAAATGACTTGCAATGCAACAAGGAGAAACCATGACCGAAAAACCTTTTCATCTGACGGGACGGGAGAAGCTGGCGCTGATCTGGCGCTTTCTGGGCCCCTGTGTGGGGCTGTTCGTGGGCGGGCTGGTCTGTGCCTGCCTCGACACGGGCTTCCTCGCCCTGACGCCGCAGATCATCCGCGTCACGGTGGACAGTATTTTGGGCACTACGCCGCAGAGCATCCTGCCCGCGGCATGGCTCGCCTACCTGCGCGCCGACGTTATCCGCGCGCTGTGGCTGGCGGCGGGGGCGGTGCTGCTGGCGGCGGCGCTGCGCAGCGTGTTCGGCTTCGGGCAGCGGTATCTGTTCGCGGCCGGCAACGAGCGCTTTATCAAGTCGATGCGCGACACGCTGTATGAGCACATCCAGCACCTGAGCTTTGCCTGGCACACCGCCCATTCCACCGGCGACCTGATCCAGCGCTGCACGTCGGACGTGCAGGTCGTGCAGGATTTCGTCTGCCGGCAGATCGTGCAGGTGGTGCGCACGGTGTTCCTCATCGTGCTGTATCTGGCGCTGATGTTCCGCATGGACGTGCCCCTGACCCTCGTCGCCGTCGCTTTCATCCCCGTCTCGGGGCTGGCCTCGGGGCTGTTCTACCGCGGCATCGCCAGCCGCTTCAAGGCCGCCGACGAGGCCGAGAGCGCGCTCACCACCACGGCGCAGGAGAACCTGACCGGCGTGCGCGTGGTGCGTGCTTTCGGGCGCGAGGCGTTCGAGGTCGAGCGCTTCAACGCCAAAAACGACCGCTTCTCACAGCTGTGGATCAAACTGGGCGGGCTGCTGGCCGTCTACTGGGCCTCCGGCACGCTGCTGACCTGCCTGCAGGTCATGGTCGTCATCATCGCCGGCAGCGTGCGCGCCGTGCAGGGCGCCATCACCTTGGGTGATTTCCTCGCCTTCGTCACCTACAACGGCTCGCTGGCGTGGCCGGTGCGTATGCTCGGGCGCGTTTTGTCCGACATGAGCAAGGCCGGCGTATCCATGGACCGCGTCGGCTACATCCTGCGCGCCCCGCGCGAGACCGACGCCCCCGGCGCCGCGCCGCACCCGGCCACCGGCGATATCGTCTTCGACCACGTCAGCTTCGGCTACGGCGACGGGGCCGAGGTGCTCAGGGACGTCAGCTTCACCGTGCCGGCCGGCACGACCTTCGCCGTGCTGGGCGGCACCGGCAGCGGCAAGAGCACGCTCGTGCATCTTCTGGACCGCCTCTATGACCTGCCGCCGGAGCAGGGGCGCATCACCATCGGCGGCGTGCCGCTGGAGCAGTTCACCCGCGCCGACCTGCGCCGGCAGGTGGGGCTGGTTTTGCAGGAGCCGTTCCTGTTCAGCCAGACCATCGGCCAGAACATCGCCGCCGCCCGGCCCGATGCCCCGCTTGCGGACATCCGCCATGTGGCCGGCATCGCCTGCGTCGACGACGCCGTCACCGAGTTCAAGGACGGGTACGACACCCTCGTCGGCGAGCGCGGCGTGACCCTCTCGGGCGGGCAGAAGCAGCGCATCGCCATCGCCCGTATGCTGCTGCAAAAGGCCCCCGTCATGATTTTTGACGATTCGCTCTCCGCCGTCGATGCCGAGACAGACGCCGCCATCCGCGCCGCCTTGCGGCAGAACCTCGGCGGCAGCACGGTCATCCTCATCTCCCACCGCGTCACGACGCTGATGCAGGCGGATAAGATCCTGGTGCTGGACGGCGGCCGTGTGGCCGACATCGGCACCCATGCCGAGCTTATCAGCCGCCCCGGCATCTACAAGCAAATTTACGACATCCAGATGAACAGCGACGACCGCCTGCTGCTGGAGGCAGACGCCGCGCCCGCCGGCCCGGAAGGAGGTGCCGCCTGATGCCCGCCTATGAAGAAAAGGAATATACCAAGGACCTCGACCTTTCGGTCTGGAAGCGGCTGTGGCCCTTCTGCCGGCCCTACCGCCGGGTCTTTTTGAGCGTGGTGGCGTTCAACAGCCTGACAGCGCTCATCGACGTCATCCTGCCGCTGTTCCAGCGCTACGCCATCGCCAACTTCATCACCGCCGGCACGCTGCAGGGGCTGTGGCCCTACGCGGCCGCCTATCTGGCGGCCATCCTGCTGCAGACGCTGGCCGTCATCGGCTTCGGCCGCGGGTCGATGGTCATCGAGATGAACCTCGGGCGCGATATGCGCCGCGACCTGTTCCGACACCTGCAAACGCTGTCGCTGTCGTTTTACAATGTCACCCCTGTGGGGTATCTCATCTCCCGCCTGATGAACGATACCATGCGCATCGCCTCGACGCTGGCCTGGAACCTGACCGACATTCTGTGGGCGCTGCTCTACGTCGGCGGCACCTTTGCGGCCATGCTGGCGCTCAACTGGCAGCTGGCCGTGCCGGTCATCCTGGTCGTGCCGGTCATCGCCGTGCTGACGTGGTATTTCCAGAACCACATCCTGCGCTGGAACCGCCGGGTGCGCAAGCTCAATTCTGAAATCACCGGCGCCTTCAACGAGGGCATCACCGGCGCCAAGACCAGCAAGACGCTGGTCATCGAGGAGGCCAACACCCAGGCCTTTACAAATTTGAGCGAGAGGGCCCGCCATGCCGGCGTGCAGGCTTTCCGCCTCAACGCCGTGTACATCCCGCTGGTGCTGTTCTTCTCGACGGCGGCGGTGGCCATCGTGCTGCTGCGCGGCGGCTACATGACGCTGGACGGCGTGCTGGACATCGCCACGCTGTCGGTGTTCACGAGCTACGCGGTGGGCATCTTTGAGCCCATCCAGAACACCGCCGCCAACATCGCCGAGTTCATCTCGATACAGGCCTCCATCGAGCGCGTGACCGACCTGTTTGACGAGAAGCCGCAGATCACCGACAGCCCCGAGGTCGTGGCGCAGTACGGCGACGTGTTCACGCCAAAAACCGAAAACTGGCCGCCCCTGCAAGGGGAGATCGAATTCAGGGACGTCAGCTTCCGCTACCCGGACGGCGGCGAGGAGGTCTTGAGCCACTTCGATCTACACATCCCGGCCGGCACCACGGTGGCGCTGGTCGGCGAGACGGGCGCCGGCAAGAGCACGCTCGTCAACCTGGCCTGCCGCTTTTTTGAGCCGAC
>CANRLV010000010.1 GCA_947631565.1 uncultured Gemmiger sp. | reverse complement strand
TTCCTCGCTCCACAGCCTTCCTTTTCTCTTGCCCTTTCTGCTTTCCTATCTCTCGAGGGCGTTTTGCTCATCTCTCGTTTGGATTATTGACGGCGATCCATTTACCGTCACGCTTCTCCCAATGATGTGTCCCTCTCATGCGGTAGGTGCCCTGCGCGCCGTAGGCGTTGGCGTTCAGCAATGTGACGCTGGCCGTGTCGCCGTCCACTGCGACAACCGGGCTGTCAATGCCGATGGTGAAATACCGCTATTGCTCCAACATTTCCGCGCACTGTTTCAAAAAGTCCGTGATTTTCAAATGCTGCGGGCAGGCGCGCTCGCATTGCCTGCACCCGATACAGTCGGAAGCGCGGTGCCCCTGCGGGATGGCGGCGTAACGCTCTTTTGCCTGTGCCGTCTGGCCATTGCCGAGCTGCAGGTTGGCAGCGGCGAAGATGTCGGGAATGGGGATCTGCTTCGGGCAGCCGTCCGTGCAGTAGTGGCAGGCGGTGCAGGGGATCTCGGCGGAGCTGCCGAGGATCTTCTGCGCCTTGCGGATGATCTTCTGTTCCTCCGCGTTCAGTGGCCGGAAGTTTTTCATGTAAGAGAGGTTATCTTCCATCTGCGCCGCATTGGACATTCCCGAAAGCACCGTGACGATGCCGTCCAGAGACGCCGCAAAGCGGATGGCCCATGACGCCGGGGACAGTTCCGGCGCGTAACTCTGGAACAGCATTTTGACCTCCTGCGGCGGGTCGGCCAGCTTGCCGCCCTTTACCGGCTCCATCACAATGATGGATTTGCCATGCTTTCTTGCCACCTCATAGTTGGCGCGGGAGTTCACTTCCGGGTTGTTCCAGTCGGCATAGTTGATCTGAAGCTGGACAAAATCCACCTCCGGGTGTTCGGTCAGCAGCTTGTCCAAAAGCGCCGGGCCTGCATGGAAAGAGAAGCCCATGCTGCGGATAAGCCCCTCCGCCTTGCGTTCCTTTACAAAGTCCCAAATGTGGTATTCGTCATATTTCTTATAGTTGTTCGCCATCAAAGCGTGCATCAGGTAGTAGTCGAAGTACCCCGCGCCGGTACGCTCCAAGCTCTTATAAAACTGTTCCTTCGCGCTCTTTTCATCGCTGCACATCAGAAAGGCGTTGAGCTTGGTGGCAAGGGTATAAGAATCCCGCGGGTAGCGGTCGACCAGCGCCTTTTTGATGTCCTGCTCCGAGGTGCCGTACACAAAAGCGGTGTCAAAGTAGGTAAAGCCCGCCTCCATAAAGAGATCGACCATCTTTTTGACCTGCTCGATGTCGGTGCCCAGGTCATTTTGGGGCAGCCGCATCAGACCGAAACCCAGCTTCGGCGTTTCTTTACCAAGGTAGTCAGACATAGTTTTTGCCTCCTGTGTGATTTAATTTAAAAATGATCTCCGCTTAAATATATCCGTTATCCTCCAGCCACTCCGTCACGCTCTCTTTTGCACTGCCGCGGTCGTTCTGTGCGGTGCTGCCGCGAATGGCAAGGCCCTCTCCGATGGCGGCATCCGGGCAAAGCTCCCTGATCGTTGTGTCCGTTCCGGCAAGCCCGCTGCCGCCGTGGGTGCAAAACGGGATGATCGTCTTGCCGGAAAAGTCGTAGCTCTGCAAAAACACCTTGATGATGGTCGGTGTGTTGCCCCACCAGATCGGGTAGCCGAGGAAAACCGTATCGTAATCGTCCATGTTGTCCACCGTACCGGCGATTTCCGGGGGATCATCTTCCTCTTTGCGGGAGATATCCAAAAGCCCGTCGTAGGTGGTGGGATATTCCTCGGTGGCTTCGATTTTGAAAGATTCCGCGCCGGTGGCCTCGATGATCATTTCTGCCACGATCTCGGTGTTTCCCTTTTCAATGACGCCAACCTCGTATTGTTCACCGACCAGAGAGAACCAAGCGACAAGGATATTGCTGTCCGCTGCGGCAGCATCCGCCGCCGGTTCCGGCTCGGCCTCTGCGGGCGAAGCAGATCCGTTCGCCTCATTTTCGGGCGGCTGGACTGCATCAGGCGGCGTGATTTCCGTTTCAGAGCTTTGTGTCCCGGCAGGTTCTGCATCCGCTGCCCCGCCGCCGCAAGCTGTAACGGTCAAGAGCAGGCAGGCGCAAAGTAAAAATGATAATAATTTTTTCATTACAGATACCTCCACTACGAATTTTCATGTGCGTATTATACAAATTTAACGTTTCAGCCGCCACACCATTTTTGCAGCGAAAGAGGTTTACGCCACATTTCCTGCGGAAATGTGGCGTAACTACACACGAGTTGATTTTTATACGTGGGTGGTCTATGATGGATCAAACATGGTTTGGACAGCAGGAGGTATCGCTATGAAGGATACAGGCAAAGAAGATCTGCGCGTGATCCGCACAAAAGAGGCCATTCGGAAAACCTTTGAAGAAATGATCTGCGAGATGGATTATGAGCAGATCTCCATCAAGGAGCTGACGGAAAGGGCGCGGATAAACCGTAAAACCTTTTATCTGCATTACAATTCTCTGGACGATCTGCTGCGGGAGCTGCAAAATGAAATGGCAAAGAATTTCATCCGGCGCACCCAAGGGCTTGAACGCCCCCGCGATATGGATAAGATCACGCGGGAGTTCTTTCTGGTGAGCGAAGGTGCGGGGCCACTCCACGAGAGGCTGATGTGCAGCGGCAGCTACCACTATATCAGCCGCCGGATCACAAATGAGATCATGTCGGAGACATGGGGTGCCGATGGAAAGCAGCGGAACGTCGATCCGTATGTTCAGAATATCATCATGACGTTCGTTTCCCAAAGCACCATTGAGATCTATAAGCAATGGGTGGCAGACGGCAAGAAGATCCCGCTGGAGGAGATCATTGCCCTGACCTCGAAACTGATTTGCAGTGGTGTAAACGGTTTGGCTTCTAAATGAGGTCACAATGTGCGGTAGTGGAATTTGGTAATGCTAAACCTATTATCTCTGTCATACGGGGCCACGCAAGCGTTTGTTGGTGCGTGGCTCCGCTGCTTACCGGTTTAGAGGCTCATGGTCCCCCAGCCCGCCGCAGGTGTGCTGGCCGGCAGCGGCAGCGCCTGCTCCATCGTCTCGGCGGATACATTTTTGGACGCGGAATCCAGATGCGCATAGATGTTCGCGGTGGTCGAGATGTCGCTGTGGCCAAGCCATTCCTGGATCTGCTTCATTGGTATCCCCTGCTTGAGCAGAAGGCTGGCGCAGCTGTGGCGCAGGTCATGGAAGCGATGTGCCGCAGGCCGCGGTCCGCTTTTTTATGCGCCTGTTTTATCATTCTATGGCCGATCCTTTATATATCTCCAAAGCGCTCCGATACTTTTCCCTAAAAGCTTCCCGCAAATCGGCCGGCGACAGGATCTCGGCATGCTCGCCGAACTTAAAAAAATAGAACTCGATCTGCCTTTGGGTGCAGTCAAAATGATATTCCCCTCCTCCGTCCGGCAGGTCTGCTTTTTTCGTTGGCACCGGACGCAAATGCAGCTGCGCATTGAACATACTGATCCCCTGCCGGTCCAGACGGAGAACGATCTCCTCGTTCCGTTCCAGCAGGAATTGGACGCCTTTTTCTTGCAGCTCCTTTTTGATTTTGTCTTTTTCCGCCAACGTGAGGCGGCCGCTGCGGTAGCGTTTCGGTCTGGTGGTGACATCGCGCAGCCGGGAAACACGAAACGAAGCTACCTTTTCTTCCGCTTGCTCTGTATGGCGCGGCATGCTCAAGCCCACCAGATAGTGGTACATCCCGCCGGCATCCGTCAGCAGCGCATAGGGCTTGACTTCAAACACCTTGCCTTGGCGCGACGTCACCTGCAGCAAGCGTCCGCTTTCGATGCCGTCTTCGATCGTCTCCAGCCAATCGCCGAAATAGATCGCCTCCCTCTCCAGCGGCGTTTTGCGGGCGTATTCCTCCAGGATGGCTTTGATATATTTCCCCCGGCTGCGGTACCAGCGCCGTTCCGGGTGTCCCGACCGTATATATAAGCTCTCGAAGTTTTCTTTGTTCAGCCGGAATTTCAAAGCCGCGCCGGCCGGGTATGCGTCTATGACCGCAAGCCGCTGGGCCGTATGGGCGGCGCAGATCGCATCAATGATTTTATTCTTTTCGGCCGCCGACACCGAACGGATCCCCCCGAGCTGCCCCTGCAGCTGTTCCTGTTCCCGTTCCTGCGCACAGCTGAGCGAAGCCTGCGCCTGCTCGCCGTAGGTGCTCAAAACGCGGTTGATGAATCCGGAAACCGACTCGCGGTCCATAAAGCTGCGGATGTCGTTGTACAGGACCTCCATGGCGACATCGCTGAGATTGATATGCTGCTTGTTGTCCGCACTGCCGTGCGGGGTTTCCTCATCCCAGCCCCTTGTATCTGCGCGCATATGCGTACCTCCTTTATATGTACCTGTTATATGAACAAATTATAGTATATTTATACCTTTTTTTCAATAAAACAGGAACTTATTTTTTGTTTTATTTGGCCACTGACAAAATGTGCGCGGCGTGGTACAATATTCCCGACAGACAATGACGGGACAATATTTTCAACAAATATATCTTCAGGGAGGCAGATGCACATGGCGCAGGATAAAAAAGTGGATGTTTTTGAGCAGATCAATGCGTTGAATGCCCTTTTCAACCGGTTTACGGATGAAATATTACATGTGACCCAACAAGTCTATAAAAAACCGATCGTGTCCGCTGCTGTCGCAGGAGCTTCCAGTGTGGGCATGGCGGTAGGCGCTCTGTTTGGCGGCGCGGTAGGACCCATTGGGGCCGTGACCGGCCTTGCATCCGCAATTGGCGGTGCACTTGCCGGAACGCACCGCTATGAAACGCGCACGCGCACGGTAGAGTATACAGAAAAAAAGGAACTGATCCCCGCTGCCAACCTGCCCAAGCTGAAAGATGCCCTGGCGGACACTGTCTCAAGCTGGAATGATTCTGATTGGCAAACAGAGCTGACGCTCGCCTTCGCTTTGTGCAACGGCTGTGCGCTGTACGGTGTGCCAAAAGAAGTGTGCAACAGCCTCCTGGACGAATTCAAGAGCCGCGAGGTTGCTTTTGCGCATTCTTTTGCGGAATTTGTCTATTCTGAGCTGAAGCTTGGCGCAAGTACTCCCGAAGTTATCGCCATGGCCTTTGACTGTGACGAATTCAAGGGGGACGACCAGCCGTACGTCGTTTCACTCTATTTATTTGTGGAGGCGATCGCGCGCTATTTCCCCGACAAGACAGACCGTGCCGCCCTGGACACCGCCAAGGCCTGCTTCGCGCGCGTTCCGAAAAGCTATCAGGCATTTATGTTGGCGGTGAGCGAGCCTGAAAAAGAGCCGTTCCTCCTGCCCCGGCTGTGCTGTGTCCCTACCCCGGTGACGCCGCAGGAACGGGCAGCGCACTATAACGGCCGGCAGCACCGTCTCCATCTGACGGTCCCCGTTTGTTATCAGGACGGCGATGACATTCCTTTTGTCGTAAAGCTCAAAACCCTGCTGGACAGCGAAAAGTACGCGCTGGAAACCAGAGAAGTGGTCCTCTCCGTTCAGCGTATCCTGCGCAACTTTGCGCACACCAGCGGCAATATGAGCACCCTGCAGCTGGAGGATATCACCGAAAAGCTGTTTACCGCCGCCAAAAAATACGATGACCCGGAGCTGCGCGCCCTGGCCCAGCGTCTGGTGCTGGAAACGCAGCTCAAGCAGGACCTGCGTACCGACATCCAGATGCTGCACCTGCGCTGCCGTGAAGATGGCAAGGAACTGTTTGCTCGCATCCGGAACAGCTTTGCACCTGCCGGGGAGGATGGTGCCGTCGGTGTGGCGGATCTGCTCGATTCCGCCGTGCGCCTGTGCCTGTACCGCGTTTTATACAACGCCAGCGACCGCAAAGCAGCCATCGCCAGGGACCGTATCCGGGCCCGGCCGGCGGACGGCACGCTGCTCCGCCCGGACTTTGAGGCAAAAGTCATCGCCGAAAAGCAGCCCTGCCTGACGTGGCTGCAAAGCATCGACCCGCCCATCCGCTTTGCGGTAACGGAGGACGATATCTGGCAGGCGCCGCGTATGTATGAAAGCTCCTTCATGGCCGTGCTTTTGCAGGACATCCTCGCCGAGCTCGTGTTCAATGCCCTGAAATACGGCGACCTGACCCGGCCCATCCAGATCGCCTTTGGGCAGGATGGCGAATACCGCACCATCACGCTGACGAACGCTCTGCCCGCGCAGGTGCCGGACCATCTGAAAGGAAATGGCCTTTCCGGCCTGAACGAAATGCTGCATATCCTGAACGGATATGATATGACCAGCGTTGCCTGTACCAAAGCCGACGGAAGCTATCAGACTCAAGTCATCCTGCACAAAGGCATCTTTCTCCCCTCCGACGAAACGTGAGTCTCACGCATCAGGTGTAGAGGAGGTGCCGCATTGGCTATAGTCAAGGATATCCTTTGGGTCGAAGATTTTTCCGAACAGCCGGCCATTTTGAGCGATGACCTTAAGACTTCGGCAGACCGCACTGACGAGGTCCAAAGTGTTTTTGGTGATGAATTTTCCCGGCGCGTTACGCTCCTGGAAGATATGACAGATCTGCCGGGGCACATGGAACAGCATCCTCATCAATATGAATTATTCATTCTGGACCTCGACTTATCGCAGTCACTTCCGTGGAATCGGCCGGAAAAGTGGAGTGGTTTTTTGTGTGCGCTGAAGCCGTACGGTATCGGACGCCGCCTGCAGCCAGAGAGATTGGCTGCCTTGGACCGTGATGAACTGAAAGCGCTGTTGATTGGCTGTACTTTGGCCACATATCTGGTTGAGGCCTGCCATATTGCGCGGGAAAACATCGTGTTCTTGACCGCGTTCCGTGAGGATGATATCTGGACTGAGCTTGATGCGTTGGATCTTGATACCTACAATCTTAGCTTTTGCCAAAAAAGCACCGATCCCAATCCTTCGTCCAAGTCCCCGCTTCAAGCTCTTTTGCGTGACCGTTTCCGGCCGCAGGATCTCACGGACAGGACCGTTATCACGTTGGCAAAGGAGCTTCTCCAATTCTGGATAGAGTATGATGATGGGCAAAACGGGCCCATTGCCGATGAGGACCGCAACCGTCTGGGGCCGCTGCTGGATTATGCCCTGACGCAGAACCCCAAAAAATCTGTGGCACCCGATACGGTCAAGGAAAAGAAAAAAGAACGTGTCGAGAAGATCCAGGAGGCTTTGGCGGCCCGCAGGCTGGACCTTGGCGATATACTGGGCGATGCTTTTTTTCTGTTTGAAAATGCGGTCCAGCCTTCCAGCATTAAATCCTCATGGGACAAAAGCCTTGCGAATCTCTGTAAAGCCACCCGCAATATGTACCATCATCCTTCTGCTGCACCGGCCTCCCCCATCCCTTCCAAGGAAGAATTTTTGATTTTGTTTTCCCTTGCCCTGCGGGCCATGTTCGAGCGGGCGGATGCTCCGGTCGACAAGCCTCGGCCGCCTGAAGAAATTTTGCTGAACGCTTTGCGCGGCAAACCGCGTACATCCGTTTCCGACCATAAAATGCGGGAAATGATATTGAATTGGTACTGGGATGCGATTTTCAACAGGGGCTTTCTTACAGACAGTTATGATGTTTTTATCAAACCCGATCAAAGCCAGCATCTGCCGCAGGACCTTGTTCGATTCTTCTGCATAAAAGCGAAAAGTATCCGCCTTAGATCCTTTAAGCACCTGAACTCGGACAGCTCCGCCGACCCCTGCATCACATGCTATTTCAAGGCGGACAACAGCAGCAAAATCCCTCTTTATATGCAGCAGTTGGCCGATGCCTACATCATAAACCAGGTCAACGCGAATTGTTCGGGCAAATACGAAGATTTTTCCGAGAGATTCCTGTAGTGGTTTTTCTGGCTGCAAACGCGCAGGCGCCGGGTGTTCCCCGGCGCCTGCGGTCCTCTTCGTCCCCCCTCAGATCCACCAGAAACAGCCGCGCACGAAATCGGCGGCCGCATCGAAGGCACCGCCGAGCGCAAGGCCAACGTCCTCGAAGACATCGCCGACCATGCCGGCGACTCCCTCGGCGACGGCGCCGACCGAGTCGCCGACGACCTCCTCCAGCCCCCGGCGATCGCGGCGCCCGCGCCCAGCGCGGCAGCGACACCCGCGATCGCCGGCAGCATGGGCGACGCGGCCGTGCCGGCAAGGACCGTGGCCACACCGGCCGAGGCCGCCGTGCCCGCCACGCTGGCGCCGGCAGCGCTCAGCCCGCCCTTGACCGCGGCGTCCGCCACGTTGCCGGCGAACTCGCTGCCGTCGATGTCGCCCTCCAGCAGCTGCACGCCGGAGGTCAGGGCCGCGAGGCCGCCCGAGACGGCCGCGCCGGCCGCGCCGGAGCTGGCTGCGACCTTGCCCACCATCTGCGCGGTGAGCTTGCCGGCGCCGTCGCCGATGGTCTGGATGGCGACGCGCGCGGTATCGTCCGACGATATCCCCGTGCTCGTCATCTTCTGCGTGACCGGCTTGCCGCGCGCTGCCGCCGCGCACCGGTCGTACGCCTGCACCGTTTCCTCGGTGCCGCACAGCCTGGTGCCGGCATACTGCTTGCTCTGCACCCGGCGGATGACATCGCCGGCAGAGGCCGGCGTATCCTTGAGCTGCATCCGCCCCACCACGCGGCCGTCGCGCATGATGAGCACGTCGTCCCGCACCGCCGTCGGCGATTTTGCCAGAATCGCCTCGCTGCCATCCAGCAGCCGCCTGGGGTCGGCATTGTAGCGGTCCTTGACCATGACCTCGTGCACAATGCCCTTCAGGTTGGGGTTATGGCCGGCACGCGAGGCCGCCTCCGCCCCGATCTTGCCTTCCGCCGCGCTGCGGGCCGCAGCGACCGCCGTACCGGATTCGTTCTTTTCCATTGTTCCTTCCTCCTTGTTTGTTTTGGTACTCTTATCATACACCTGTCACGGGGCGATTTGCTTGTAAAAAATAATTTTATATTTCCCCCTGTTTTTTGCATTATTGGCTGATTATGTACTATATTTTGTTCCTGTAGTAGGGATTTTTAATTTTGGGCCGCATCGCGGAGCTGCTGCCCTGCGCATAGATTGTACGCAGGTAAGCTCCACGATGCGGCCGCGGGCGTCACGCCACTTTCCCGGCGAAGAAGTCGCGTATCTGCTCGGCATCCTCAATGTCCTGCGCGAGGGTGTCCTCGTCAAGGTCCTCCACCCGTTTCCGATATTCCCTGCGCTGTGCCTGCCATTCCTGTTCCACCTGCTCCATACCGGCGCGGAACGCCGTAAGGGTATCCTCCCAATATTTGTCGCAGGCCTCCAGCAGCTTATCCGGCACGCCCTTTTCCGCGTAGATCTTGGCGATTTTGTTGCCGATGACTTTTTTCCATGTGCCGCCCAGCATAAGGAGCACAGTCACCGCAGCCAACACTGCGATGGCGATGCCAAGCACCACCGGTCCGCCCAGCGCGGCCACGCCGGCCGTGGCCGCCGCTGCGCCGCCGACATGGATACCGACGGACGACAGAACGCCGGCGGCCTTGGCGACCAGAATGTAGCCGCCCAGATTGCCGCAGGATGCTGCCCAGGCCGACAGGGCCCCAAATGCGGCCAGACCCGACAACCCGCCGGCAAAGGCGCGGCCGACATTGAAATTGAACAGCGAAGCGTTCATATCAAAGCCCGTATTCACCGCGCGGTCAAAATTTCGCTGGGTCTTGTTGAGAAGAACGTTGATTTCTTCCTCGAGCTTGCGAGCCTTGTCCGTCAGCTCGGCGCTGATTTGGTTCTCCAGCATGGCATTGAGCAGGCTGACCAGCTCCTGCAGGTCCCGCTTATTTTTCTTGAAGCCGTTTTCCTCGATGACGCGAACAATATTTTCGGCGTTGATGATGCGGCTGTAGATGGCACGGCACTGGCTGCGCGTGTCCTGCTGCATGGCAAGGATGATATCGGTGGCTTCGCGCTCGCTGCTGCGAAGCGCTTCCGCGCGCTCGCTTTCGCCCTCATCCATCGCATCCAGCCTGGCGCGCGCCGCGTTGTGGTCGTCACGGATGGCCTTATACTGGTTCACGGCATCAGCAAAGACTGCAGCCTGCCCTTTACGAAACAACTGGATCTCGTCCGAGATGCGCTTTTTCTGAACGAGGGGCAGCTCCTGCAAAAAGGCGGCCAGATCCTGATAGAACGCCTCCGTCAGGGCCGGCGATTCCATCTCGGAGGTAAAAAAGCGTTTGCGGAGATCGGCCAGGCCGCAGTCGTAGTGCGAGTCTTTGCGCCGAGCCTCGATTTTGGGGCTGCCCTCTATCTGCTTCCAAACGCGGTTGGCCGCATCATCACAGATGCGAGCGAGCTGTTCCAAATCGCCATGTGCCACCGTGTTGGCTTGCGTGGCCACAAAGAAAACGTTCCCAAACGGCTTGACCTTGTTTTCGCCGCGGCGCTCGAGGACCGTCATCGCCCTGAGCCCCGCCGCCGCCATTGTCAGGTCGTCCCCATACAAATAGCTGTTCGCCGGGCTCAGATAGATAAGGCCGGCCACTTTGTCCAGCGCCTGCGAGCTGAGCATCGTGTCGCGCGTCAGCGGATCGTTCACCGTCCGGTCCTGCACGGGGCCGCTGCCCAGCGGATTGAAACCGGGCAGGTCCACAAAATCACAGTTGCGCAGCAGCGGACTGTCAACATAGACCAGGATACAGCCGACACTTTCCTCCGCGTGGGCGCCGTCGTGGGCACCGTATTCCGCGATCAGGCTGTAATCCCCCTTGGCCAGGATGGCTTCCTCACGCTCCTGTACGGTATCCTCGTCCTCCGCGTCAAAGCAGTCCCAGTCCGCCCCATCGCGCAGAACGGCGACGGTGTTGGGCGCAAACCATTTCGGCCGGTCCTGTATATCCTTGACGATGGCGACCGACGAGGTGGTCGGCGTCCAGTTTGTCGGAATGATTTCTTTGCCGATCAGTTGGTTCAGCATCGTACTTTTTCCGGCGTCGGGATGCCCTTCAAGCGCGATCTTGAGCTTGCGTGTGCTCTGTGCCAGCAGCCCGCGGTATTCCTTAAGCGCCGGCTTGTATTTTTCTTTTACCGCCGCCGGCAGGTTTTCCATGTCCTTCTCAAGCTGCTCTTTCCAGCGGCTGACCTCCTGCCAGTTGTCTTTGATCTCCGGCGGCTCCAGATGCAGGTGCGGCGGTTGCCGCAGCTGCTCATACGTCATGCCGTAGATTTTGCAGATCAAGTCCATCGTATCCGCGTCGATCCGGCCGGGTCTTTTCTCCATCCGGATGACCATGTCCATAGTGAAGCTGCGCGGGTCCTGCGGATAGCTTTCGTTCCAGCACCGCGTCAGCGCCTGCGCGAACTCTTCCGCCGTCATACCCTTGCGCTCCCGCAGTGTTTTGAGGTCAAATTTCATAACCCTTCTCCTTTTGCTGTCTCTTTCGTGTTTGTGGTGTGATACGCCTTACTCAGCATCGACATGGATGCGGATCGTACCGCCGCCAGGCAGCGCCTTGGCGGGCTCCGCCGCGTGATCGGCCCAGACCGCGGCCATCATCAAAACGGCCGGTGCGAGCAGCATAAGCAGAGCCGGTTTCATGCCCTTCGCCTCCTTCTGTATCATAATGTGCAGGTCGTTTTGCGCCCCCTGCATCTGCACTATAACAAATGCAGCAGTCTATGTCAACCCTTTTATTTTTATTTTTTGCAAGTTTCTATGTAACATGTTACATATTGAGTTTGTTTTTTCAAGCTAGCCGTGTTTATTCCCGGCGTGTTCCCAAAAACCAAACCCGCCGCGGGCCTTTTGGGGCGCCCGCGGCGGGTTTGGTCAAAAAGAGGGGATGAAGAAGATGATCGCTGTGTGATGATCCTGCTTTCTGATAACAGTATACCGGTACGCGGGGTGGGGCGCAAGCCCCCATCTTGCCGCGTTTTTTATGTTTCTTGCTTATTCTGCATCCTGTTCCTTTTTATTTTTGTAAATCCACTTCCCGCGCCGGTTCGCGGGCTGTTCTTTTTGGGGAGACCGGCCGTTGTCCCGGCCGGCTTCCCCCGCCGTATCCGTCCGTTTTGACGTCCGCCCGTCGCTTTAAAGCGCTGTACCGATATTGGGCAACATCTCTAAAAAGCAGCGGGCGATTTTGGGCGTTTTACACCTTGCCGCGCCCGCCCTTCGCGGGGTATAATAAAAATCGGTATTCTGTTGGATTTGGTTTGGCCGGCCGGGTCGCCCGCCGGCTTTTGTATCCTGTGCGTGCAAGGGGGGATCAATATGGGCACGAGCCGCTATGAGATCTCGGGGGACGGCGTGGCGCCGCTGGACCGCAGTGTGACCCGGCTGCTGTATGTGACGGTATCGCGCTACAGCGCGGAGTGGAACGCCGTGCTGCACACGCATCCCTGTGCCGAGGTGTTTTTCGTCACCGGCGGGCGCGGCGTGCTGTGCCTGCGTGACCGCCGCGTCCCCGTGAGCACCAACGACATCATCCTCATCAATGCCGACGTGCCCCACACCGAGGACAGCACCCCCGACGCCCCGCTGGAATATCTGGTCATGGGCGTGGCGGGGCTGCGCGCGGCCGAGGATGACCCCGGCTACGCCATCCTGCGCGCGGGGGCGGGGGCATCGTACTTCCGGTTCTTCCTGGCCACCCTGCTGCAGGAGGCCGAGACCAGGCGCCCCGGCTACCCCATCATCTGCCAGGACCTGCTGGAGATCTTGCTCGTCTACCTGGACCGGTACTCCGGCAGCGCCTCGCACACAGCGGCGGCCAGCCACCGCGTGAGCCGGGAATGCGCCCTGGTCCGCCGCTATATCGAGAAGCATTACAAAGAGAACCTCACGCTGGAGGACCTGGCCCGTGTGGCCCATGTGAGCCGGTTCTACCTGTCCCACGCCTTCTCGCGGGAGTACGGCATCTCGCCCATCAGCTACCTGCTGGAGCGGCGCATCCGCGAAAGCCTGCACCTGCTGTCCGAGACGCGCCTGAGCCTGACCGAGATCTCCGAGATGCTGGGCTTCTCGTCCCCCAGTTATTTTTCGCAGAGCTTCAAGCGCAGCCAGGGCATCCCGCCGCTGGCCTATCGCGCCCGCTGCCGCGGCACCCGCACCGATCTGGCCGCCATACCCGCCGCCGCGGCGGAATGACACTGTACCAAAACAGGTCGCCTGTCCGCCTGCTGCCAGCCACCGCCAATGTGGCAGAGCCCGCCTTGCTTGCTGTGCGCCTTTGCCCGCAAGCCGGTCCTGTTGCTACATTTTGTCTTCTTTGCCCGGTCACTGCTTTGCATACAGTGGTCGGGCCGCTTTTTCTTTTCTGCACTAAATCGCTAAAACTCGCCGCATTCTGTGACGACTTCCTGCCTCAGACGGATCTTGAGAATGACAAACGTTGCTGTTTTCTGCATTACATGACCATTTATTTTTTATTGGGGCCGTTGACGTACGGTTATTTCCCGGGCTATAATAAAAACCAAAGGCAAAGGCAGCATTTCCCGCCTGTAGCTTCTTACTCATAACGGTTGCTGGCAACTTACTCAAAAATGTCTTTGCTTTTCTCTTGTTTTTCAACTACTTGCCGCTAGCTTTTTGGCTCGCCATCTGCTAGAATAGAAGCATAAACAAATTCTGTTTCATTTTTGTCGGAACAACCTCGTTATCGTTTGCCGCCGGTCGCCAAACGTAATGTCGAAAAAGCAGGGAGGACGTCTAAAATGGTAATCCCAATCAGCTATATCTATGCATCACCGGCCCTCTCCCCGGTCATCTGACTGAGAGTGACCCGCCGGTTTCTTAATGATGTCGGCGGAGCCACTGCTGTATAAGACTACAAGCGCTCGGCTCGCCAAAGGCCGAGCGTTTTCCTTTGCCAGTACTTTTACCGAAAGGAGGTCTCCTTATGTGCCGCTCACTACCGGATGATTGTCCGCCATACTGAAAAAGCACGCCATAGGTTCCCGGCCTACGACGTGCTCTACCGATGCCCCCTGTCGCTCCAACGCCACAGTGGCCATGAACAGGGTCACCCCTGTCATGCGCGGTAAGGGATAGTATATCATAAAACCTGTTTTCCGTCAACTTATTATGGTTATTATGTCCAGACCCCGGCATTGGAAAAGCCCCCCATGCCCCGTTTTACCGCGCATCTGCGCCGACATGGGTCCCCTCGCCATGGCCCTCACCCTGGAAGGAGGGTCCTGCCATGTTTCCCATATTTCACACATTTTTCCGCTGCCTCTTCGGGCTCCTGTACGCGGCGCTCCAGCAAACGCTTCCCTACTACCCCTTCCTGAACATCACCGTGAACGTCGGCGAGCTGATATTGCCGCTTTCCGGACCGCTTAATCTCGTCGATTTCCTGTCCCTCGTCCTCCCCATTCTTTACGGTTTGTATCATGCGGTACAAGCTCTGCTTCGGCGCTGGCGCTGGCGCCGCCGTCCGCCGAAATAAATCGCCCGTCCGCCTGCACCAACCGCAGCTTATGACCCCCTCTGATTTTGCGCCGCCCCGCCGGGGCGGCGCTTTTTGTGTGCGCCCGTATGCATGGGGCCGGGCGCGCATACCTTTTAATAAGGGCCCGTCCGCTTAATAAAGGCCCGTCCGCGTCCGCTTTTTCACGATAAAGCGATAAAGCGGCAAAGCGCCGGGCCGCCGGCAGGGCGCTTTCCCTGTCCATCTTGTTGAAATTTTGCAAAATTTGCTGTGAATTTCTTGTCAAATCTTGCAAAATCCAATTCCACGTGCTATACTTATACAAAATGCATTAAAGCGTCCATATTCTCTGGTTCTCAGTCACCCCCCCCCCGCGGAAATTTTCGTTGGGGGGAGGGAGTTCGGTTTATACGGGCACAAATCCCCAAAATTTGGCACGATGCGGAAAGGTGGTCCACAGATGGCGTACATGCGGTTGGGTGATCTGCTCACCTCGGTGGGCGTGATCACGCCGGAGCAGCTGCAGCACGCGCTGGATGCGCAAAAGACCAGCCACAAGCGGCTGGGCGCCGTTCTGATCGAGGAAGGCATCATCAGTGAACAGCAGCTCATCGACACGCTGCAGATGCAGCTTGGCATCGATTTCATCGACCTGAGCAAGGTCCATATCCCTATGGAGCTTGCCCAGCTTTTGCCGCGCAGCATCGCCAAGCGCCACAGCGTGGTGCCGGTGCGTCTGGTCAAGGACGAGCTGGTGCTGGCGATGGCCGACCCGCTCAACTTTGTCGCCATTGAGGATGTCCGCGCCGCCACCCGCAAGCGCGTGGTGCCGCGCATCGCCAGCGCCGCCGCCGTCGACCGTGCCATCGCCACGCTGTACGGCAACGAGGGCGCCGCCCGCGCCATCGAGGAGATGCGCTTTGAGAACGCCGGCCAGCGCTCCATGCCCACCGCCGAGACCACCCACAGTGAGGTCATTGAGGACGAGGCCCAGTCCGCCCCCACGGTCCGCCTTGTCAACTCCATCATTGAGCGCGCCGCCGCGGAGCGTGCGAGCGACATCCACCTGGAGCCGCGTGCGGGTGAGATGGTCGTGCGTATGCGTATAGACGGTATGCTGCGCCCCATCCTGACCGTCCCGCGGGACCTGCAAAACTCGGTCGTTTCGCGCCTGAAGGTCATGTCCGGCATGGATGTGGCCGAGCGCCGTCTTCCGCAGGACGGCCGCGCCAACGTGCGCATGAAGGGCCATGACATCGACCTGCGTCTGTCGACGCTGCCCACCATCTACGGCGAGAAGGTCGCCGTGCGTCTGCTCGACAAGGACACCCAGCTGCTGGACGCCGGGGCCATCGGCCTGACGGGCGACAACCTGGCCCGCTACAACGCCCTGCTCAAGAATGCCTACGGCATGATCCTGATCGTCGGCCCGACGGGGTCCGGCAAATCCAGCACGATGTACACGATGATCCGCGCGCTCAACCATGAGACGGTCAACCTGGTCACGCTGGAGGACCCGGTCGAGTATGACCTGGACGGCGTCAACCAGGTGCAGATCAACGAGAAGACCGGCCTGACCTTCTCGAACGGGCTGCGCTCCATCCTGCGCCAGGACCCCGACATCATCGCCGTGGGCGAGATCCGCGACGGCGAGACCGCTGAGATCGCCATGCGCGCGGCCATCACCGGCCACCTGGTGCTGTCCACCATCCACACCAACGACGCCATCTCCGCGCTGGACCGCCTGTTTGACATCGGCGTGGAGCGCTACATGATGGCCGAGGCGCTGACCGGCATCATCAGCCAGCGGCTGGTGCGGCGCATCTGCCCCGACTGCCGCGAGGCCTATACCCCGACCGATGCCGATTTTGCCCGCCTGCGCTGGAAGCCCGCCGCCGGGACCAAATTTTACCGCGGGCGGGGCTGTGCGCACTGCTACCACACCGGCTACCGCGGCCGCACGGCGATCTTTGAGATCCTGATGCCGGACCAGAAGATGAAGCAGGCCATCGCCGAGGGCCGCCACCGCGCCGACCTGACCGCCCACCTGACCCGGGACCGCTATTCCAGCCTGCTGGACGGCGCCCGCCAGCTGGTGCTGAACGGCACCACCACGCTGGACGAGGCCGTGCGCGTGCTGAACACGACGGCGGACTGAACGCCCCCAACCGACCTTTTTATTAAAAGGAGGCACCCCACCGTGCTCATCCCTCTGACCCAAATCATCCAGACGGCGCGGCAGAGCCGCGGCTCCGACGTGCATCTGGTCCGCGGCCTGCCGCCGCGCGTGCGCATCGACGGCACCCTGACCGACCTGCCCGGCGCCGACCCGCTCACCGCCGCCGACTGCGAGGCCTACGCCCGCCAGATGGCCGGCGCTGAATACGAGCAGATGGCCGAGATCGGCGAGCTGGACCTGGCCCTGACCTTCCCGGGCGGCATCCGCTGCCGTATCAATCTGTTCCGGCAGCAGGGCGCGGTCTCGGCCGCCATCCGCCTGCTGGCCGAGAGCATCCCCGACCTGGACACGCTGGGCCTGCCGCCCGCCGTGCACAGCCTGCCGGCCCTTAACCGCGGCATCGTGCTCGTCACCGGCGAGACCGGCAGCGGCAAATCAACGACGCTGGCCGCCATGCTCGACCGCATCAACCATACGTCGAGCGAGCACATCATCACGCTTGAGGACCCCATCGAATATGTCTACACGCCGGACCGCTGCATCATCAACCAGCGCGAGATCGGCACCGACACGGCCAGCTATGCCGACGGCCTGCGCGCGATTTTGCGCGAGGACCCGGACGTCATCCTCATCGGCGAGATGCGCGACCTGAACACCATCGAGACGGCGCTGACCGCGGCCGAGACCGGCCACCTGGTGTTTGCCACCTTACATACCAACTCGGCGCCGGAGGCCATCGACCGCATGGTGGACGTCTTCCCCGAGGGGCGGCAGCGGCAGATCCGCCTGCAATTAAGCACGACGCTGATGGCGGTGCTGAGCCAGCAGCTGCTGCCGCGGCGGGAGAAAGGGCGCGTAGCGGCGTGCGAGCTGATGATGGTGACGCCGGCCATCCGCAACCTCATCCGCGAGGGCAAGACGCCGCAGATCGTATCGGCGCTCGCCACCAGCGCCGAAGCGGGCTCCATCACGATGGACAACTGCCTGATCGGGCTGTACAAGCAGCGCGTCATCACGGCCGACACCGCCCGCAAGGCCGCCCGCGACGCCGAGTACGTCAAGCGCCAGACGTTTTAAGGTTGGTCGGCCTGCGGCCGCCCTACGGTTTGGACGCAGGGGCTTCGCCCCCGCACCCCCGCAGTGAAGAAGTAATCGTGAAGAGTGAAGAGGTAAAGGCCACCTGGGTGTTTTTGCCTGACCGGAAAGCAACAGACAAACCTCTGTGGCAAATCCGAGGGGTGCGGGGAAGCTTCCCCGCGTCCAATATGCGCGGGCCTCTGCCCACATAAAAAGGGATAGAGCATCGTCAGGACATTCACCGGGGCAAGATGCGACATCGCTTGAGGTCCGCGCCCCTTGGGGTCCAGGGGGACCTCAGTCCCCCTGGCCGTGCGCCGGCCGCCTCGGAATCGGCCGGACCTTTTCGGTTCCTTTTCGGTCACGAAAAGGAACGGTAACGACCGGCGCCCATCACCGGGTAACCGCACAACGTTGATTTATTTTCACCGGGGTTGCAGGGGCGGAGCCCCTGCATACAGACCCGTAGGGCGGCAGCGCCGCCCAACCATCCGTCGGAGGTGAACTCTTTGACCACCTACAAATACCGGGCACAGACCGGCGACGGCAGTGCCGTCACCGGCGTGATCGAGGCCTATGACGAGTATGAGGCCGTCGACCAGCTGCGGCGCACCTATCCCATCGTCGAGCAGCTGCAGCCGATAAAGGCGAAGGGCCGCATCAACATCGACCTCAACGAGCCTCTGTGGGTCGAGGACAAGACGCTGTCGCTGGTGGCCAGCCAGTTCGCCATCATGCTGCGCGCCGGCCTGCCGATGAGCCGCGTCGTCGAGCTCATCGCCAACCAGACCACCGACCGCCTGATGAAGCGCATCCTGACCGCCTGCGCCGCCGACGTCAACGCCGGCTACAGCCTGGCCCGCAGCCTGGAAAAGAACGGCCAGAAGGTCCCCGCCGTGTTTATCGAGTCGGTGCGCGCGGGCGAGGAATCCGGTACTTTGGAGGAAAGCTTCGAGAACCTCAAGGCCTACTACGAGAAATCCCACCGCATCCGCGAGAAGGTCAAATCCGCCCTCACCTACCCCATCATCGTGGTGATCCTGGCCATCGTCGTGGTCGCCATCGTCATGGTGGTGCTGGTCCCGGTCATGACCGGTCTGTTCGAGTCCATGGGGACCGAGCTGCCCCTGCCCACGCGCATCCTCATCGGCATTTCGCACTTTTTGCAGCGCGGCTGGCCGTTTATCCTTGTCGGCGTTGCCGTCATCGGCATCGCGGGCTTTGCCTACGGCCGCACGCCGGAGGGGCAGCTGAACTACTCAAAGCTGCGCCTGCACCTGCCGGTGCTGGGCCGCATCGCCCAGATGAACACCGCCGCGCAGACCGCCAACACGATGGCAACGCTGCTGGGCGCGGGCCTGCCCGTCAACCGCGTGGTGGATATCATCGCCCGCGTGCTGGATATGCGCAGTGTCGCCGCCGACATGGACCGCTGCGTGCCCCGGCTGGAGACCGGCGAGGCGCTGGGCAGTGTGCTGGAGGACGTGCCCGACCTGCCCGAGATGCTGGTCGAGATGGCCAAGGTCGGCGAGGAATCCGGCTCGCTGGAAAACACGATGCGCACCATCGGCGAGTTTTACGACGAGGAAGCGCTGCGCGCTTCCGACCGTGCGCTGTCCATGCTGGAGCCGGCCATCACCGTCATCCTGGGCGTGTTCGTGGCCTTTATCGTCATCGCCATCTACATCCCGATGTTCACGATGTATCAAGGGATTGGGATATAAATGCCCATTTCAATGTTTCCACCCGCCGCGGCGGCGTACCTGCTGTTCGTGGCGTTCGTGTGCGGCGCCTGCATCGGCAGCTTTGTCAACTGCGCGGCGCTGCGGCTGGTGCGGGGCGAGGGCTTTGCCCGCGGCCGCAGCCACTGCCCCGCCTGCGGGCACACGCTGGCCGCGCGCGACCTGGTCCCCCTTGTAAGCTGGCTTTTCCTGCGCGGCAAATGCCGCTACTGCGGCGCCCCCGTCAGCGCCCGCTACCCGGCCACCGAGCTGGTCAGCGGGCTGGCGTGGCTCTCCGCCGTGTGGGTGCTGGGCCTGACCGCGGCGGCGCTGCGCGCCTGTTTGCTGTTCGGCATTTTGCTGGCGCTGGCGCTCATCGACCTTGACACGATGGAGCTGCCGGACGTCCTCGTCGCCGCCGGGGCGGCGGTGTGGGCATTGTTCTGGGCGCTTGGCCCCGACCGGCTGGCCGCGCTCAAGACCGGCGTGCTGGGCGCGCTGGCGCTGGGCGGGAGCCTTTTGGTGCTTTCGCTCATCATGGACCGCCTGCTGGGGCGTGAGAGCCTGGGCGGCGGCGACGTCAAGCTGCTGGCTATGCTGGGGCTGTACACTGGCCCTGCGGCCGGGCTGCTGCTTATCATTTTATCGTGCATTTTCGGGCTTTTGTTCGCCTTTTTCCTCGCCCGGGGCAAGGGACGCGAGTTCCCGTTCGGCCCCGCCATCGCGCTGGCCGCGTGGCCGGTGCTGCTTTGGGGCGATGCCATCGTCGGGTGGTATTGGGGGCTGTTTATGTAAGGCCCCGCAAAGCCTTCCCCTTGTTCGCAGGGGCCGCCCTGTGTGGCGGCCCGCGATCCCCCGCAAACACCCATTTCCTGTTGGTTTCAACGCCGGATTAACCTTCCGGCTTTGAAATAAATTGTCCGTTGCTGGGCTGGCCCTATTGAACGGGGTCCGCTGGGCAAGCCACTGAAGACCGGGGAACAACCCCCCCCCGATTTTCCCATTTACACATACCTTAAAGGGGGTAAACAAATGTTCAAGCTGTTCCGCAAGAAGTCCAAAAAGGGCTTCACCCTCGCCGAGCTGTTGGTCGTCGTGGCCATCATCGCCATTCTGGTGGCGATCGCCATCCCGATCTTCACCGGCTCGCTGAAAGAGGCACAGATCCGTGTCAACGAGGCGAACATCCGCACTGTCAAGGGTGCCGGTGTTTCCAACATCCTGTCCAACTGGACTGGCTATGACAACACCAAAACAACTGCCAAAAAGATGTCTACGGGTGTTGCGAGTGGTTGGGATATCGTTGCCGATGTCGATGCAAAAGGTGATATTTCCAACTTAAAGATTTTTGTCACCGATTCCACGGCAGCAGCCACCGGCATTACTGCGGACAAGAAAGCTGCGGATGCCGAGGCGCCTGAATCGACTGTGACTGCGGCTACCAGCAAAGACGATTTCTCAAAGCTGGCACCGCCGTATATGGTCCAGGTCCATGTCGACAACCTTGATTATACGCCGGGGACTGCGCCTTCTCCGTAACTTACCTACCATCTCCCGCATTTGGGTAGATTCTTCCTTATAGACATACGGCTCTTCACGTGGGGGCCGTACCCCCGGCGGCGGGGTTGCGCCGGGGGCCCATCTTAAAGCCGCGGGCTTTGCGCCCGCCGGACCATGTCCGGCGCACACGCGCAGCGTGTGGCGCAAACGGGCGGAGCGATGAGCGAGCCCGCACCGAAATCGGTCAGCGCGCGAATGCGCGCCATAAAGGGTGCGGGGCGTAAAGCCCACGGCTTTAGGGTGACCACGACACACAGCAAGGCCATTTTGTACATTGCTGCGCAAACATTTGGGTTTCAAATTCCGGCACAACCCGCCGGATTTGGATATAGGTACGCCGGGGAGTGGTTACCCCGGTGCAGCTGCAGTTTTCCTATAAGGAGGAATGTACCCAAATGTTCAAGCTTTTCAACAAGAAGCGCGGCAAAAAGGGCTTCACCCTGGCCGAGCTGCTGGTCGTCGTGGCCATCATCGCGATCCTGGTCGCCATCGCCATCCCCATCTTCACCGGTGCACTTGACCGGGCCCGCGAGGCTGTCATGGAGGCAGACATCCGTTCCGTCAAGGCCGCTGCCGTTACCGAGATCCTGTCCAATTGGGACACATACGGTTATACGAGTGGCCGCGGTTCCGCTATAAACACCAAGTGGATCGCGAAAGCAACGGTCGAAGCGAGTGGCGACATCGGTGAGATCAAGATTTCGGCGGCGACAAACGAGAGTGCTGCTACCGTCGAAACTGCTGAGGCCACTGGCACTGGCGGCTATAACGTCACGGTGGGCATCACGAGTGTCACTGCCACTAAGGAATGACCCTGATCTCCCTTACCTGACCCAACACCGCCATAACACGTGAATGACGGTCAAGTGCCTTCCGGCGAGGGTTGCGCCGGAAGGCCGGCAGGGGCAAGCGGCCAAGCTCCTTTGGCCCTTTGCCCTTGCCGGGCACAGATCCGCCATGCGGGCGGCCACATGGGGCCGCCCCTGCGGGCCAAACAGAACGCATCTTCCCACTTGCAGGGGCCGCCCCGCGCGGCGGCCCGCCGGGGGCTTTTCCCCCACCCCATTCCCGCTAAGGAGGTCTTTTCCCCATGAGCGACCTGAAAGGCAAATGCGTCGGCTTTGACATCGGCAGCCTGAACCTGCACATCGCCGTGCGCGAGGGCGGGCGCTGGACCAAGGCCGGCGTCGAGCCCCTGCCCGAGGGCCTTGTGCGTGACGGGCAGATCCTCTCGTATGAGGCGATGACCGATTTTTTGAAGCGTATGCGCAAACGATACCGCCTGCCGCGGCAGGCGGCGGTGGTGCTGCCGGCGGCCGCGTGCTACTGCCGCAGCTTTACCACCGCGTACATGACTGACGCGCAGCTGCGCTTCAACCTGCCGTATGAGTTTCGGGATTACATCACCGGGGACAAGGAAAATTACTTTTTTGACTACGCCGTCGTCGATACCGTTCCCGGCGATGACGGCGCCCCGCGTGAGCTCGAGCTGATGGCCGCCGCCGCGGCCAGGATGACGGTGGCCGATTACCTGGCCATGTTCCGCCGCGCGGGGTTCACGCTCAAGGCCGCGGTGCCGGTCGAGATGGCGTACATCAACCTGCTGCGCACCGCCCGCCTGGACGCGGACACCCACCCCCACTGCCTGCTGGACCTGGGGCATGACGCCGTGCGCCTGTATATGTTTGACGGGGACCGGTTCGACAATCTGCGTGCGCTGGATTACGGCTGCGGGGAGCTGGACCGGCTCATTGCCGAGCATTTCGGCGTCGATATCCACGTGGCGGCCAGCTACCGCATGCAGAACTATGCGGACGCGGCCGCGCTGCCGGAATGTGCCGAGCTGTACAATTCCATCGGGGTCGAGGTGCTCAAGGCCGTGAACTACCAGCGCTTCAATTCCGGCGGGCGGGAGCTGGACCACATCCACTGCTGCGGGGGCGGCGTGCTCAACCCGGCCCTGATGGCGGCCCTGCGCGCCGCGCTGCCGCTGCCGCTTGCGGATATGAGCGAGTTCTGGCCGGACCTGCCGGCCGGCCTGGCCGAGGATGCCCCGCTGGCAGCCGCCGCGATGGGCGCGGTATTACAGTAAAGGGGGCAAAGGCAGATGGCACAGCTTACGCAGACCGCGGCGCCGGCCGCGCTGGGCCTGAAAAAGGTCCGCAAGGCCGTTATGCCGACCAAGACCACGCTCAACCTTGCCATCAAAGAGAAGCGGGAGCTCGACCTGAGCCGGGTCATCCCGGGCGTGCTGGCCGTGATGGTGGCGGCCGGGCTGTTCGGCAAGTTTGCCGTGGCGGACCGCTTTGCCAAAGCCGACGCGGCCGAGGCCGCCGTGGCGGACCGCCGCCAGTACCTGGCCGAGGTCGAGGAAGGCTATGCCGACTATGACGAGGTGCAGGCCACCTACAACCGCTACACCTACACGGGCTTTGACCGCACGATCGCCGACCGGCTGGACGTGATGGCCCTGCTGGAGCGCGAGGTGTTCCCCATCGGCACGGTGCGCACGCTGTCCATCGCCGGTAAGAGCGTTTCGCTGACGGTGTCCGGCCTGACGCTGGACCAGCTGTCCGACCTGATGGCGCGGCTCAAGACCGACCCGCTGGTGGCCAATGTGTCGATCTCGACCGCCACCTACAGCGGCTATGCCTCGGACGAGAACTACGGTGACAGCAACGCCGCCGCGCTGACCATCGCGCTGGCGGATGCCGGACCCAACGCCGCGCAGGAAGGGGGCGACGCCGATGCTTAATTTGCTGACGAGGCGGCTTTCGAACCGCGAGAAGGCGCTGCTGCTGCTGCTGGCGGTGCTGCTGGTCATCGGCGTGTACGTTTTGGCCGTGCACTACCCGGTGACGGACCGCCTGCGGCAGGCCGAGTACGACGCCGCCGAGGTCGAGGACGAGATCGTGGTGGCGCAGGCGCGCCAGACCGTGTACAACGGCATGAAGGCCGAGCTGGAAGAGATCTTTGCCATGCCGCCCGAGGACGTGACCGTCCTGCCCAGCTATGACAACATCGAGAACCTGGTGTTCGTGTTCAACGATATCTTTGCCGACACCGACCCGAGCCTGAGCTTCAGCCCCGTGCAGGCGCAGGGCAACGTGGCGGTGCGGCCGGTGCAGTTCAGCTTTACGGCCGCGGACTACGTCCACGCGCGCCGGGTGCTGGCCGCCCTGACCGGCACCGGCTACCGCTGCCTGCTGGACGGGCTGACCTTTGCCCCCGCCGGCGGCGACCTTGAGAACGGCACGCTGCGCGTGAGCGGCAACATCACGTTCTATGAGCTGATGGACGACGCCCCGGCGGCGTAAGGCCCGCGCCGCAGGCGGGCCGCCCCGCGTGGCGGCCCCTGCAAGCTCAACGATACGCCCGTAGGGGCGCCCCCATGTGGGCGCCCGCATCCCGACCCTGGAAAGGAGACCGCACACCCCACATGATATCCATTCGCCGCAAAACCAAAAAGAAAAGCGGGTTCACGCTGCCGGAGATCCTGGTGGTCGTGGCCCTGCTTGGCATTTTGCTGGCCTTTGCGGTGCCGGCCATCCTTGGCTATGTGCGCCGGCTCAAGCTGCAGGCGCTGGATACCGACGCGCAGTCCATTTTTATGGCCGCGCAAAACCGCCTGACCGAGATGTTCAATTCCGGCGAGATGGACCTGCTCAAGACCGACTCCAACACCTTTAGTCTGGAGGTGGGCGGCGACGTCGCCGAGCAGGAGCCCGACCAGGCCATCGGCTACGTTCAGCTGAGCTATCTGAACAGCGACGAGGCCGGCGACACGAACATCGCCCTGGACCTGGAGCGCTTGCTGCCCTTCGGCGCCATCGAGAGCAAGCTGCGCGCCGGGCATTATGTGGTCGAGTTCTCGCGCCGGACCGGCGCCGTGTACGGCGTGTGGTATACCGACGAGGACGGCTTTGATTACAAAAAAGATTACCAACCCCGTGAGGTCGGGCAGGAGGACTTCGAGACCCGCCTGAATGACAGGGGCCATCCCCTCGTCGGCTTTTACGGCGGCAGCACCGTCGACCGGCCGGAGGTCAGCGACCTGCCCATCCCGCGCGTGTCGCTGCTGAACGCCGAGGTGCTGCGCCTGCGTGTGACCGTGCCCGCCGCGGCCGATGCCAGCGACCCCACCTACAACCAGTACATCGGCGTGCGGGTGAGCGTGCGCGAGCGGGAAGCGGCCGAGGACACCCCCTGGGTGGAGCTGCCCCTGGCCGGCGGCAAGACCGACGCCGTCCTGCTGCCCGCCAACGCCGACACCGACACCCGGCTGCAGCGCACCGTAGGCGCCGACGCCGTCGGCGATGTATTGCTGGACGCCGCCTACCCCATCGAGGCGATGAACAACCTGTACGGCCCCAACATCGGCAGCGCGAAAAGCGGCGCCAAGCTGCTGGGCTGCCGGCAGTTCCGCGAATGGGTGGGCTATACCGCCCCGGACGACAATGTCTGGATCGATAACGCCGCGCCCAAACCCGCCAACTCCTATGCCGCCCGCAAATATACGTTCGACTCCGGCAGCGGCGCGGCCGCCCGGGTCCGCCCCGGCGCGAACATCACCGTCAAGGTCGAGCTGTATTATGACGACGGCCAGCATTACTATGAGTCCGAGCCGGTGTTCGTCAACGCCAACAGCCTGTTCAGCACCATTGAAGAGACCGCCCCGGGCTCCGGCACCTACACCGCCAAGCTGACCTACTGCCGCCACCTGCAGAACCTGTGCACCCACGTCAACGGCATCTATACGAACACCGCGCGCAACGGCAGCTATACCCCGTTTTTGTCCGGGCTGGATATGCCTGTGCGCAAAGCCGAGCTCATCCGCGCCCTTGACTTCGTCAACGAGGAGGCCGGTGAGTTCGCCCGCTCCTGGCAGCAGAGCTACGGCACGGATACCTCCTTCAACGGCATGGCCACCTACAACAGCACGAACTCTGCCCAGGCCGCGGACGCCGCGCTGCCCCACCGCTTTGAGAGCATCTACTGCAACGCCGTCGGTGACCTGGAGGTCTTTGACGGGCGCGGCCTGTCCATCCGCAACCTGAACACCAACGTGCTGCGCTTCGGCAAGGCACAGGACAACAGGCGGCCCAACACCGGGCTGTTCGGCTTTATCGTCAGCAAGATCCGTAACAACACCGACGGAAGCTTTACCGAAACGACCCGCTCCCGCGAGGTCCGCAACGTCACGCTCGTCAACTCCTGGTCGCGCTACGGCCGCCGCGCCGGCACGCTGGCCGCCCTGACCCAGGATACCACGCTCATCAACTGCCGCGTCTATCTCTCCTACGCCGCGGACGGCATCCCCTACCCTGTTGACGAATCCGCCGGCGGGGCCGGCGGCAGCGACCCCGCGCCCCCCAAGGCCCATGTGGTCACCGAGAACGGCACTACGGAAGATCCCTCCGAATCCGCCGGCGGGCTGGTCGGCAGGGCGCAGGACGGCACCAGGCTCATCAGCTGCTCCGCCGCCACCGTGGTCAAGGGCCAGAGCAGTGCTCTCATCTGGGACGAGGGCACCGGCGGGCTGGTCGGCAATGCCAACAGCACGACCCTGACCAACTGCCACGCCGCCAGCTATATCGTGGACTCCGCCTATGCCGGCGGGCTGGTCGGCACAGGGAACTGCACCGTCCAAAACTGCTATGCGGCCGGCTATATCGCGGATGCCCAAACAGGGGCCGCCGGCATCATCTGCGATAGCAAGGACTTTAACGCCGGCTTTGCCGAGAAGACGAACATCAACTATGCCGCCGTGCGCTTTAGCGACGAGCTGGTGGAAAAGGCCAAAGCGGCCGGCGCCGCCGTCAAGCTGTACGGCACCTCGACGAACGAGAACAGCAAGGCGCTGTACATCGAGCAGCAGGGCTGCCAGTACGCCGGCACCCGGACCCAGTACGGCACGCCGGTCAGCACCGACGACCTGAAGAAGGAGGTCGGCGGCGGCGGGACGTATGCCTTTACCCAGGCCAACGGCTGGTATGTGCCCACCGGCAGCGACAAGCTCAACCCCACCTACGCGGTGTTCCCCTACGGTATGTACCGCAACGACGGCAAGTTCCCGGCCACCCCGTATGAATACCCGCAGCTGGCGATGTGGCAGGACCAGGGCGAGCTCAAGGCCCCCAAGGACCCGGATACTCCCATCACCGCCGGCGCGGTGTATGTGCCGATGCTGCATTACGGTGACTGGCTGGAGAGCGCCGCCAAGCTGCCCGAGCTGCATATGGCCTATGTGGAGCAGTACGTCGGCGATACCTACGGCTGGTATGCGGCCACGATGGACGCCGCCGGCAAGGTGACGGCCGACGGCACCCTGAAGGACGACACCACCGGCGGCGCCGAGGCCGACCCCGGCGACCGCGTGTATGCCATCAACGATTTTTACCGCATCATCTCGCCCACGGAGCTGACCGGCAGCAGCCTGGAGTATACGCTGGACGACGGCGCCGCCACGTTTACGCTGGAGCCGGATGGCGATTTCCATCCGGCCGCCCACGACGCCGCGGGCAACATCACGACCCCGGCCACGCTGCCCGGCTACAACTACGTTTACAAGATAAAGGCCGACGATATCCCGGTCGACGGGTATTACCACAAGCTGACCCTGGGCGGCGCGGGCGGCAAGACCTTCCTGTTCAACCCGCATTTTGCCTGCGAGGCCTTTGAGGTCACCGCCGCCGTGGCCACCGCCGCGCCCGCCGCCGTGCAGGCCAAGGCCGCCGCCACGGCCCCGCTGGAAAAGCCGGCGCTCACGCCCGGCGGCACGCAGACCGGCGACGCCGCCGACCAGGCGACGCCCCACCTTGTGCTGGTGCGCACGGCGCGCCACCTGGGCCAGATGGCCGCCTATACCAACTATACCTTTACGGCCGCCCCCGGCATGGACCCCGCCGAGGAAGCGGCCGCGAAGGCCGCCGCCGACGCGCTGCGCGCCGCCGCGCAGGGCCGCGTGTACGCGCAGACGCTGGACATCGACTATGGCCTGTATGAGACGGCCAGCCTGACCGCCGGCCGCGCCAACAACGATACCACCGCCGCCGGCGGCGCCGGCGGCACCACCGGCGTGGGCAAGACCGCCGCGGACCCGCAGCTGCCCATCACGCTCAGCGCGGGCGGCAGCTACCGCGGGCACGGCTATGCCATCAAGGGCCTGTACGCCGGCGCGCGGGTCGAGGGCGACACTGTCTATGCCGGCCTGTTCGGCTCGGTCACGGCCTCCGGCTCCAACCAGGCGGTCCTGAGCGGCATCATGCTCATCAACCCCACCGTCACGGTGCCGAATACGCTGCCCGATTACACGAGCGCCGTCAGGACCCGCGTGCGCGCCGGCGCGCTGGTCGGCAGCCTTAGCGGCGTGTCGGACCCGGCCACCCTGACCGTGGACGGCTGCGGCGCCTTTGTGGAGGTGACCGCCGCCGACGAGATCAACAAGGGCGGGTACGATGCCCTTTACAAGAGCTGCGGCGTGGTGAGCAACTTCCACCTGGTCGCCGTGGGCAGCGATACCGGGAACGACTATGTGGGCGGGTTGATCGGCTTTGCTTCCGCCGCCGGCGGCGACCGCATCACGCTGAAAAACAGCTTTGCCGCCGTCAGGGTGCAGGCCATGCGCCAGGCGGGCGGCTTTGCCGGCATCCTGGACAGCGTTACCGTCGCGGACTGCTATTCCGGCGGGCACACCGCCAGCGGCCTGTATGCGGGCGAGGGCGCCGCCAACGTGACCGCCACGGGCGACAGCGACGATCTGCGCGCCTTCGCCGGCGGGTTCGCCGCCGTCTTTGAGAACGACTACGGCACGGCGAACCTCAAGCTGCAGGGCCGGGTGTATTCCACCTGCTCGGTCAAGGCGGGCACGGGCAACGGCAACAACGGCAGTCGGGCCGGGCGCTATTTTGCCCACCTGGACAACAAAAAGTCCAGCTCCGGCGGCTCCGCCGTGCCCTGGACGGGCCACGACGACTGCGAGGCCTATGCCCTGGGCAAAGAGACCGGCGACCCCTCCACCGAGGCCGACCCCTACCTGATGGACGGCAACCTGGTGCTGGGCGAGCCCGGCAAGACCCTGGCCAAGACCTATGACGACGCCAAAACGACGGTGAACGGCACGGACACCTACACCTACCCCTATCTGGGCCAAAACTACCCCTACCCGGTGACCAATGGGCAGACGGTGCACCACGGCGACTGGCCGCACCGCTACAACCTGATCTACTACGAGAAATACCTGAACGGCACGGGCGACCCCAAGCCGGACGACCACGCGAAGGAGATGTTCCCGGACGACAGCGAGGCCCACGACCCGGGCACCGGCGAGGTGTTCGGCCTGTACGGTATTTTGTATGACGATTCCGACCCGGAGGGCCGCGTCGTCAACACGCTGAGCGCCACCGGCCTGGTCAAGGAAAGCGGCTACATGGTGCTGGCCCCCGAGGGCGCCGGGGATATCGAGTTCCATATCGAAACGGAATACGGCGACCCCAACGAGACCGATCCAGACCTGAAGGGCGGCAAGGACCAAGAAGGCGAAACGCTTGCAAAAGAGAAGCGGTATCTGCTGCCCGCGGAATGGCAGGGCGCCGACGCGTGCCAGGCCCGCTACGCCTATCCCATCTCCTACAAGACGCTCAATATGGCGCCGGCCAACACCTATTATCTGCCCATCACCATCGACGGGCAGGACGGGCTGCTCAACCCGTACTTTGCCTGCGAGGCCGTGAACATCGGCCTGCTGAAAAAGAAGGCCGACGGCAGCTATGAGCTCAAGGACGGCAAGTACGTCTTTGACAACGAGACCCTGCGCGACAAGCGCGGCATCCGCTTTGTGGAGCGCACCTACAGATCCGATACCGATACGTTCGCGGCCACCGGCACGGATCCCAAGACCGAGAGCTTTACCGCCAAAGACGACAACAGCAGCGTGCTTATCCGCAGCGCGGCGCAGCTGGCCGCGATGGTGCGGTATACGCGTGACGGCAACAAGGGCTTTAACAAGGATACCCTGCGCGCCTGTACCTACCGCCTGCTGCTGGATGTCGACTATGCGAAGTATGCCGGCTCCATCTTTGACGGCGTCAAGCCCAACAAGGTCGACGATACCGGCTATGCCGGTAAGCGGGCGGAGTACGGCCAGGGCGGCGCCGTGCTCGACGGCGGCACCTTTGAGGGCTACGGCCACACCGTCAGCAACCTCTTCCTGGGCAGCGATACCGGCGACGTCGTCTCGCTCGGCCTGTTCGCCCTTGTGCAGGGCCGCACCGTGGACCCCGTCACCGGCGCGCCCCTGGCCACGCCCATACCCGCGCTGGTCGAGAACCTTGTGCTGGAAAAGCCCACCCTGAACGATTATTCCAACGGCAGCACCGCCACGACCAAGGCGAACCAGTACGGCGGCACCCTCGCCGCCGTGCTGAAGGACTACTCGACGGTGCAGAACGTTCGTATCATCGAGCCAACCGTCACCATCAAGGCGGTTTCCAAGGAAAATATCTGCTTTGGCGGCGCGTTCGGCTATGTTGCGGAAGTCACCGCGCCCGCGACGACGACCATCACCAACGTCGGCGTCTATACCACGGATGCAAAGTATCAGACTACCGGCGTCAACGTCGCCGACGGCAAAAATGACCGCACCGGCGGCTTTGCCGGGTATCTGGGCAAGCGCGTCAAGGTCACGGACTGCTATGCCGCGGTGCGCGTGCAGGCCGGCAAATACGCGGGCGGCTTCGTCGGCTACGGCAACGGCCCGACGCTGGTCAACTGCTACGCCGGCGGCCACACCGTGCGCGGCCAATACGACGGCGACATCAGCGACAGGAACGTCATCGCCAGGCAGGAGAAGGCCTTTGCGGGCGGCTTTGCCGGCCGCCTGGGCAACGAAAGCCTGCGGGTGGGCGGCGTGCTGTACAGCACCTGCTCGGTCAGCGCGCCCAATATGACCGAGGCAGGCGGCAGCACAGACGCTGATACGGCGTTCGGCCTGGGCCTGTTCGCCGGCGCCTGCCCGGACAGCATCTGGGACGGGGCCGTGGCGAACTATCAGAAGGACACCCACACCACGGACGCCGCCGTGGCCTATGCCACCGGCATCGCCTGCGGCAAGGAAACGACGGTCCTGCCGCGCGGCGAGGGCCACTATGCCATGACCGGCGCGCGCCTGCCGGCGGCGCTGGCGGACGCCGGCAAAAAGACCGCTTTCCCGTATGACAGCAAACTGGCTTCCCCGTTCCCCTATAAGACCAACCAGACCGTGCACCGCGGCGACTGGGTGGAGCCCAAGGACTATACCGGCGTGATCTACTGGGAGCGCGAGACCAATGCCGACGGCAGCAGCCCCGTGTTCCGGTACCACTACATCGCCCGCGCCGCGGACGCCGCGGACGGCACGTTCGAGACCGAGAACTGCCTTGTGCAGGAGACGACGGCCGACGGCAAGTCCGTCACCGCCGGATATGCGGTGTTCGGCCCTGCCGGCCATTCCCTGCCGGCGCTGACTGGCGCCAGTTCAAAGATCAACGATGCCATCCTCGGCGAGCTGAAGGCGCGGTTCGGCGGCGACACCGCCTATACCTATGCCCTGTACGCCTGCGAGGGCGCCGCCCTGCAGGAGGTCGACCTGGGCGGGAGCAGCGGCGCCGACCTCTACTTCAAGCTCGGCTATGCCGACACGCTGAATACCAACAAGACAGCGGCGGAGGCCCTTGGCCAAAGCGCCGACAAGCCCTATGCGGTGCGCACGACCGGCCAACTGGCCAGCGTCGGCGCCGAGAACGGCAAATACTACAAGCAGACGCACGATATCGTGCCCGTCGCGGGCGTATCGGGCGCCGACCCGGTCACGCTGGACGGCGACTATACGCCGCCCAGGCTGGACGGCGGCTCCTACAGCGGCAACGGCTTCCGTGTGCTGGACCTTGCCGTGAAGGCGGGCCTTGCGGACGCCGGCGTGTTCGAAGAGGTCACGGGCGGCGCCGCCGTGGACGGCCTTATCCTCTACTCGCCCACCGGCAAGGGCGAGATGAAGGGCACCGGCACGGCCGGCGGCATCACCGCCGTGCTCAACGGCGGCACGCTGCAGAACTGCGCCGTCGCCGGGTACAGCATCAATGCCGACACCGCCGGCGGCCTGGCCGGCACGGTCACGGGCACGGGCGCGGGCGCCATCCAAAACTGCGAGGCCACGGCCACCCTCACGGGCAGCACCCTGGGCGGCCTGGTCGGCAGTGCGGACAGCGGCCTGACCGTTGCCAACAGCTATGCCGGCGGCGATATGGCCGGCAGCCCCACCACCGTCGGCGGTCTGGTCGGCGGCGGCAGCGCCATCTACACGAATGTATATTCCTACGTCAATATGACCGACCTGATGAGCAAGCCTGCCGTCTGCGGCATCGGCAGCGGCACGGTGACGACGGACAGCAAGCTGGCCGAATACTGGGCCGACGGTATGCCGGCGGATGTGACCGTGACGACCGTCAGCGGCGTGACCGGCACTGCGCTCACCCGGCTCAAGTGGGACGCGCAGGATACGTTTGACACGCCCGTCAACGATATGTATGTGCCCGACGAGGCCACCACCGCCGGTGTCGACCACCGCGCCAGCGGTCTGGCCGACCGGGTGGACGCCGAGGACGACTTTACCCGCTTCCCGTTCGCGGCCTTCGTGCAGAACGGCAGCAGCAGGGTCCACTACGGCGCCGTCCCGGCCGTAAAGACGGCGGGCTTCTTCTACTATGAGCGCGAGACCGTCAACGGGGCCGAGCCCGGGACCTGGCACTTCTACCTGTACGGCGCCGAGATCGTCAGGAACAAGCTGGGCACGGCGCAGCTGCTGCTGGATACCCTTTGCTATGACCACCACCTGACCGGCGAGCGCGCCGACATCGCCGAGGCCGGCTACGGTGTGTATTGGCCCAAGGACGAGGATACGAACTTCACCTTCAGCAGCGGCGCCGACGTTACCGATTCTGCCGTCCCCGCCGGTCTGGAGAATGCGCTGGCCGGGGCCCTGAGCACCGCCGCCGGCGATCTGAACGTGACCGCGAAGGCCAACAGCGCCGCCACCAGCACGAACTGGCAGCTGGCCCCGGCCGCCGGGACCTCCGGCAACACCGTGTCCGGCAGCGCCCTCGAGGCCTGCGTCAACACCCGGTTCGGCAAGGCCATCAGCAGCAGGAGCACGAAATTTGGGAACAAGGAAGCCGACGCGCTCAACGTGCGCACGGTGCAGCAGCTGCAGAGCATGAGCGAGCTTTCCAAGGAAAACGACTATAAATATTATACCCAGACACATGACCTTGACGGGAGAGGGCATACCATTGCGCCTCTCGTGTTGGAGGATAGCCTCAGCGAATATAACGGCCGCAGCTATCGCATCCTGGACCTGAATATCAGCGGCGCCAATGCTTCCCTCTTTGGTGCTATAAAGGCCACTGCGTCCATCAAGAACGTCATCCTCTACTCGCCCGACGGCAGCGCGAAGATCACCTCCACCTCCGGCAATGCCGCCGGCATCGTGGCTTCCGCTAACAAAAACCTTACCATCGAAAACTGTGCCGTGGCCGGGTACGGTATCTCGGGCACCGGGTATGTCGGCGGCATCGCGGGCCAACTCTCGAACAACAACGCTACCATCAAAAACTGCCAGGCCTACGTCGATCTGAGCGTGGCCGGCAGCGGTACCGGCACCAGTGCCGGCGGCATTGCCGGATGTGGCCGGGGCAGCATCACCGGCTGTTATGCCGGCGGCACCGTCACCGGCCAATGGGCAAATGCCGGCGGCATCTACGGCGCCGGGCACGACAGCGGCAGCGGGATCACCACGACCGACAGCTACTCCTACATGGACCTGTACGGCGTGACCGGCGGCAGCGTATACGCCCTCGGCCAGACGCATGTGGATAACGCCCCCGTCAACTGCTACTACCTCTCGGCGCTGGATCACCTGCCCACCGGCGCCGTGACCAAGGACCAGGGCGACGGCCTTGACCTTGACGGGATGCTCACGCGGTGCACGCTCCCCGCCAACAGGACCTACCTGCCCGACGCGGCCGATACGACCGGCGTGAAGGGCCTGACCGCCAACACGCGCAGGTATCCGCTGCAGGCCGTTGTCTCCGTCCAGCTCGACGCCAAAAAGGACAAGGGCCTTGCGCAGACGGACCCGCTGACGGCGTATGTGCATTACGGTGACTGGCCGCGTGCCACCGCCAAGGCCTCCGGCCTGCTGTACTATGAGCTGGACGGGAGCAACAACGTCACCTACCAGCTGGTCGGTGTGACCGGCGACGGCATCAAGCTGGACGGTAATGGCCCGGACGACGCCGACGACGCGAAGGACGCCGGCTACCACCTGCCGGGCGGCAGCTTCAACACGCTGTGCGCCGACCGCCATATGATGGATGACGGCGCCATCACCCCCGTACCGGACGAGATCGCCGCCAGCGGGTATGTGCTCTACAACGGCGACAAGTCCGCCGCGGCCGCGCCGGACCCGGGCAGCCTTGGCCTGCAGGCCTACGACACGGCGGCCAGCTACACCGGCGGCCTGAGCACGGACCAGTACAACGCCGTGCGCAGCAAGGTGTTCGCGCTGCTGGGCGGCGACCCCGATGTGTTCGCGGTCTACCCGACCCCCGACACGGGCTCCCCGGAATGCAAATCGCTCTCCGGCTTCGGCCAGACCGGCAGCACCAGCACCCTTTATTATACCGACGGCTATGCCGGCGTATCGACGAGTACGTTCGGCACAACAAGCAGCGCCCCCGTCCTCATCCGCACCGTACAGCAGCTGGACAACATCCCGGTCAACTGCAATCTGTACTTCAAGCAGAGCCATGACCTGTACGGCAAGGACTATACTACTACTATTGTGGTCCCGGTCCCGGGCGGCACGACGTCCCGCACGGTGCCCCGCTACACCGCGCCGACAGGATTCTCCGGTGTCTATGACGGCGACGGCTACCATATTCTGAACCTGAGCATAGAGGGCGAGGGCGATGTCGGCCTGTTCGCCAGCGCCAGCGGCACCCTGCAAAACATCGTGCTGTATTCGCCCGACGGCTCGGCTTCGATCTCTGCGATCGATTCGTCTCCCTGCGGCGCCGGCGGTCTGGTCGGCTATACTACGGGCCTGGTCAAGATCAAGAATTGTGTCGTGGCCGGCTATACCATCCAGAACAGCGGCACCGGCAGCGACTCGGATTCCAAGTATGCTTCCATCGGCGGTCTGGTCGGCAACGCCTATTGGGGTGTTACCATCGAAAAATCCGCCGCCGTCAACGTTCTGGATGCCGCCAACGCAAACGGCGATATCATGATCGGCGGTCTGGTCGGCCGCGCCGATACGTCCAGCGACAACTACTCAATAAAGATCGAAAACAGCTATGCGGGCGGCAGTGTCAAGGTGCAGAGTACTGCAACAAATGTCACTGTCGGCGGCATCCTCGGCTATAACACAGAAGGCCCCGGTCACGTGACCATTGAGGACAGCTATACCTATCTGGATACCACGGCCATAAACACGACCACCAAAGGCCAGGTCTATCCCATTTACGGCAGTGCTTCCGGCAGCGGCAGCGGCACCGACACCGTCCAACGCAACGCCTACCTGAAGGACCTTATGACCGCTGCGACCCTCGACGGCCTGGCTTACCAGGGCACCCCTGCGGAAACGCTGACGGAGGAAAAGAACGCCGACTACACCTACCTGCCGGGCGCCAACGGCCTGACGCCGCAGGGCGGCGGCAGCACCTACCCGTACAAGGCTGTGGTGAATGGCAAGCAGCTGCAAACCGACGGGTCCTATACCGATGTGTTGGTGCACTACGGCACCTGGCCGAACGCACCGATGGGCTTTTCCCTGGACCTGAACGGCCATGCGCCCTTTATCCCTGTCCCCATTGACGACCCGGCCACGCCCGAGAACAGCGCGCCGCCGCAGACGGCCGCCACCCCCGAGACGGCGACCCCCGAAACGGCCGCCACGCCCGAGAGCGCGGCCCCGGGGACGGCCACGCCCGAAAGCGGCGCGACGCCGACCCCCGACCCGGCCGAGACGCCCGACCCGGCCGAGACGCCCGACCCGGCCGAGACGCCCGGCCCGGCCGAAACCCCCGGCCCGGCCGAAACGCCCGCGCCGACCCCGGAACCCACCCCGACCCCGACGCCCGAGCCAACATCGGAACCGACGCCCGAGACGCCGCCGGAGCCCACATCCGCGCCGACCGAGCCGGACCCGCCGCCGCAGGACCCCACCGTGCCTGTGCCCGCGCCGCCGGCCGAGCCGGCGGATGACCCGAACGCCGCGCCGCAAAGCACCTTCCCGCCGGCGTAGACTGCGCGCAAGCCTCCCCCCTCCGGGGGAAGCCTATTCTAAAAGGAGCCCATGCACATGCACACCGCTGCCAAAAAACTGCAGAGCCAACGCGGCGCGTCCATCATCTTCGCGCTGCTGGTGTTCATGCTGTGCGCCTTTGCCGGGGTGGCGGCGCTGGTCACGGCGGCCGCCAACGCCGGGCGCTATGCCCGGCTGGAGCGCGACCAGCAGCAATATCTTTCGGCCGCGTCGGCGGCCACGCTGCTGCGTGACGAGCTGCACGAACAGGAGATCCAGATCCGGCTGACCATGCGCCACACCTATACCTGGTGGTACGTCAAAAAGCCTGACGAGGGCGCCGCGATACCCTATACGCTGTACAGCCTGAACCAGTATACCTTCGTCGATCCTCCGGCCAACGAAGACGGCCACCGGGACACCTCGGCCTCCGTCACGTTCCACCGTTCACCGCTGGAGGCCTGCAAGGTCGAAAAGACCGGCAGCGTCTCCGCCCTGATGGAGACGCTGCTGCCCGACAGCTATTTTTCCGCTTCCTTTTTGCAAAGCGATGTGCCCTCGTACTTTTTTAAGTGCTCGGATACCATGACCTTTCAGGACGAGACCGGCAAGCACACCTATACCGACACGGCCTCCAACGCCGGCACCGGGCCCATGGACAGCCCCACCGATACCGAGGTGCGCCGCCTTGTCATCACCGGGCAGGACAGCACCAAGGCGCCCGCCGGCAGCGACGCTGCGGCCTGGGACGGCTGGAAGACCGTCCTGGGCACCGTTCGCGCGGACGTGAGCGATATCGGCGATTACGGCCTGCGCATCGATGTGAGCGAGGAGCCCGCCGACGCCGACGCCGATACCGATACCATGCTGTACACCACGGCCTTTGAGCTGCCCGCCCAGGTGACCCGCGTGATCGCGACGAGCGTGACCGTGGAGGACGATTTCGCGAAGGACCCCAGTGCCCTGGTGCCGAGCACCCTGAAGGAGGGCAGCACCGCGTTTGACACGGATGTCCTGCGCACGGCCGCCAGCTATGGCCGGCGCATCACCGAGAACACCGTGACCGTGACCGTCTCCTGGAAGGACAACAACCCCGTCGTGACCCGCATCTATTAAGGAGCCTGCCCTATGCACACCCTGCGCCGGAAACTGCACAACCGCCGCGGCGAGAGCCTTGCCGAGGTGCTTGTCGCCATGCTTGTCATCGCGCTGGCGGTACTGCTGCTGGCGTCCATGGTCTCGGCGGCCGGCAGCATCGATATGGAGACCCGCACGCAGGACACCCGCTTTTACAAAGAGCTTTCGGCCGCCGAGCAGCACCAGCCCTTCGGCACGGTGCCGGCGCGCGGCTATGCCATCGACATTGCCGTGAAGGAGCCGGGCCCGCCGGACCCCGTTACGAACGAGGTGACGTGGGACACCAAGAAGGAGCTGTCCGCCAACGTAACGCTGTACGGCGGCGACCACCTGCTGTCCTACCAAGTGACGCCGGTCTCGCCCGGCGGCGGCGGCGGCGGGGGCGGCTGATGCCCATGGCGCCATCTTTACCGTGAAAGGAGTCAGGCCGATGCGCCGCAAGCTGCGCCGCCGCACGGGCTTTACGCTGGCGGAAACGCTGATCGCTGTGATGATACTGGCGCTGGTCACGGCCGCCGGTACCGCCGGCGTGACCGCCGTGCTCGCCGTGCGCAACCGCATGATACAGGTGTCCAACGCGCAGGTGCTGGCCAGCGCCGCGGCCGAGGCTGTCGCCGACGAGCTGCGTTTCGGGCGCGGCATCGAGGCGGCCAAAAACAAGGTCACGATGGACAGCTCGCTGTTTGACCGGGGCTGCACGCTGCGCCTGTCAACGGGCGGCACCGGCGAGTACAAGACCCCCGCCGGCCGCACCGTGCCCGCCGGGCGGCTGGTCATGGAGCGCACCGAGACCGCCGGTGCGGACCCCGTCCTGCGCGAGGTGTTGGGCGGGGATATGTACCGTGACCTGCATTTCTCCGACCTGACCTTTACCGTGGACAAAACCGGCACGGACGATGCCACCGTAGCCGTGCACCTGACCGTGGCCGACACCGGCGGCCGCGATCTGTGGAGCGCCGATTTTACCGTTGTGCCCCTCAACGGCGCCGGCAGCGCGGCAGCCGGCGGGTGAGATTTTCCCCGCATCCGGCCGCTTTCGCAGCCACCTTCCCCTCAGGGGGAAGGTTTTTTCTATTGACAGCATCCCCCGCGGTATGGGATAATGAAAACAAGAATCGGCGCCCTGCGCCCAAAGGAAGAACCCGTATGGCAGCGAAGGAAATACAAAAGATCCTCATCGTGGACGATTCCGAGATGAACCGCTCCATCCTGGCCGATATGCTGGGCGATGAGTATGACATCCTGGAGGCCGAGGACGGCGTGCAGGCCGTGGACGTGCTGCGCAAGCAGGCGGCCCAGCTCTCGCTGGTGCTGCTGGACATCGTCATGCCCCGGCTGGACGGCTTCGGCGTGTTGGCCGCGATGAACGAGCAGGGCTGGATCAACGACGTGCCGGTCATCATGGTCTCGGCCGAGACGCGCACCGCCCAGGTCGAGCGCGCCTATGAGCTGGGCGTGACGGATTTCATCATGCGCCCGTTCGACGCGCTCATCGTGCGGCGGCGCGTGGTCAACACCATCCTGCTGTACGCCAAGCAGAAGCGCCTGATCGGCCTGGTCGAGGACCAGATCTACGAAAAAGAGCAGCGCAGCAGCCTGATGATCGATATCCTCAGCCATGTGGTCGAGTTCCGCAACGGCGAGAGCGGGCTGCACATTCTGCACGTCCGCACGCTGACCGAGCTGTTTTTGGGGTACCTGCTCCAGCATACCGATGCCTACCACCTGACCGCGCAGGACATCACGCGCATCAGCACCGCCTCGGCGCTGCATGACATCGGCAAGATCGCCATCGACGAACGGATCCTCAACAAGCCCGGCCGCCTGACCCCCGCCGAGTTCTCGGTGATGAAGACCCACGCCGCCATCGGCGCCGCCATGCTCAAGGACCTGCCCATCTACCAGGACGAGCCGCTGATCCAGACCGCCTACGAGATCTGCCGCTGGCACCATGAGCGCTGGGACGGCCGCGGTTACCCGGACGGGCTGGCCGGCGACGATATCCCGGTGGCCGCGCAGGTGGTGGCCCTGGCCGACGTGTACGACGCCCTGACCAGCGAGCGCGTGTACAAGACCGCCATCCCGCACGAGACGGCGGTGGAGATGATCCTGAACGGGCAGTGCGGCGCCTTCAACCCGCTGCTGCTGCAGTGCCTTGCGCAGAACGCCGACCGCATCCGCACCGCGCTGGAGGCCGAATCGGTCCAGGAGATGCGCCGCAAACGGCTGCGCAGCTTGTCCGAAGAGACGCTGCGCGGCGAGGGGGGCGGCGTGTCGGAGCGGACGCTGCGCCTGCTGGACTACGAGCGCATGAAATACAACTTCTTTGCCGCCCTGACCGACGAGATCCAGTTCGAGTATACGGCCGCGCCGCCCGCCGTGACCATCTCGGCGTTGGGCGCGCGCAAGCTGGGGCTCGACGAGATCACGATGGACCCCTTGCATGACGAGCGCTTCCGCACGCTGCTGGGGCCGGAGGTGTGCGACCGGTGCCTTGCGCACGTCACCTCCGCCACCCCCGACGCCCCCGACCGCAGCGAGGAGGTGCTGCTGCACATACGCGGCGAGGCGCGCTGGTTCCGCCTGTACTACCGCACCGTTTGGAGCACCGACGACCCGCCGCAGTTCACCGGCGTACTGGGCAAGGCCATCGACATCCATGAGGGCCGGCTGAAATTGCAGGAGCTCGAGCGCCGCGCCACGCTGGACCCGCTGACCGGCCTGCTGAACCGCGCCAGCGCGCGCGAGCAGATCGAGCAGCGGCTGCTCACCCACCCGGAGCACCGCTTTGCGCTGCTGTTCTTTGACCTGGACCATCTCAAAACCGCCAACGACGTCTACGGCCACGAGTTCGGTGACCGCGTGCTGCTGTTTTTGGCCGAGCGCTGCCGCCGCTGCACCCGCGGCAGCGACTTGGCGTGCCGCTTCGGCGGCGACGAGTTCCTGCTCTTTTTGGAGTATGAGGGCGACCTGCACGGCATCGTGGACCGCATCTTCCATTCCCTTTGCGGCGACTGCGACGGTTTTACCGTGACGGTGTCGATGGGCGTGGCCGAGGCGGCCGTGGTCGGCTACGACTACGAGCGCCTGTGCCGCGCCGCCGACCAGGCGCTGTACCACGCCAAGCGGGCCGGCCGCGCGCAGTATACCTTCTACGATGATTCAATGAAAAATACCCTGACCCACACCGGCGCGGACGACGAGGCCCCCCGCGCCGGCGGCGATACCGATGCAAAGGAGGACCCCGCCGTATGACCCTGCCCGAATGCTACGCCGCGTTGGGCGGCGACTATGACGACGTGCTCGCCCGCCTGCACAGCGAACGGCTGGTGCAGAAGTTCGTGCTCAAGTTCCCGGACGACGGCAGCTACCGGCTGCTGCTTTCCGCGCTGGACGCCGGCGACCGGGACGAGGCGTTCCGCGCCGCGCACACCATCAAGGGGATGTGCCAGAACCTGAGCTTTGCGGCGCTGGCGCGCTCCTCCAGCGCGCTGACCGAGGCTTTGCGCGGCGGCGGCGACGCCGACCCCGCGCTGGTCGCGGCCGTGCGGGCGGACTATGAAAGGACCGCCGCCGCCATCCGCGCGTTCGCCCAAAGTATTACCTGAAAAGGAGCCACACCGTGAAAAAACGTACCGGCCAGGCTGGCAGCTTGCTCACCGTCTGCCTCATCGTCGTCATCGCCGTGCTCTTCACCGCGGCGTATGTGCGCATCAGTGCGGGCGTAAAGGAGCGCGCCATCGGCCGCATGGAGGAGGGCGTGAACACCGTCATCACCGAGGTGTCGGCCAAGCTGGAGCGCGACAGCGCCATCCTGAACGCCACCGCGGATATCCTTTCCTCCGCCGACAACTTTGACGTCGACAGTATGCGCGAGCTGATGGGCAACGTCACCCCGCTGCTGGAGACGATGCGCGTGCGCATTTTGATGCCGGACGACCGCGTCATCATGCCGGACGGCGGCCTGACCGACGTCTCGGACAACGATTCGCTCTCGTTCGCGGCCGAGGCGTCGCTGGGCGAGCATATCTCCAACCGCGTCTACAGCAATTCCGGCACGCCGGTGCTGCGCCACTATGTGCCCATCATCCAGAACGGCGAGGTCGCGGCCCTGCTCTACGGCGTGACCCCGCTGGCCGATCTGGGCGCCGCGCTCAACATCGAAAACATCTACAACGCCACCGCCACCGTGTACATCATCGACACCCGCAACGGCGATTTTCTGCTCGACACCTACCATGACACGCTGGGCAACATCCACGACTATGACGATACGGCGGCCAGCGGCCGCGAGACCAAGGACGGCAAGACCTGGGCCGAGTACACCGAGGACGTTCTGGCCCTGAACAGCGGGTATGTGGTATTCCGCACCGCCGGCACCAACGGCTGGAAGTATCTGTACTACGCGCCCGCCGGCATCAACGAGTGGGCCATCGGTGTCGAGGTGCCGGAGAAGGAGGCTTTTGCCAGCGTGTTCTCGGTGCGCGGCATCTGCTGGGCCACCGCCATGCTGATGGCGCTGGCCGTGGCGGTGTACTTTGTGCTGCTGGCGCGCCAGAACCGCCGCGCCACCGAGGAAGCCGTGAGCCGCGCCGTGCTGGAGGAGAAGCTGCGCAAGGCCGAGGCCGCCGAGCGCGCCAAGACGACCTTCCTGTCCAACATGAGCCACGACATCCGCACCCCGATGAACGCCATCATCGGCTTTACCACGCTGGCCGAGACCAACATCGACAACAAGGAGCGCGTGCAGGAGTACCTGCGCAAGATCCTGTCCAGCTCCAACCACCTGCTCTCGCTCATCAACGATGTGCTGGACATGAGCCGCATCGAGTCCGGTAAGCTCAACATCGACGAGAAGCCCTGCACCATCTCGGATATTTTCCGGGATATGCGCAACATCATCCAGACCCAGATGCAGTCCAAACAGCTCAACTTCTTTATGGACACGGTGGACGTGCTGGACGAGGACATCTACTGCGACAAGCTGCACCTCAACCAGATCCTGCTCAATCTGCTGTCCAACGCCATCAAGTTCACGCCCGCCGGCGGCTCGGTCAGCCTGACCATCCGCCAGAAGCCCACCGCCCCCACCGGCTACGGCTCCTACCAGATACGGGTCAAGGATACCGGCATCGGCATGAGCGAGGAGTTCGCCACGCATATCTTTGAGCCGTTCGAGCGCGAGCGCAACTCCACCGTCAGCGGTATCCAGGGCACGGGCCTGGGCATGGCCATCACCAAGAGCATCGTCGACGCCATGGGCGGCACCATCACGCTGGAGACTGAGCAGGGTCACGGCACCGAGTTCATCATCGACCTGGATTTCCGCCTGCAGACCGAGCGCCGCCAGACCGTGACCATCCGCGAGCTGATGGGCCTGCGCGCGCTGGTGGTGGACGACAGCTTCAGCACCTGTGACAGCGTGACCAAGATGCTGACCCAGATCGGTATGCGCGCCGAGTGGACGCTGCACGGGCAGGAAGCGGTGCTGCGCGCCAGGCAGGCCGTCGAGATGGGCGACCGCTTCTACGCCTATATCATTGACTGGGCCCTGCCCGATCTGAGCGGGCTGGAGGTCGTGCGCCAGGTGCGCGCCGTGGTCGGCGAGCAGGTGCCCATCATCATCGTCACCGCCTATGACTGGACAGCCTTTGAGGACGAGGCCAAAAAGGCCGGCGTGACGGCCTTCTGCAACAAGCCCATCTTTATGAGCGAGCTGCGCGATACGCTGATCTCGGCCATCGGCAAGGTGGAGCCGCAGGAAAAACCGCCGCTGGCCGCCCAGCTGGCCATGCGCACCGACCTGCACGGCACGCCGCTGCTGCTGGTCGAGGACAACGAGCTCAACCGCGAGATCGCCCAGGAGCTGCTGGAAGAAAGCGGCTTTGCGGTCGACACCGCCGAGGACGGCACGGTGGCGGTGCGCAAGGTGACCGAGGCCGACCCCGGCCGCTATGCCCTGATCCTGATGGACGTGCAGATGCCGCAGATGAACGGCTATGACGCGACCCGCGCCATCCGCGCCCTGCCCGACCCGGCCAAGGCGGGCATCCCCATCGTGGCGATGACCGCCAACGCCTTTGACGAGGACCGCCGCAAGGCGCTGGACAGCGGCATGAACGACCACATCGCCAAGCCCATCAACGTCGAGCGCCTGATGACCGTGCTGCACGGCCTGCTGGACAAGGCCGGCGCCCCGAATGCCGGGGACGCTCCTGCCGCCGCGGACGGCGCCGCCGAGGCCGAAAGCGCCGCGCCCACGGCGTGACGCAACAGCCAACCGTAAAAGCACCCCCGCGCCCAAAACCGGGCGCGGGGGTGCTTTTGGGTGCTACGTTACACCGTGATGTCGCACAGCGTATACCTGACCAGCTTTTGGAGCTCCGCCAGCGTCGTCTCGACCTGGCAGCCGATCCTGCCGGCGCTGAACACGACGGTGCCGAACGCCGCGGCGCTGGCGTCGACGACGGTGGGAAAAGGCTTTTTCATCCCGATAGGCGAGCAGCCGCCGTGGACGTAGCCGGTCAGCGGCAGCAGCTCCTTGGCCGGGAGCATGGCGATGCTCTTCTCGCCCACCGCCTTGGCCGCTTTTTTGAGGTCCAGCTCGCCCTGCACCGGCACCAGAAACACATAGTGCGCGCCGCTGCCGGCGCGGGTGACCAGCGTTTTGAACATCCGCGCCGGGTCGATGCCCAGCACGGCCGCCACCTCGGCGCCGCTGACGGCGCCGGTGTCGCCGTACCAGTGGGCCGTGTAGGCGGCTTTCTTTTGGTCCAGCAGGCGCATCACGTTGGTTTTTTCGGTCTTGGCTTTTTTGTCCGGCATGGGCGGGCTCCTTTTTTGCTTTCTCTACCCGATATCGTACCACGCCGCGGTCAAAAAGGCAATGCCCGCCTGCGTTGCGCGGGCGGCGGCCGCGTGGTATACTGGGCACAGGGGGTGAGGCCTGTGCCCATCTGGAACCCCTGGCACGGCTGCCACAAGCTCAGCGCCGGCTGCCAGAACTGCTATGTCTACCGCCGGGACGAATCCGTCGGCCGGGATGCCAGCGTCGTGACCCGCACGGCGGACTTTGACCTGCCGCGCCGGCGCGGCCGCAGCGGGGACTACAAGCTGCCGCCCGGCAGCACGGTGTTCGCCTGCATGACCTCGGACTTTTTTGTCGAGGACGCCGACGCCTGGCGGCCGGACTGCTGGCAGATGATGCGCGAGCGCCCCGACCTGCAGTTCCACATCATCACCAAGCGCATCCACCGTGCCATGGACTGCCTGCCCGACGACTGGGGCGGCGGCTGGCCCAACGTGACGCTGTGGTGCACCTGCGAGGACCAGGAGCAGGCCGACCGCCGGCTGCCGGTCTTCCTGGCCGTGCCGGCGCGGCACAAGCGCATCATCCACGAGCCGATGCTGGGACCCATCGATATCGAGGCGTATCTCGATGCCGGGACGTTCGAGCTTGTCACCTGCGGCGGCGAATCCGGCCCCCGCGCCCGGCTTTGCCGGTATGACTGGGTGCTGGCGACGCGGGCGCAGTGCGTGCGCCACGGCGTGGCCTTCCACTTTAAGCAGACGGGGGCGCGGTTTGTCAAGGACGGAAGGCTCTACCGCATCGAGCGCCGCCTGCAGGAGCCGCAGGCCGCCCGGGCGGCCATCGATTACACGCCGTAGCTCTGTGTTTATATCCAAAACCGGTCCCAAACCGCAAGGCAGGGCCGGTTTTTTGCTGCCGCCCGTGCATAAGCCGGCTGCCCCGCGGGCATACTTTGCGGGTAGGGAACGCAATGTTCACCGTTTATTAACAGGAATTTCACGCATTTTTAGCACTCTAGACTTGACAGTGCTAATTTATGTGGTATAATAGAGTCAGAACAAAGGAACAAAGACGGCCCGCAAGGGTCTGCGCCTTTCGTCCGATGCTCAAAACATTGCGTCAGGAGGAAATGCCTTATGTTGGTACCGCGTATTTTTGATGATTTTTTTGACAGCTGGATGGACTTCCCCGCGCTGCGGGACTTTGACGGCATGGACCGCAAGCTCTACGGCAAGCACGCCGCCAACGTGATGAAGACCGACGTCCGCGACCATGACGACCACTACGAGGTCGACATCGACCTGCCGGGCTTCAAGAAGGACGAGATCAGCCTGGAGCTGAGCGACGGGTATCTGGTGGTCAGCGCCGCCAAGGACCTGAACCGGGACCAGACCGACGGCAACGGCCGCATCGTCCGGCAGGAACGGTATGCGGGCTCGATGCAGCGCAGCTACTATGTCGGCGAGCAGGTCACCGAGAAGGACGTGCAGGCCAAGTTTGAGGACGGCGTGCTCAAGCTGAGCGTGCCCAAGCAGGACGCCCCCAAGCTGCCGGAGAAAAAGGTCATCATGATCGAGTGAGCCACCCCCGGCCGCCGGCCGGGCAGAGCGCGAGCCGCCCCCCGGGCAGATCTGCCCGGGGGCGGGTTTTTTGCTTACAGCGGCACATTGGCGGCATTTTTGAATTTTTTTGCAAAAAGGCGTAAAAGAACGCTTGCATAAACCGGCATCACATGGTATAATAACAATGGAATCGTTCCGGGGGACCGGCACGGTGCTTACAATAGAGATTTGACACACTATAACGGCTTTCGCCTGTGTAGTGTGTCTTTTTTTGCGGCACCGTGCCGCAAAGCACTGCGCCGGGAAGGCGAAGGCCCTGAAAGGAGCGTTCCCATGAAAACCCAAACCCAAGTCACCCCCGCCCCCGCCAAAAAGACGGTCCGCCGCTTTCCCCAAGGGCTGCAGGCCGAGGTCTCCGGGCGGCAGCTCGGCGCCGCGCTGGCCAGCGCGGCGGACCTGCCGGTCACCGTGGCCATCCCCTGCCCGCTGCATCCGGAGAGCATCCGGTATGCCGCCTGCCGCGCCTTCCTCAAAAGCCCCAGCCTGCGGGCCTGGGCGCTGGAGCGCAGCTATCGCCTGCGGCTGAGTGGCCGGCGCCGGCCGAGCTGCCGGTTTTTCTGCGCGCAGCTGCCCGTGCAGCTGTTCGCGCTGGCCCGGGGGCAGGCGTTCGTCCTCTTCTCGGTCAGCGGCGAGAGGGTCTGCGTGGAGCAGGTCTGGCTGCTGCCGGAGGGCGCGCGCCCGCCGCGCCGCGTCAGTGTGCGGCTGCAGCTGCCCGGGGCCTCTGATGCGCCGGGCGCGCCCGCCGCCCGCGCCGGTGCGGCGTGAAAGCGCCGTTTTCATCGCGCATATCATCGCTCATTCGGCCTGCCGGGTGAGCGATGATTCATTATACCGGCAGCGGAGGACAAAGCCGCGCGCGGAACTGCGGCCCGCTGTTTGCACAGCGGGCCGCGGTTCTCCTGTTTCCGGCCTGTTTACGCTTTACATGATCTTGCGGAACAGCGCCTTGAAGTCCTCAACGCTGGCGGGCCTGGGGTTGCCGGGCGCGCAGGCATCGGCGGCGGCGGATCGGGCAAGGAACTCGAGGTCCTCCTCCTTCATCGCCTCCAGCCTGGTGGGGATGCCGACGTCGGCGGAAAGCTGCTTGACGGCGTCGATGGCCGCCTTGCGGTAGGTCGCTTGGTCCATGCCGGTCGTGTCGACGCCCATGGCCTCAGCGATATACTTGAACTTGTCGCCGGTGCACTCCTGGTTGTACTCCATCACGATGGGCAGCATCATCGCGCAGGCCACGCCGTGCGGCGTGTCATACACAGCGCCCAGGGTATGGGCCATGGAATGGGCAATGCCGAGGCCGACGTTCGAGAACGCCATGCCGGTCACATACTGACCGAGCGCCATGCCCTCGCGGCCCTCGGGGTCGTTGGCGACGGCCTTGCGCAGGTTTTTCGAAATCAGTCGGAAAAGGCCGTGCCTTTTGGGGAACTTGATCCAAAGTTTACCGCACCTGTATACCGGCCGTTGCAGGCGGATAAGGTTTACGCCTTAGAACAGGCGCCGGCCGTCTACCCATTTCGCGCAGATGTGTCGGTCGTCCGCGAGGTAGACAAGGCGCTCCAGCCGCTGTGCCGGCGCCAGCAGCTGCGGGTGGGGCAGGGCGGTGTCATCCAGCACGACGGCGTCAAAGGCATAGCCGTCCTCAAAGCTGCCCACCTTGCCGAAAAACGCGCCGCCGCCCTTGGTGGCCAGGTAGAGCGCCTCGCTCAGCTTGAGCGGCGCCAGCGTGGTATCCGCCAGCCGCCACAGCAGCTTTGAGCATTGGATGGCATCGCTGACGGCCCGCAGCATCGAAAGGCTGGCCCCGCCCGCCACGTCGGTGCCCAACCCCATGCGCAGTCCGCGGTCCAGGCAGCGGCGCACCGGCGCGATGCCGGAGGCAAGGTTCATGTTGGACTGCGGGCAGTGGGCGATGAACACGCCGCGCCGCCGGATGAGATCGAGCTCGGCATCGCCGGAATGGACGCAGTGGGCCATCACCGCCGGACCGTTTGTGCCGAACAGCCCGAACCGGTCGTAGGCCTGGCCGTAGAATGCCGCTTGCGGGCAGAGCTCCTTCACCCACTCGATCTCCGAGAGGTTTTCTGACAGGTGGGACTGCACCGGCACGCCGTACTGCTTTTGCAGCTCGCCCAGCGCCGTTAGCAGTTCGTCGGAGCAGGACGGGATGAACCGCGGTGTGAGGATGGGCCGCACGGTTTTGTGGGCCCGCTGCCGGCACTGGTCCAGCCAGGCGGCTGTATCCGCGGCCGAGCGCGCAGCGCTCTCCTCGCACAGGGACGGCGGCGCGTTGCGGTCCATGTTCACCTTGCCCACATAGGCGCCCAGGCCGGCCTGCTCCAGCAGATCCATCAGCAGCAGCGTGGCCGGCGTGTGCACGGTGGCAAAGATGACCGCCCGCGTGGTGGCGCTGCGCACCAGCTCGTCGGTAAAAATGCGGTAGGCCTTTTCGGCATAGGCGAGGTCGGCGTAGCGGCTTTCCTCCGGGAAAGCGTTGGCCGTCAGCCATTCCGTCAGCTCCCTGTCCATACCGGTGCCGCGAAAAGCGCTCTGCGGAGCATGGGTGTGCAGGTCGACAAAGCCGGGCAGGATGAATCTGTCTCCCATATCTTCAAACGGCAGAGCGCGGCAGGCGGCGGGCAGCTCGGCAAAAACGCCCCGGCAGACGCCGTTCTCGCACAAAAGGTAGCTGTCCGGCGCGATGACCAGGCGGGCAGGCTCCGGGCAGTAGCAGATATGCCCCTTGATGACAAAGGAAGAGCGCATGATTTTATCCTTATCGGTCCCAGCGTTGTACAAGAATCGGTACTGTTTTATTATACCATCGCCATTCTGCCGTTGCAACCGCGCCAACAGTTGAATCCAAAAAAGGCAAATCCGAATCCGCTCTCATACAAGAGCGGGTTCGGATTTGCGGAGTTTGGTGCGCCATTGTACGCAACAGTCGAACCTTTATCCGTGGAAACCATCTTGCGCCTTTTTATCAAACCCTTAGCTATAACTATAGAAGTTACTTTTAAAAACTTACTGACTATTGTATTAGTGCTACAATGAGAGACCCTATTCCCGTAAAAATCGCCCCGGAAATTGCACCTATAACGGCTGATATCAAAACATAATTATTTGTCTTCCGTGCATTCAGGTTTTCTACTATATGCGCTAACCCATTTTTTATATTTTCTAAGGGAAAATCTCTGATTTTGAATTCTTTCTCAAAATAACGTATTAAGAAGGATGGTGTATAATCATCTTTTTCCTCATTGAGAAAACTTTCAAATTCCTGTCTGTACTTATACATTGATGCCTCATATCGATAAGATTTTTTGTACACACCTCTCCTTTGTAGCTCACGCCGCAGCGGCGCGTCCAAAGTGCCAGTTATGGGGTAAACATCCCTCGTTTCATGTGTAAAGTCTGCCGGGCGGCAAGAGGTGTTGGCGAGATTATGCGCAAGCCGATTTGGGGAAATACATTCCTGCTGCCTACACATTCCGGCCTGCCTTTCGCGGTCTGCGCACAAGGCCATTCCGCCTCCGCACATTTCAAGATACACACCGCTTTACCTGATGTCAAGTTTGGCGGCAGACGGATACAAAAAGACAAATCCGAATCCGCTCTCATACAAGAGCGGGTTCGGATTTGCTGGTAATGGTGCGCCATCGGGGACTCGAACCCAGGGCCCGCTGATTAAGAGTCAGCTGCTCTCCTCGCTGGCCAAAATATGGGGTGAGCGCTGCGTCACACGGAAATAAACGTTACTGTGTGTTTCTTTGGTTGCGAGCTACCAACTGGGTTTCAGGCCGTCGCTTTTGGCTGCTCCGGCGTTGCCACGCTCAGTTTTAATCCAAGCGTACCCATTACTTTAAGCAGCGTATCCAGATTGGGGGCTGTCTTGCAGGATTCGATACGGGCAATGGAGGACTGCGGCATACCGCAGCGCGCTGCCAATTCCCGCTGCGACAGCCCCAACGCATTTCTTTGCTGTACCAATGCCCCGACGATGGCTGCCATCTCTTCGATTTCTTCCATATTCTTTTTTTCGTCGGCATTGATGCTTTTAACATATTCTTTGTAATCGTTCCAGGTTTTCATAGTTCGCCACGCTCCTTTCTTGCCTTGTAAAATTC